>NZ_JBVAYU010000002.1:0-515736 GCF_055412745.1 Pseudarthrobacter woesei
CGACTGGCAAAGGCAGGGCACGATGGGCGACGAGGTGGAAGCCGGCCCTGAACGCGTTCGCCATCACCTTCGAAGGAAGAATCAATTAAATGCCAGCCACGGATCCACCGTTAAACGGACACTCCCGTTCTGGAGGCTCAGAACGGCCCCTACTGCCAGTTACTTGGGTCGTCACGGGTTTCGGGGAGCGCGGACGGCCTCTATAGACTTGGGGCATGACTGAGACCGCTTCCTCCGCTGTGCCCGCCGACTCCCGCTCCGCCTACGGCTACGGGCTTGCCACCGTGTCCACCCGGAACGGTGAAGCCACCGTGCTGGACGTGTGGTTCCCGGCACCGGCGCTGGGAACCGCGGCGCAGAATCTGCGGGACATCGAGGGCGCAGACCAGGCCCTGACGGACATTGCCGCCTCCGGCAGCGACGCCGACCGCGGCACCGATCAGCAAGTCGTCTTTGTCCAGATCCACCTTGACGAGGCCCCCGCGGACACGGCGGACGCGTACCTGCGCCTGCACCTGCTCTCGCACCGTCTCGTCCTGCCGAACAGCATCAATCTGGACGGCATCTTCGGCAAGCTCCCCAACGTCGTCTGGACCAATTTCGGGCCTGCCGCCGTCGAGGACTTCGAACTGACCCGCGCCCGGTTGCGCAAGCGCGGCGCCGTGACCGTCTACGGCGTGGACAAGTTCCCCCGGATGGTCGACTATGTCATCCCCTCCGGTGTCCGGATTGCCGACGCCGACCGGGTCCGCCTCGGCGCGCACCTGGCCGAAGGCACCACGGTCATGCACGAGGGCTTCGTGAACTTCAACGCCGGCACCCTGGGCACGTCCATGGTCGAGGGGCGGATCTCTGCCGGCGTGGTCGCCGGTGACGGTTCCGACGTCGGCGGCGGCGCATCGATCATGGGAACCCTGTCCGGCGGCGGCAAGGAAAAGATCGCCCTGGGCGAGCGCGTCCTGCTCGGCGCCAACTCGGGCGTGGGCATCAGCATCGGGGACGATTCCGTCGTTGAGGCAGGCCTCTATGTCACGGCCGGTACGCGGGTACGCGTGGTGGGCGGCAAGGACGCCGACGGCGAGGACACCGCCCGGATCGTCAAGGCCGTGGAGCTCTCCGGTGTTCCCAACCTTCTCTTCCGCCGCAACTCCTCCACCGGCGAAGTGGAAGTGCTTCCGCGCAAGGGCCAGACCGTCGAACTCAATGAGGCACTGCACGCCAACTGAGGTTCTTACCGGATACTTAGGCGGACAGGACGCCTGCGGATGATGCGGCGCGGTAACAGACCGGCCCGGAAGGGCCCGAGGGAGTAGTTTCGTGGCACGAACAGGCAGCTGGCGCCGTCGGATGGTGCTCCTGCTGACCCTGGCGATGGTCGCCGGGGGCATCTACACGGCGGTGGTCTTCCTGCAGCGCTCCGAAACCCTGGTCACCGAACGCTGCACGGCAGTAGGCGGCGGCGAGACCGAACTTGCCACGGACCAGGCCGCGAATGCCGCCCTGATCACCGCGGTCGCCGTCCGGCGGGGACTGCCCGCCCGGGCTGCCAGCATCGCCCTGGCCACGGCCATGCAGGAATCCAAGCTGCGGAACATCGGCCACGGTGACCAGGCCGGGCCCGACTCCCGCGGCCTGTTCCAGCAGCGGCCGTCCCAGGGCTGGGGCACCACGGAACAGGTGATGGACCCCTACTACGCGAGCAATTCGTTCTACAGCGCCCTCGTGAAAGTCTCCGGCTACCAGACGCTGGAGATAACCGACGCCGCGCAGCAGATTCAGCGCTCGGCGTTCCCGGGGGCCTACGCCCAGCACGAAGTGATGGCCCGGGCCTTCGCCTCGGCGCTGAGCGGCCAGACCGACGCCGGCCTGGACTGCTCGCTGCGCACCGCCGACGAGGCGGGAGACGCCGAAGCCGTCCAGGGACGGCTGACCTCAGCTTTCGGCGAACTGACGGCCTCCGCGGAGGGCCGGACGCTGACGGTTGAAGCTGACGGCCCCCAGGCCTGGGCCATGGCGCAGTGGGCGGTAGCCAACGCGAAGGCGCTCTCCATCATCGATGTGCAGGTGGACGGCCGCGGCTGGACGCGGCAGGAGCGCAACGGCTGGCAGGCCGCCGAGGTACCGGCCGGACAGCTCAGGGTGACGGTCGCCGAGGCTCCGACGCCGTAGGCAGACCAGTCAGGAGCCCCGCCTCCCGCTCCATCCCGGCGCCCACTCCCGTCCGCCGGCAGCGGTCCGCCGGGCTCAGACGAGCAGGTCCACCACGGGCTGCACGTAGCTGCGGAACAGCTCAGGCT
This sequence comes from Pseudarthrobacter woesei, assembly GCF_055412745.1. Lineage (NCBI taxonomy): Bacteria > Bacillati > Actinomycetota > Actinomycetes > Micrococcales > Micrococcaceae > Pseudarthrobacter > Pseudarthrobacter woesei. Next base: position 2,298 of record NZ_JBVAYU010000002.1, read on the forward strand.
GGGACATCAGCTCCGAACTCATGATGATCTTGTCAGGCTCCAGATACCAGGCCCTCGGCTCCGCCAAGGGAAGTTCGATGATGGTCAGGGTGAAGTCGTTGGCGGCGCGGCCCACTTCGAGGAGCCGGTCGTCCACCATGTCCTGCAGCAATTGCGCCCCGCCGGCGTCCCGCTCCGCTTCCAGCGCGACATATTCTCCGCGGCGTTCCCTTGCCCAGGACAACGCCGCCCCGAAGTGTGCCTGGAGCACGCGCCGCAGCGCCGGTGAGTTACTGAAGGCACGGAAGCCGGGCGGGCCCAGTTCCGGCGACATTTCGGGATGGGCTTTCAGAAGCTGGTCCCACCAGGCTTCCCACTCGGTCTTGAGGGCGCTGACGCCGCCCACCTCCGCAATGAGATGGGTGTGGTCCGAGGGCCGGATCTTCGGTGCGGCGTGGCAGAGTGCCGGATGCCCGGCACTGTCCAGGCCGGCGGCGTCGCGAACATAAAGCGCAATGAGCATGGGGCCAGATGTGTCCATGGTGATCCGCCAGCCAGGTCCGCCTGTGTGGTGCATCCGATTGCCTCCCTTGGCAAGACGTACGTTCCCAGTGTATTCCTCAAGTTAACGCACGTTAATGGCCCATCCGGCGGCTGCCCAGTCCGGTCAGGTGGGACTCCAGCACGTCCCGGCACATCTGCGCCGTCATCCATTCCGGCTGCAGCAGAGCGTGCATCGTGAGGCCGTCCAGGGTGGCCAGCAGCCGTTCAGCCTCGGTCACCAGCCGGTACTGGTCGACATGCTCCGCGCCGTCGCCGCCGGCCTGGCTCAGCTCCATGATGAGCCTGCCGACGATCGCTGCCACGGCACGGTGGCTGCGGTCCGCTTCGGGGGCCAGGAACGGCTTGGTCCTGGCGGCGTTCTTGAAGGCCATCCAGACACAGGAGTCGACGGCGCTTTCGTCATTCAGCGGCAGGAACTCACCCAACAGGGTTAACACGCCCTGGTGATGTTCGGGGGTCCCGGGGTCCAGCCCGCCGAGCCGTTCGTCGGCTGCCGTCAGCCGGCTGACGATCCGGTCCACGACGACACCGAAGGAATGAGTGAGCAGCTCGTCGCTGCTGGAGAAGTAGTGGCGGACGGATCCGACGGCGAGTTCCGCTTCGTCTGCGACTTCCCGGAGGGAGGCCCTTTCGAGTCCGTCTGCTGCGACGATCCGGAAGACCGCTTCAACCACTTCCTGGCGCCGCTGGGCAGCGTCGACAAATTTAGGCATTGGTCCTTTTTAGCACAGATGTGCCTTTACGACGGCGGGGCGCACCGGCAGGCCGGGCACCCGCAGGCGATGAGACAGGAACGACGCCGGCCGCGCACCATTGAGGCGCGCTGCCGGCGTCGTCCTGCTCGGGTCTTGGTGCGCTATACCGAAGGGTAGCTGCGTTCCGGTTCTCCCACATAGAGCTGCCGCGGGCGGCCGATCTTGGTCTGCGGGTCCTTCATCATTTCCCGCCACTGGGCAATCCAGCCCGGCAGGCGGCCGATCGCGAACAGCACGGTGAACATCTTCTCCGGGAAGCCCATGGCCTTGTAGATCAGGCCGGTGTAGAAGTCCACGTTCGGGTAAAGCTTGCGCGAAATAAAGTACTCGTCCGTCAAGGCGACCTCTTCGAGGCGCATGGCGATGGCCAGCAGTTCGTCGTTGCCGCCCAGTTTCTCGAGGATCTCGTGCGCCGTGGCCTTGACGATCTTGGCGCGCGGATCGTAGTTCTTGTAGACGCGGTGCCCGAAGCCCATCAGCTTCACGCCGTCTTCCTTGTTCTTGACCCGCTCAACGAACTTCTCCACCGGCTCGCCGCTCGCCTGGATCTGGCGCAGCATGTTCAGCACGGCCTCGTTGGCACCGCCGTGCAGCGGGCCGAAGAGGGCGTTGATGCCGGCGGAGACGGAGGCGAAGAGGTTGGCGTTGGAGCTGCCCACCAGGCGCACGGTGGAGGTTGAACAGTTCTGCTCGTGGTCAGCGTGCAGGATCAGGAGCAGATCCAGCGCCTTGACCACGGTGGGGTCCATGTCATAGGGCTCTGCCGGAAGGCCGAAGCTGAGGCGCAGGAAGTTCTCGACCAGGTTCATCGAGTTGTCCGGATAGAGCATCGGCTGGCCGATGCTCTTCTTCAGGGCATAGGCGGCGATGACCGGCATCTTGGCCAACAGGCGGTACGTGGACAGCTCCACCTGCTCGTCGTCGAACGGGTCCAGGGAGTCCTGATAGAAGGTGGACAGCGCGGAAACCGCGGACGAGAGCACCGGCATTGGGTGCGCGTCGCGCGGGAAGCCGCCGAAGAAGCCCTTGAGGTCCTCATGCAGCAGCGTGTGACGGCGGATCCGCTGGTCGAAAGCGTCAAGCTCTGCGGCCGAGGGCAGGTTGCCGTAGATCAGCAGGTAGGAGACCTCGAGGAAGCTCGAGTGCTCTGCCAGTTCCTCGATCGGGTAGCCGCGGTAACGCAAAATGCCCTTGTCACCGTCGATGTAGGTGATGGCGGAAGAGGTGGCGGCCGTGTTCACGAAGCCGGGATCGAAGGTGACCGCACCGGTCTCCTTGAGCAGCTTGGAAACGTCGTAGCCTTCGTTTCCTTCTACAACCTTGATGCGCGGCAGTTCGAGCTCGCCGTCGGCAAAGCGCAGGGTTGCGCTGGTGGTCTCAGTCATGGAGTCTCCTCTGAGGCATCGGGGCCTCTGTCGAAAGCTGGTCCAACTTCTGGTGAAGCCGCCCAGGAACCTGTTTTTGCCACGGATTCCAAAGGCTGCGCTGCCTTCTTGTGGAAAGCCACCATTGATAGTCAGTTAAAAAGTACCGGCAGTTTGCGGGTGGCACTAATCCGGGGCCCGCCGGGCGTACTCAAAACGCACCGGTTGTGGTGCGTGTCACAGCATTGTTACGGCCCCGTGGCCAGCCGTGCCACCGCGGCGTCGATCCGCTCGTCGCTGGCGGTCAGCGCGACCCGGATGAATCCGTTGCCCGCGCCGCCGTAGAAGACGCCTGGGCCGACGACGATGCCGCGGTCCGCGAGCCGGCCCACCGTGTCCCAGGTGGGTTCCCCGGCGGTGGCCCAGAGATAGAGTCCGGCGCGGGACTCGTGGATGGTCAGGCCGAAGCCCTCCAGAGCCGGGGCAATCCGCTGGCGGCGTCCGCGGTACAGGTCCTTCTGCGCCTGGACGTGGGCGTCGTCGCCGAGGGCAACCCGCATTGCTTCCTGGACGGGGTACGGGACGATCATGCCCGCGTGTTTGCGGCTGTTGACCAGATTGGCCATGATGACCGGATCGCCGGCCACAAAGGCGGCGCGGTAGCCGGCCAGGTTGGACTGCTTACTCAGCGAATACACGGCCAGCAGCCCCTCGTGGGAGCCCTCCGCGACCTGCGGGTCCAGGATGCTGGGCACGGCTGCACCGCCGCGCTGGACGTCCCACTCCCCCCAGCCGAGTTCGGCGTAGCATTCGTCCGAGGCGACGACGGCCCCGAGGTCGCGGGCCTGCCGGACGATCCGCTGGAGCGAGGCGACGTCCCGGACGCTGCCGGTGGGGTTGGCCGGTGAATTGACCCAGACCAGCCGCACGCGCGCCCGGGTGGCGGCGTCGAGCTCATCGAGGTCGTCCGCGGCGACCTGTTCGGCGCCCGCGAAAGTGGCACCGATGTCGTAAGTGGGGTACGCCACGGTGGGGCGGACGACGACGTCGCCCGGCTTGAGACCCAGCAGAAACGGCAGCCAGGCCACGAGTTCCTTGGACCCGACGGTGGGCATGATGTGCTGCGGATCCAGGCCGGGCACCCCGCGGCGGCGCTCAAACCACGCCGCGATTGCTTCGCGGAGGGCCGGCGTGCCGTGCACCGTCGGGTAGCCGGGGGCGTTTGCCGCGGCCCGCAGGGCGTCCTGCACCACGGCAGGGGTGGGATCCACCGGGGTCCCGATCGAGAGGTTGGCCGCTCCCCCGGGGTGTTCTGCCGCCCTGGCCAGATACGGCGCCAGGGCCTCCCACGGGTAGTCGGGCAGACTGAGGCCGAAGCTGCGCAGCGCGGATGTCACCGGGCGTCCGCCTTAGTTGTCTTGGTTCTGCGGCGGCAGGGCGGAGATCATCGGGTGGTCCGTGTGGGTGTTGCCGATCTTCGCAGCGCCACCCGGGGAGCCCAGCTCGTCAAAGAATTCGACGTTGGCCTTGTAGTAGTCGGCCCATTCCTCCGGGGTGTCGTCCTCGTAGTAGATGGCTTCGACGGGGCAGACCGGCTCGCAGGCGCCGCAGTCCACGCACTCGTCGGGGTGGATATACAGGGAACGCTCACCCTCGTAGATGCAATCGACGGGGCACTCTTCAATACATGCCTTGTCCTTGACATCTACACACGGCTGCGCGATTACGTACGTCACGTCCCTGGCCTCTCCACGTTGGTTCCGGCGACCGGCCGGATGGTGCTTCCGGCCTGAGCGCCGGACTGCTGACTTCTGAGCCTATTATCCCCCGGCCGGTTCGCGCGAACCTAGCCGGACGTCATACGGGCCCGGTTCATTGACTGTGCTGGTCCTAGTATGGACTGGTGAGTTCCGATCTGCCGCCGCCCCAGCAGTTCCTTTCCACTGCCCCGCTCGGCACCCGCGTGGTGGTCAGGTACCGGATCGAGCGCGGACTGACGGACGCCCTCGGCGAACTGGTGGAAAAGTCCGACGGCGGGTGTACCGTCCGAACCCGGCGCTCCGACGTCGTGATTCCGCTGGCGCTGGTGGTGGCCGCGAAGGAAGTCCCGCCCGCCCCGCCGCGCCGGGCAGCAACTGGACATACCCTCGCCTGACCGCGACGGACCCTCCCCAACTGGACATGCCCTCCCCTGACCGGCAGGAATGGACATATAGTCTCTATGTCCTTTCCTGGCCGCATGCGGTGGACATGTTCCTAAGGTCCAGCCGGCGAACGTTGGGCATGTCCTGCGGGAGATGTGAACCCTGGACATGCCGGCGGGCGAAACGCAATCTCGGGAGGGCATGTCCAGTGCTAGGCGGCGGCGGAGAGCCTGTTCAGTGCTTCGCGAACCATGGCGATGAAGTCCTCGTGACGGTTCAGGAGTAGCGAATAGCTGACGACAAGGGTCGGGACGCCGCGCCGGGTTGTTACGTTCCACCGGCGCCGGTCCTCCTCGAAGCTTGTCCGGTCCATATGGAAGCCTGCACCGTCCGTTTCAATGCCGAGCCTGCCGTCGACCATGAGATCAAGGTGGCCCATGCCGGGGACGTTGACCTGGGACTCCACATGGAAACCGGCCCTCCGCAGCCAGTACCGGGCCATGCACTCGATGATGGACTGCGATTGCGGCACGATCCTGGCCACCACCCGGCGCTCCCTCGCATCATTGCGGCCCGCCAGCCGCCGACGCAGCGCAGAGAGCGGCAGGCCCTTGAGGACGACGGCGGACTCGGCTATGACCAGGCCGTCCAGGTCCGGCAGGCATCGCAGGCTCTGCACGACAGTGTCCAGCAGGGTGGGCGGCGCGGCGGACCGGTGACAGGCGAACCCTGGATAGCTGCGGCTGTGGGTGACCGCAATGTGAGGTTTCACGGGCGGCTCCAGTACCCAGAGGCCCTGAAATTGCGCCGCTGTGGCACATGCGGGCTCCGCCGGCAGCGACCTTATGGCGATGAGCCGGGAGTCAGCGCCGGGAACAGTGTAGACGCCGCGGGCCACCCGGGAGACGGCGCCCGAGGCCAGGGCCGACTTCAGCTGGAAGTCCGAGACGCCCGCGGCAGCGAGGTGTTTGGCGCGGGCGACGCCGTCGTAGTTTGAAAGCACTTCGGTGATATTGACCATGCGGACATCGTGTCGCCGGGACAAGTAGTCCGAACAGGGGCGTGCACCGCTATGTGCAAAAGGGCATGCTCCCCGTACCGGGTCTACTTGGGACATATTCCGCGGTCAGGGCCGGGCATGTCCCGGGCAGGCGGCCAGGGATGGACATAGTGCCACTATGCCCAGGCGCTGGGCCTAAGAATGGGCATGTCCCACGGGGGACTCAGCATCGCGAACCCCAGCCACGGGAGCCCTGGTCACGCGGGCCCCCAGCCTCGTGCAACCTACCCCTGTGGAATCTCGCCCGGCGGCACCCGGTACCGCCGGCACCAGGCCAGCATGGCCACCGTGACTGCCGCAATGCCGTAGATCCAGATGTTGCCCGTGGTGTCCCCCAGAATGAGGCGCTGACCGTTCCCCAGCGTGGACCACCAGCCGGTCAGCGCGTAGCAGAGGACTCCGCAGGCCGCCGCCGGAAGCACTGAACGGAAAGCCGCCCCGAGCCAAAGCTGCACAGAACCCAGCAACGCCAAGGCTGCCACGGCGCCCCAGGGTACTTCAACGGTGCCCAGCAGCACGTCCTGCCGGTGCAGGGCGGTGCCTGCGAGGGCAGCAAAAAGAGCTGCCGGCACGGCGGCGGCGATGCCGCCTGCCATACCGGCAGCTCTCTTATTCACAAATGATCCGCAGTTTCAGCGAGGAACGCCGGAACTAGGACTTGGCGCGGGCCCGGTTCGACTTGGACCGCTGGTTGACGTCCAGGATGAGCTTCCGGATCCGGATGGATTCCGGGGTGACCTCAACGCACTCGTCTTCGCGGGCAAATTCGAGGGATTCTTCGAGGGTCAGGTCGCGCGGCGGCGTCAGGTTCTCGAAGGTGTCGGAGGAAGCAGCACGCATGTTGGTGAGCTTCTTTTCCTTGGTGATGTTGACGTCCATGTCATCGGCGCGGGAGTTCTCGCCGACGATCTGGCCTTCGTAGACCTCCGAGGTGGGCCTGACGAAGAAGGAACCGCGTTCCTGAAGGTTGATCATGGCGAACGGTGTGACAACGCCGGCGCGGTCGGCGATCATCGACCCGTTGGTGCGGTACTCGATGGGGCCGGCCCAGGGCTCGTAGCCCTCGGAGATGGACGCCGCGATGCCGGCGCCGCGGGTGTCCGTGAGGAACTTGGTGCGGAAACCGATCAGGCCGCGGGCGGGAACGATGAACTCCATGCGGCACCAGCCGGTGCCGTGGTTGGCCATGTTGGTCATGCGGCCCTTGCGGGCAGCCATGAGCTGCGTGACGGCGCCGAGGTACTCTTCCGGCACATCGATGGTCATGTGCTCCATCGGCTCGTGGATCTTACCGTCGACGGTCTTGGTGACTACCTGCGGCTTGCCGACGGTCAGCTCGAAGCCTTCGCGGCGCATCTGCTCCACGAGGATGGCCAGCGCGAGCTCGCCGCGCCCCTGGACTTCCCAGGCGTCCGGGCGCTCGGTGGGGAGCACCTTGATGGAGACGTTACCGATCAGTTCCTTGTCCAGGCGGTCCTTGACCTGGCGGGCCGTGACCTTCGCACCCTTGACCCGGCCGGCCAGCGGCGAGGTGTTGATACCAATGGTCATGGAGATGGCCGGATCGTCTACGGTGATCAGCGGCAGCGGCTGCGGGTTGTCGACGTCGGTCAGGGTCTCACCGATGGTGATTTCCTCGATGCCGGCGACGGCGACGATCTCGCCCGGGCCGGCCGACTCGGTCGGCACGCGGTCCAGTGCCCTGGTGGCCAGAAGCTCGGTGATTTTGACGTTCTTCATTTCACCGTTGGCGCGTGCCCAGGCAACCGTCTGGCCCTTGCGCAGGGTGCCGTTGTAGATGCGCAGGAGCGCCAGGCGGCCCAGGAACGGGGAAGCGTCCAGGTTGGTGACGTGGGCCTGGAGGACACCGTTCGGGTTGTAGGTCGGCGCGGGGATGTGCTCGATGATGGCCTGGAACAGCGGCTCCAGGTCCTCGTTCTCCGGGGCGGAGCCGTCTGCGGGCTGCTCGAGGGAGGCGCGGCCAACCTTGGCGGCGGCGTAGACGACGGGGACGTTGAGGATCTTGTCCAGGTCCAGGTCCGGAACTTCATCGGCGAGGTCGGAGGCAAGGCCCAGCAGCAGGTCCATGGACTCGTGCACGACTTCTTCGATCCGCGCGTCGGGACGGTCGGTCTTGTTGACCAGGAGGATGACCGGCAGGTGCGCGGCCAGGGCCTTGCGCAGCACGAAGCGGGTCTGGGGCAGCGGGCCCTCGGAGGCGTCAACGAGGAGGACGACGCCGTCGACCATGGACAGGCCGCGCTCGACCTCGCCGCCGAAGTCGGCGTGGCCGGGGGTGTCGATAACGTTGATGGTGATGGTCTCGCCCTTGGAGGACGGTCCGTTGTAGGCCACGGTGGTGTTCTTGGCCAGGATGGTGATGCCCTTTTCGCGTTCCAGGTCGCCGGAGTCCATGACCCGGTCTTCGAGGTGGTTGTGCGCGGCAAAGGAGTTGGTCTGCTTGAGCATGGCGTCGACCAGGGTGGTCTTGCCGTGGTCAACGTGGGCCACGATCGCGACGTTGCGCAGATCACTGCGCGATGCAGTGGCTACCGCGGTGTTGGTGGTGGTTTCAGACATGCGTTATTGCTCGATTCAGTGGTGAAGTCAGCTGTTGTATCGCGACATTTCCAACCGGAACGCACGACGGATACGCCCCTTTCGCACAGGGCACCTTCTACCATTCTAAGCGCTAGGTCATTTATTGGCCTAAAATCCTCATTCCGGGCGAGACCACTACGGTGATCAGGGCGCGGGATCGGCCCGCGCCCGTGACTAAAGTCACTGGATTTTCGCAGGTCCATGCCCCATCATTGCTGTGATAGCAGCAAGCCAGCTCGGAGACATTAATGCGCAACGCCTCGGCTCTGTACCGCTTCGTCGCACCGATGATCGCCGTAGGCATCGTGATGGGCGGCTGCGGCCAGACCACAGAGTACAACCCCGATGTGTGCCCGGTGACGACGGGCCCGTCACCCTCCACCGACGGCGCCCGGGCGGCAACAGATCCCGCCAAATTGCCGCCGTGCTCCATCGTGGCGAACCCGGCGAGCGGCCGCGAAGAGGTCATTGTGGCCAATATCCGCCAGACCGCGCTGCTGATCGGCGACTCACAGTCCGAACCCGCCGTGGGCTGGCCCCGCGAAGCGTTGACGGCAATGGGATATGACGTTTTCTTCTGCGGCGCCGGCGGCACCGGATTCGTGGCCGGAAACAACCGGACCGGAAACTACCTCGATGCCCTGGAGCGCGGCGACTGGCGGCTGCCGTACGGCTCACCTCCGCTGGTGGTGATCCAGGGCGGCGGGAACGACGCCGCCATCGGCGCCAGCGATCAGCAGATCGCGGACAACGCGGACCGCCTGATTGCCGCCCTGAAACAGCGCTATCCCGGCACCACCCTGGCCATGATCGGCACGCTGGCCCTCGGCGCGGACCAGGGCGGAGGCCGCCGCACCGAGGTGGATGCCCTGCTGGGCGGCGTCGCGGCACAACACCAGATTCCGTTCGTCAGCGTCGGCGACTGGATGTCCAGATACAAGCTGGGCAAGTTCGCGGCCGACGGCGTCCATCTGAGCACCGAAGGCCATCAGGAACTCGGCACCGTGTTGAGTGAGAAGTTCAGGCAACTCGGGCTCCATGCCCAGCCGCCCGGACTCGGAGCCGGACGCTAGGCCACAGCGGCAGGGAACCGCCGCGGCGCGCACACGCTACAGCAAGCACACGCCAAACGGCCGGAGCCGGTGCCTGCCCAGAGGGAGGACACCGGCTCCGGTGTTATGCACGCTGCCACAAAATGTGCGCTGTTCCGGGTCTACGCCGGCTTAGGCAACTTCCGGGGGCAGCATGAGGCGTGCACCCGGGATGGCGTTGAGCAGTGCCTTGGTGTAGTCCTGCTGCGGCGCGTCGAAGACTTCGTCGGTGGATCCGGTCTCGACGAGCTTGCCGTGCTCCATGACACAGACGTGGTCGGCGATCTGCCGGACCACTGCGAGGTCGTGGGTGATGAACAGGTAGGTCAGGCCCAGGCGTGACTGCAGCTCGGCGAGCAGGTTCAGCACCTGCGCCTGCACCAGCACGTCGAGTGCGGAGACGGCCTCGTCACAGATAATCACTTCGGGATCCAGGGCCAGGGCCCGCGCAATTGCAACGCGCTGGCGCTGGCCGTGACCCGACAAAAGCGTGACGGCTAGCGTCAACCGCAAAGTATTTCAAGTCACATGACGGCGGCTGGTATTGTTCGCCGCAACGTGATCCCCGTTACATTCAATTAACTCGTTCCGGCGGCGAGCAGCTGCGCCCGGAGCTCGCGCCGTTCCCGCTGTTTGTCCGGGTCCGGTAGCGGAACGGCGGCGAGCAGCCGCTGCGTGTAGGGCTCCTGGGGGTTGCGCAGGATCTGGTTCCGGGTCCCCTGCTCCACGATCCGGCCGCGCTGCATCACACAGATCCGGTCGGCCAGCACGTCGACGACGGCGAGGTCGTGGGTGACGAAGAGGCAGGCAAAGCCGAGCTCCTTCTGCAAGTTCTGGAAGAGGTCGAGCACCTTCGCCTGCACGGACACGTCCAGGGCGGAGGTCGGCTCGTCAGCAACCATCAGCTTCGGCTTGAGCGAGAGCGCCCGGGCGATTCCGACGCGTTGCTTCTGCCCGCCGGAAAGTTCATGCGGGTAGCGGTTGCGGTAGTCCCGAGGGAGCTCCACCTGGTCCAGCAGCGCCTCGATCCGCTTCTGCAGCTCGGCGCCCTTTGCCACCTTGGCGAGGAACATCGGCTCGCCGATGCTTTCGCCGATCGGCAGCCGGGGGTTCAGCGACGACGACGGGTCCTGGAACACCATGCCGACGTGGCGGCGCATGTCGTGGAGCTGCCGGCCGTTCCTCTTCGCCGCGGAAATGTCCTGGCCGACGACCTTCATGGTGCCGGCAGCGACGGGCAGCAGGCCGACGGCGGCACGGCCAATGGTGGTCTTACCGGAGCCGGACTCCCCCACCAGGCCGACAACCTGGCCAGGATAGATCACGAGGTTGGCGCCCTCCACGGCACGGAACGCCGGCACCCGGCCCTGCCTGGGGTATTCAATCGCCACATCCGTCAGCTCGAGCACGGGCTGGCCCTGGGGCCTGGCGGCTTCCGCGGCGGCCAGCGCCGCGGCGTTCGCGCGCTCGCGCCGGACCAGCTCCTCTTCCGGGATGGCGGGAATCTCGATGTTGGTGGCGGCGGCGAGGGCGGCGGTGACGTCCACTTCTTCGGTGGAATCCGCCCCGCCCTGCCCGAGGTGCGGCACGGCGGCGAGAAGCGCCTTGGTGTATTCGTGCTGCGGGTTGTGGAAGATCTCCGCGGCCGTGCCGGTTTCCACGATCAGGCCCCGGCGCATCACGGCGATCCGGTCCGCGAGGTCCGCCACCACGCCCATGTCGTGGGTGATCAGCACGATGGCGCTGTCCAGCTTGTTCCGCAGGTTCCGCATGAGGTCCAGGATTTCGGCCTGGACGGTCACGTCGAGGGCGGTGGTGGGCTCATCGGCGATCAGCAGCTTGGGATCGCAGGACAGCGACTGGGCGATCATGGCGCGCTGGCGCTGGCCGCCGGAGAGCTGGTGGGGGTAGGACCGGAACGCCTTTTCGGGGTCTGGAAGCTCCACCAGTTCGAGCATCCGCAGGGCCCGGAGCCGGGCTTCCGCGGGGGAGACCTCGCTGTGCAGCCGAACGGTCTCCACGATCTGCGCGCCCACGGTGTAGACCGGGTTCAGTGCCGTCATCGGCTCCTGGAAGATCACTGCAACGTCCTTGCCGCGCACGGCCCGGATGTTGGCCTCGTTTGTGCCCAGCAACTCCTTGCCGGCCAGCTTGACACTTCCCGTCACGCGGCTGTTGCTGGGCAGCAGGCCCAGCAGTGCCATCGAACTGGCGCTCTTGCCCGAGCCGGACTCCCCCACGATGGCGAGAACTTCACCGGCCCGCACCTCATAGTTCAGCCCGATCGCGGCCGGAACCCATTTCTTGTCCACGCCGAAGTCGACGCTGAGGTCGCGGACCTCCAGAACGGGTTCACCTTTGCCGGGCACAGGGGTAACGGCCGGATCGAGGGTGATGAAGTCAGTCATGATGGGGCTTTCCTTCCGCCCGGGCCGCCGGTGCACCGGGGATTAGTGCTGCGGCTCGGAATACTGAATTATTAGGGGCATGAGCTCTGCGCCGCATGCCGGTAACGTTGAAATCTTCAAGGCCCGCACGAACATTTGGTTCGCCTGGCTGTCCTGGGCGGTCGCCGCTTTCGGTCTGGTGGTGACGGTAGTGACGGCCGGCCCCGGGGCGCTGGCCGGCGCGGCACCGCTGCTGCTGATCGCGTTCCTGGGCTGGCAGCTGTTCTGGCTGCCCGCCGTCGTGGTCCATGACGACGGTGTCAGCCTGGAGAACCCGTTCCGGTCCGTCCAGGTGCCGTGGGCTGCCCTGGTGCACGTCGATACCCGCTTCGCGCTGACACTGATCACGGCGGAGAAGAGCTACACGTCCTGGGCCGCACCGGCGCCCGGAATCTGGGGCGGCCGCAACGCCAGCCCGGACGACCTCCACGGCCTGCCGGCGACCACCTACGGCCCCGGCGAATCCGTCCGCCCCGGGGATCTGAAGTCCACCGATTCCGGCCAGGCCGCCCGCCTGGTGCGCGCCCGCTGGCACGATCTGGTGGAAAGCGGCGAGCTTGTCGCCGGCGACGCCGCCACCACAGCGGTGAAGGTGACCGTCCGCTGGGCGCCGGCGGGCGCCGTCGTACTGCTGCTGATAGCCAGTTACTGGGCTATCGCCGCCTAGGAAACCGGCGGCATAGGCACAGCGGGGGGCCGGCATCTAGTCCTTCTTGGTTTCGTCGAACGCGGTGACGGGTGCCACTTCGAGGGGATGCTTGCCGGTGTCCTTGGCCGCCTTGGCATTGAACTTCTTCTGCCGCGGGTCGAAGGCATCGCGCAGACCGTCGCCGATGAAGTTGATGCTCAGGCAGATCAGCACGATGAAAAGGCCGGGGAACCAGAACAGCCACGGCCGGGTGGCGAAGGCCTCCTGGTTCTGCGAAATGAGCAGCCCCAGGGACGTGTCCGGCGCCTTGACGCCGACGCCGAGGTAGCTCAGCGCCGTCTCGGTGAGGATCGCGGCGGACATGGTCAGCGTGACGTTGACGATCAGCACACCGACGGCGTTGGGGAGGATGTGCTTGAAGATGATCCGGGCGTTGCTGGCGCCGGAGATCCGCGCCGCATCCACGAACTCCCGCTCCCGCAGCGAAAGGAACTCGCCGCGCATCAGCCGGGCCAGGCCTACCCAGCTGATCAGCCCGAGGAAGATGCCCAGGGCGAGGATGCCGTTGTTGCTGGCGAAGGAAGCGAACCAGCTGCCTTCATCGCGCCGGCCGGCCAACTGCGCCATCACCGCGGCGAGCAGGAGCGCCGGAATGATGATGATGACGTCGGTGATGCGCATCAGCACCGCTTCGGTCCAGCCGCGGAAGTAGCCGGACAGTGCGCCGACCAAGACGCCCACCAGGCCGGCGATCATGCCGATCACCACCATGACGGTGATCGACTGCTGGGCGCCGCGCATCGTCATGGCGAACAGGTCACGGCCGATCCGGTCCTGGCCGAAGGGGTGTTCGCCCCAGGCCAGCGGCCACAGCGAGGCGGTGGGAACGCCGTCGTTGACCAGCGGTGAGACATCCTCGTGGCTGTACTTCCACCAGCCGGGAATGCCCCAGTAACCCACCGAAGTGAACGCCACGAGAAAGATGATGGCAAAGGCGATGAGTCCGGCAATGGCACCGGAGTGGCCCAGGAAGCGTCGCCTAACGATCTGCCCCTGGCTCAGGCCCTTGGCTTCGAGGACCGGCTCGATGCCGGCAGCATCAGACGGCCCTAGTCCGGAACCTTCGGCCATGATTTCGTCCTGCTGACTTGGCTGGCTCATGCTTTTACCCTTACGCGTGGATCAAGTGCGGAGTACGCAAGGTCCGCAATGAGGTTGAAACCCATGGCCGTGATGGCCACACAGATGAAGACGCCCATAACGGGGTTCGGGTCGACATGCTCGATGCCATCGAAGAAGAGGAAGCCCATTCCGCGAACCGAGAAGACGGACTCCGTGATGATGGCGCCGCCGATTAGCCCGCCGATGTCGAAGGCAACGATCGTGGCGATCGGAATCAGCGCGTTGCGGAAGGCGTGGCGCATGACCACGGTCCGCTCCGACAAGCCCTTGGCGCGTGCAGTCCTGATGTAGTCCATGTTCATGATTTCCAGCATGGACGCACGGGTGAAGCGGGTATAGCCGGCCAGCGAAATGAGGATGAGCGCCAGGGTCGGGAGGATGAGGTGCGTGAAGGAATCCAGGCTGAGGATCCAAAAATCGCCCTCGATGTTGGGGGTGCTGGCACCGATGGTTGCGATGGGACGGCCACGGACGCGGCTGTTGTTGAAGTATGTGGGCCACGCCTGCATAAAGCGGTCCAGCAGGATCAGGAACCCGACCAGGAACGAGGTGAGCGCCGCCGCGCGCATCGACTGTCCGCGGTCGTAGCCGCCCATCAGGAAGCCGATGCCCATGCCCACCAGGACGGCGGCCACCGCCAGGAGCACGATCATCAGGAACGTTGCCTCGTCGAGCAGCGGCTGGATGACGAAGTAGACGACCAGCCCGGCCCCGACGGCGATGAGCGCCGACTGCAGGGCCTTGCGGTTCTTGAGGCCCGCGGAGAGCAGGGTGACGGCAAAGGCGATGCCGACGCCGGCGATCGCAATGACCACTGGGCCCAGGCCGGGGGTCTTGAACCATTCGGTGGCGGAGAAGTACATCAGGACGGCGGTGACGAAGAGGAAGACGGCGCCGCCGGTGAGCAGCCGGCGCTTCATCTCGCCGCCTGCCGTTACTGCCGCCAGCACGCCGACGACGGCTCCGACGGTGAGGGCTGCCGGTATGGGAATCTCAGGGTTTCTGAGGAAGTTGTTGAACCCGATGGCGCCAAACTCTTTCAGGAGGACGGCGACCCAGAAGATCGGGAGGGAGAAGAAGAGGAACGCCATGAAGGTCACGCCGTAGTCCAGCGCACTGTACTGGCGCAGGGCCGTGATGATCCCGAGGGTGATGCCGATGAGGATAGCCAGCAATGTTGCCGCGGTGACCAGGGTCAGGGTCTGGAGCAGCGCATACCCCAGGGCATCGGTAATGGGCTGGCCCGCGATGTTCTTGCCCAGGTCGCAGGCGTTGGCAAAGGGAACGAGGCACTGCGCCGCGCCGCCGAGCCATTTGAAGTAACGAAGAGGGGCAGGGGTGTCCAGGTCCAGCAGGTCGGACCGGGATGCCATCAGCTGATCCCGGTTGGGGGCGTTGCTGGCGCGGAATTCAATAAGGGGATCCCCTGACGCCGCTGTCAGGAGATACACCAGGAAGGATGCGCCAAGAAGAATGAGGGCGGCGGTGATCAGCCGCCGGACTATGTAGGTCACCATTGGAATCGAACCTCGGTATTCGGGCCCAGGGTTGCCCGGACCGGTCGCAGAGAGTTTGGCTGTTTCCCCGCGGAAGATGTGGCAGGGGCCCAGGCATCGTCAGGGGCTGTCGCTGGAAAGGCGCCGGGACCGTCTTGCCCTGGTCCCGACGCCTTTCCCGCAAGTGTTGCTTGAGGTCGTCGGCTACTTCTGTGCCCACTCCCAGAAGTTCCACCAGACACCGGTCTGGTTCGGCATGTACTTCACGCCGGTGATGCGGTCGCTGTACGCGTCCACGCCGACTGCCTGGAACAGCGGAAGACCGTAGGCCGAAGCCCAGATCTTCTTGTCGATCTGTGCGATCAGGCCGTCCTGCTTGCTCTTATCGGTGGTGACGATCAGTTCGTCCATCAGCTTGTCCGCTTCCGGATCGCTGAACAGGTTGAAGTTGGAGTCGTTGCCGGTCTTGAAGATCTGCGGGACGCCGGAGACGCCGACACCCGAGTTGATCCAGCCGAAGATGGTGGCGTCATAGCTGCCGTCGCCCAGGGCCTTGCCCCAGTCGGACTTGCCGAGGCCGCCGTCGACGATCTTGAACCCTGCCTTGGTGGCAGACTCCCGGATCAGCGAGTACGCGTCAACGCGGTTGGGGTTGTCCTTGTTGTACATGATGCGCACTTCGGGGGTGGCGCCGTTAAGGAGCTTCTTGGCACCCTCGATGTCCACAGCCTGGTAGGCGGAGGAACCGTTATTCTTGACGGAATCGGCGTACGATGCCTGGTCCGGCACGAACAGCTGCGAGTCGAGCGGTGCAGCCTTCGGGTCAAGCTTCTTGACGATCTTGTCGACGATGTCCTTACGCGGTACGGACTTCATGAACGCCTCGCGGACGTTCTTCTCGGCGAACGGGCCGCTGTAGTTGAGGTCGATGTGATCGTAGGAGAGCTGGTTGCCAATCTCGACCGTGACGCCCTGGCTTTCCAGCGCCTTCAGCTGCTCCACCGTATCGGCGGAGGCCTGCGGGGCGATGATGTCGGCTTCGCCGTTCTTGAGGGCCTGCACCTGGGCCGGCGCGGAGCCGATGTAACGGACGGTGATTTCGTCCAGTTTCGCTTCCGGACCCCAGTTGTAGTCCTTGTTCTTGACCATGGTCAGGGACTGGTCCTGGTTGACGCCCTTGACGATGTACGGGCCGTTGGACAGGTAGAGGTTCGGGTCGGCCGGCAGCGTCTTGGAATCGAAGCCGGTGTTCCACATCTCTGCCATGGCCTGCAGTTGTGTGTTCGCGGGCTTCGGCGCCTTCGCGTCACCGCGCGGCATGCCCTTGATCAGGTCGACGAAGGCCTTGGCGTCCGCCAGGCCTGCCTTCTTGGCCAGGACGTGGGCCGGGATGTCGACACCGGGGCCGCCGATGGCGATTTCCCAGTCGGCAAACGGCTTGGAGTACTTCAGGGTCATGGAGCGGTTGTCGGCACCGAGTTCCGGGAACTCCGTCAGGGCGATACCGGTAGGGTCACCGGCGTAGGAGAAGTAGGACGTGCCGGTTTTCGCTTCCGCGTCCGCATCGTCGTAGTAGCCGGAGAAGGCAGCCCACTGCAGCACGAGGTCGGCTGCGGTGACGGGAGTACCGTCGGACCACTTCACGCCCTCGTTAAGGGTGTACTTGACCGTCAGCGGATTGTCGGAGGTCTTTTCCATCTTGCCGAACTTTTCGTTGCGAACGACGTTCAGTTTGTTGTCGATGTAGAAGAAGCCTGAGTGGGTGGCGTAGCTGATCTTCGAGTTGATGTCAGTGTTGCCGTCGGCGGTGTTGGGGTTGAACGTGTTGAACGCGTTCACCTCAACGACTGTTGCCGATCCGCCTGATTTGCTTGCTGCCGCAGCAGTCGTCGGGGTTGACCCGCCGCTGTTGCCGGCGCAGGCGCTGAGGGCCAGGGCAGCTGCTGCTGCCACGCCCACTGCTTTGGAAATACGACCGAATCGCATTCCGCCTCCTTGTTTCTGTGGTGTGGGTGAGACCGAGGCCAAAGGCACCGGACAGACGTCCACACTCCCCCAGCGGCAGTGTGGCCCGTCTCACATGGAAAGAAGCGTAAACCCCAAAGTCATGCGGGCGCGAGGAAAGTTGACCAGCTGTAAAGTTCGTTATCGAGCTGCAACATTCGAGCGGGTTTCCGTGCCAAATTCTGCACCGGATATTGACGGGCAGCACGCCCCGCGGTATTAGTACCGGGCACAAGAGAAGCCCCGATTCAGAAATCGGGGCTTCTCGAGTTAATCCTTAATTACCTGATGAAATCGTCAAGCCGTCAGACGTTGAAGCGGAACACCATAGGGTTCCGTCACGGAAGAAGCGTGCCGCCCGCAGGCTCCGTTTAGCTTCATTGTTTCGACCATGGGGTCAGAACCTGGTGTTCTCGACGACATCCGGGACGGTACATCAGCGCTGTGAGGCGGTGTGCACGGTCGACCTGAACTCTGCTCACAACACGATCTACTCAAGCACTGTGGCTGATGCCCACGGGCCATGCAAATGAACGTCTGACGCTTCAGATCGGTTCCGACTTGGGGCAAGGTGGCTTCGACGCCCCCGCCGTCAGCAATGAACCCACTTCGGGATCCACTGGCTTCTTTAGCGCTCAGTTGCAGGACCTTGGCCGAGCCTAGAAGGCGGTGCTGGGCAGATCCTTCTCGCCATCGACGATCGCGGTGATAATCCGCGCTGCAACCATGTCTGGATCCAGCTCCGCGCCGAATCGCGGCGCTGACCCGGCGATCGGATGCTCGGACAGCGCGGTGCCAGTGTGGCCTGGGCGGGCGTCCACGATTCGAATGCCCGCGCGGCGATACTCGCGCGCCGCCGCGACAACGAAGGCCGCGAGCCCAGCCTTCGACGCCGAGTATGCCGCCAGACCGGCGACGGGTGCCTCGGCGACAACGCCGCTCAGTGTGACCACGAAGGGCTCCCGGCCCTCACGTGCCGAGGCCGCGAGGTAGGGCTGGCTCTGGGTGATGAGCTGGATCGGGCTGGTCGTGTTCACAGCGAAGAGTTCGTCCACCGTGGCGGGTTCAAGGTCTGATGCGGCGCCGAAGGCGACGACCCCGGACGCAACCACGAGCCCGTCGAGACGTCCGTACTGCGCATTCGTGTCATCCAGCAGCTCCTGGATCACGGAGGGTGCGCGCAGATCGTGCCCAGCAGACTTTGACGACCGGGCGACGATGGCGCCGTTACTCTCCAGCTGAGCGGCGATGCGCGAACCGAGTCCGCCGGTGGCGCCGACTACCAGAACAACCGCACCCTGAAGAGTCGTCATGGGTAGATCCTAGGTCACGTGCTGCAGGTAGCCCAGCGCGGGTCGGTTTCCTGAGGCTGGACGGCTGCGGTATTCCCCATGCAACGAAGCAGGCTTCACGCGCTCATCCGGAATGAAGCGCGCCAAGTTTCGTGACACAGCCTTTTGAGTTGGAAGGATGCTTACCGTGCCACGCCTCCGCGCACCCTTGGGAACTGCCATTGGCGGGCATCCGAGACACCGCACACCCTGCTATTACACAATCGGCACCCAGAACCTACGGATGCTCCCATCGCACCAACAGAGACGGCCCCATATGCGGAAGCAGATGGGGCCGTCTCAAAATTCTGTGGGCTAGACGTTGAACCTAAACTCCACCACGTTCCGTACCTAAATAACCTCACGGATCCAGGACCACTAGGGACGCCTGCCGTTGGGCATTACCGGCTCTTCCATCCGCTTCCTTTGGATGGTACCCACGTGGAGTCAAGGGCACGCTATCGTGGGCCCATGGCCAAAATTCAAGGACTCGAGGACCTGCTGACTGCGCTGAATGCCGGGGAGATGATCCCCGGCGGTTCGCCGCACCACGCGGCTATGCTCGCCGCGAGTCAGGAGTCGCTGCGCGTCACCGCCACTCTCAACGGGCGCTACAACTCCCCCGCTGAGGTACGGACCCTGATGAGTGAACTGATCGGGAGCCAAGTCCCCGATTCCTTCCAACTCTTCCCACCGTTCAGCGCTGACTTTGGCAAGAACATTAGTTTCGGTGAGGATGTGTTCGTCAACAGCGGCTGCCGGTTCCAGGACCAAGGCGGCATCGACATCGGAGATAGATCCCTCATCGGCCACAACGCCGTGATCACGACGTTGAACCATGACATGTTGCCGAGCAGGCGGGCCGATA
Source organism: Pseudarthrobacter woesei (assembly GCF_055412745.1). Classification (NCBI taxonomy): domain Bacteria; kingdom Bacillati; phylum Actinomycetota; class Actinomycetes; order Micrococcales; family Micrococcaceae; genus Pseudarthrobacter; species Pseudarthrobacter woesei. The sequence continues at coordinate 21,833 of NZ_JBVAYU010000002.1, forward strand.
TGCACCCGGCCCGCGTTGTAATCGGCCGGGGCGTGTGGTTTGGGGCCAACGTGACAGTATTGCCGGGCGTGAGCATTGGCGATGGGGCAGTCATCGGCGCGGGTGCAGTCGTCACTAAAGACGTCCCTGCCGGGGCAGTGGTCGTCGGCGTGCCAGCGAAGCAGGTGGGCACGGTGCCGGAGGGATAATTCCGTGCACTGGGCCGGGACGGTTGCGCAGACACAAAGAACGCAGCTCAGTCGACTTAAAATGACTGAGCTGCGTTGTTGTACTGCCAAAGCGAAACGTTAGACGTTAAACCGGAATTCGACCACGTCGCCGTCGACCATGATGTATTCCTTGCCTTCGATCCGGACCTTGCCGCGGGACTTCGCCTCGGCCATGGTGCCGGCCTCCATCAGGTCATCGAAGGACACGACCTCGGCCTTGATGAAGCCGCGCTGGAAATCGGAGTGGATCACGCCGGCAGCCTGCGGGGCGGTGTCGCCCTGGTGGATGGTCCAGGCCCGGGTTTCCTTTGGGCCCGCCGTCAGGTAGGTCTGCAGTCCGAGGGTGTGGAAGCCGACGCGGGCAAGCTGGTCAAGGCCGGACTCGTCCTGGCCGTTCATTTCCAGCATCTCGCGGGCCTCTTCCTCGTCCAGCTCCACGAGGTCCGATTCCAGCTTGGCGTCGAGGAAGATGGCGTCCGCCGGGGCCACCATGGCCCGCAGCTCTTCCTGCTTCTTCGGACTGCCCAGAATGCCTTCGTCCGCGTTGAAAACGTAGATGAAGGGCTTGGCGGTCAGGAGGCTGAGCTCCCTGAGGTGCTCCATCTCGAGCTTGTCGCTCTTGACCGAGGAGAAGATGGTGTCGCCACGTTCCAGCACGGCCTGGGCGGCCAGGATTGCTGCCAGTTCCGCGGCTTCCCGTTTCTTGATCTTTACTTCTTTTTCAATCCGGGGAACGGCTTTTTCGATCGTCTGGAGGTCAGCCAGGATCAGCTCGGTGTTGATGGTCTCCATGTCCGAGCGGGGATCTACTTTGCCGTCAACGTGGATGACGTCGGGGTCATCGAACACGCGGACCACCTGGACGATGGCCTCGGCCTCGCGGATGTTGGCGAGGAACTTGTTGCCCAGGCCCTCACCCTCGGAGGCGCCTTTAACGATCCCGGCGATGTCGACGAAGGAGACGGGGGCGGGCAGCAGGCGCTGCGAGCCGAAGACGGCGGCCAGCTTCGCCAGCCGCGGGTCCGGCAGGTTCACGACGCCGACATTGGGCTCGATCGTGGCGAACGGGTAGTTCGCTGCGAGCACCTGGTTGCGGGTCAGTGCGTTGAAAAGAGTTGATTTGCCGACGTTGGGCAGTCCGACGATGCCAATAGTAAGAGCCACGAGGATAAATTCTACCCGCTGCGGCCGGGGATCTCCGCGGCGCCCTGGTCCGCCGGCTGGTGAGCCACCTGCCGGCTGCCTGCAGGGGGTCGGAGCAAAACTGTCACAGGGGCATGCCAGAGTGAAGACATGGACGCTTTTGCACTGATACTTGCCCTGCTCATGCTGCTCGTCGGCGCCGTCGCCGGTGCCGCGGTCGTCTACGTGCTGCTGCGGCGCCGTAACCTGGCCCTCGAGCAGGACTTCGACGGCGTTTCCGCCCGGCTCTCCCAGGTCGGCGCCCAGTTCGCCGCGGCCGACGCCGAAAGGCGCCTTCTCTCTGCGCAGAACCGGGAGCTCGGTGAGTCCAGGAACCAGGACGGCAGCGTGCTGCGTGCCCTGGCCCCGGTTGCCGAGAAGCTCACCGCGGTCCAGCAGCAGGTCTCGCTCCTGGAGCGGGACCGGCTGGAACAGTACGGCCAGCTTGCACAGCAGCTACAGGAAGCCCGGCTGTCGGATGAGCAGCTGCTGCGGTCCACCCACGCCCTGGAGTCCGCGCTGCGGTCCAACAGTGCCCGCGGCCAATGGGGCGAAGTCCAGCTCCGCCGTGTGGTCGAGGCCGCCGGGATGCTGCGCCACGTCGATTTCCACGAACAGCTGCACAGCGCTGGAGGCGAAAACAGCGTCCGGCCCGACCTCGTGGTCCAGCTGCCCGGCCAAAAGCAACTCGTGGTCGATGCCAAGGTGCCGCTCGCGTCCTACCTTGAGGCCCAGGAGCTTGGCACGGGCGGCCGGAGCGGCGGTCCGTCACCGGCCGGGCAGCAGGCGCATCTCGTGGCCCATGCAAAGGCCCTGAAGGCCCATGTGGACGCGCTGAGCAACAAGAAGTACTGGGACATCCCCGGCAACTCCCCGGAGCTCGTGGTCTGTTTCCTGCCCGCGGAGTCGATTCTGGCGGCCGCACTCTCGGCGGATCCGGCGCTGCTGGACTACGCCTTGTCCAAGAACGTGGTGCTCGCCTCGCCGGGAACCCTGCTGGCGGTGCTGAAATCCGTCGCGTTCACCTGGCGACAGGACGTCCTCACGGACAGCGCCCGGGAACTCTTTGAGCTCGCGCACCAGCTCTACGAGCGGATGGGAACGCTGGGCGAGAACGTCACCAAGCTCGGTGCCTCGCTCAAGACGTCGGTGGACCGCTACAACTCCATGGTGGGCACGCTCGAGGCACGGGTTCTGCCGACCGCACGCAAGCTCAACGCCCTCGACGCGGCAGGACTGGCCACGCCCGCGGCCGTCGAGGTCACGCCGCGGTCTGTGGCGGCCCCGGAACTCCAGCCAGGGAGCGGGTCACCGACCGAGTTCCGGCGGGAGCCGGAGCATGAATCAGGTGAGTCCGCAGCCTAGGGGTCCCGGGTCAGGACGTCTGGGCGGTACGCGCGCCGCGGCCGCCGAGGGCCCCGGTAGCGTCGCCGGCCTGTTTCAGCGTGGCGCGGAGTTCCTTGGGCAGCGAGAACAGCAGGTCCTCTTCGGCCGTGACGACTTCCTCGACCGAGCCGTAGCCGTAGTCGGCCAGGAGCCGCAGAACGTCCTTGACCAGGACCTCCGGGACGGAGGCGCCCGAGGTCACGCCGACGGTCGCGACGCCCTCGAACCAGGCCTCGTCCACCTCGTTGGCGAAGTCCACCCGGTAGGAGGCCTTTGCACCGTATTCCAGCGCCACCTCCACGAGCCGGACGGAATTCGAGGAGTTGGCCGACCCCACCACGATCACCAGCTCGGCCTGGGGCGAGATCTTCTTGATGGCGACCTGGCGGTTGGTGGTCGCATAGCAGATGTCGTCGCTGGGCGGATCCTGGAGGGTGGGGAATCGCTCCTTGAGCAGCCGGACGGTCTCCATGGTCTCGTCAACGCTGAGTGTGGTCTGGGAGAGCCAGATGACCTTCTCCGGATCCCGGACCGTGACTTTGCCGACCTCATGCGGGCCATTGATGATCTGGATGTGTTCGGGGGCCTCGCCAGCGGTACCTTCGACTTCCTCGTGGCCGTCGTGGCCGATCAGCAGGATGTCGAAATCGTCTTTCGCGAAGCGGACCGCCTCTTTGTGCACCTTGGTCACGAGCGGGCACGTGGCGTCGATGGTGCGCAGGCCACGGTCCTCGGCGGACTGGACCACCGCGGGTGAGACGCCGTGAGCCGAGAAGATCACAAGGGCGCCCTCGGGCACCTCGTCGGTTTCCTCAACGAAGATCGCACCCTTTTCCTCAAGGGAACTGACCACGTGCACGTTGTGCACGATCTGCTTGCGCACGTAGACCGGGGGTCCGTAATGCTCCAGGGCTTTTTCTACCGCGATAACGGCCCGGTCGACGCCGGCACAGTAGCCGCGCGGGGCTGCCAGCAGCACCTTTTTCGGACCGGATACGGGGGCCGCCGCCAGCACGTCTTCCGGGGTGCGCCGACGGCGCGGAACGGTTGGCATCGGAATGGAAACAGCGGTGGAGGTCATCCCTCAATGCTACCGGTGTTGGCTGCTGCCCGTTGTGGGCCCGGCTTGCCTGCTCCGCCTACGCGCGGCGGCGTCCGCCGACTACCCGGAGCACCAGCCCCAGGGCCAGCAGGATCCCGCCAACCACCGCGGCGACCAGGATCCATTGCCCGAAACTGCCGGTGGCGGCCGCAACGAACTCGCGTTTGAAGATCTCCGCGACCTCATTGCCGCTCTTCGTCCGTGCCGCCGCAGCGCCGGCGGCGTCGGAACCCAGTTTCCAGACGCCTGCCAGCACGAGGGCGCCCACTCCCGCTCCGGCGAGGACTGTCCAGCGGCGCCGGGCCGCAACCAAGGCAAGGGCGAACGCGATAACGGCGCCGACGCCGACGGCATAGCCCATCGGGGCGTAGGCAGAAACGCGCTCGAGGAGCTGCCGCTGGTTGGACTGCCCGATATTGATCAGCACCTGGTCGGGGGCTTCCAACGGCAAGCTGGTGGCCTCGGCCACCTGTTGGGCCACCAGTCCGACCAGCGGCGCGACGTCGAGGGTAAGGGAACTCACGCCGTCGATTTCAGCGGGCAGGGTGTTCGGGTCGGCGAAACTCAGCCGGTGGCTCTTGCGCAGGGTCTCTGTCCAGGCCTCGGGATACCCGGGCAGACTGGTCAGGGACGTGGCCGCGCTTTCCAGGATCGGCCGAGCCAGTTCGGTGAGGGCTTCGGGGATCCGGTCCGAACCGAGGCCCCCGACGGCGGCCGTAGCCAGCCGTTGCCGGAAGACGGGGTCCGTGCCGAGCGGCCCGGTCAGGGCCACAAAACCGTCCTCCTGGACGATATTCCGGTCCACCCACATGGCCGGTACGGCGACGGCCGCCATAACAAGCCCGATGAGTACAGCCATGGCCGAGACAAAAGTGCGCAAGAGAAAATCCTAGGAAGGAGAGGCCGGGGAGTAGTGCCATCCTACGGGGGCGGTCCCGGGATCTATAAAGTCCGTCCCTGGTGGTAGAGCTATGGATAGAGTTGAAACAGACAATCCGCAGCAGACAGCCCCGCAAAGGACGACCACACATATGCACAAGGCAAGCTCCGCCACGGGGTACAGGCGTGTCTGAGGACGTCGCGGCGGCGACCACGGTACCGGCCACGGCCGCGGAAACCAGCCCGGACAACCCCTGGCCGCTGCAGCTGCTCTCGCAGAAGCTCAAGATGCACATAGACCGGGCGCCGTCCGCCTGGGTCGAAGGACAGGTCATCGAGCTGAACCGGCGCGGCAACAACGCCTACCTGACCCTGCGTGACATCGACGCGGAGATCTCCCTCCCGGCGTCCGTCTGGACCAATGTCCTGGACCGCCAGGAGACACCGCTGGAACGCGGCTCCCGCGTGGTGGCCCTGCTCAAGGCCGAATTCTGGCTGAAGACGGGGCGGCTGAGTATGTCCGTGAAGGACATCAGGCCGGTGGGCCTCGGCGACCTGCTGGCCAGGATCGAGCGGCTCCGCAAGGCCCTCGCGGCCGAGGGCCTGTTTTCGGATGCCCGCAAGAAGCGGTTGCCCCTGCTCCCCCACCGGATCGGCCTGATCACCGGCCGGGACTCGGACGCCAAGAAGGACGTGCTGCGCAACGCCGCCCTGCGCTGGCCCGCCGTCGAATTCGAAATCCGTGAAGTGGCGGTCCAGGGCAACACTGCCGTCGCGCAGGTCATCGGCGCGCTGCGCGAGCTGGATGCCCACCCCGAAGTGGATGTGATCGTCATTGCCCGCGGCGGCGGCGCCCTCGAAGATCTGCTGCCGTTCAGCAACGAGGAACTCATCCGTGCCGTGGCCGATGCCGCGACGCCGGTGGTGAGCGCCATCGGCCATGAGGCCGACCGGCCGATCCTCGACGATGTGGCGGACCTCCGCGCCTCGACCCCCACCGACGCCGCCAAACGGATCGTCCCGGACGTTGTGGAAGAGCTCGCCCGCGTCCGGCAGGCCCGGGACCAGCTCCGGCGCGGAGTCACCCGGCTGGTGGAAGGGGAGACAGACAGGCTCGCCGTGCTGCGCTCACGCCCGGTGCTGGCGTCTCCCGAGGGCATGGTCACCACACGGCACGACGACGTGCAACGGCTCAAGGGCCGCTCCCACGCGGCGATCACCACCGCGGTGGTCAGGTCCGCCGACCAGCTGATGCATCTCAAGGCGCAGGTCAGGGCGTTGTCCCCCCAGAAAACCCTGGACCGCGGCTACGCCGTCGTGCAGCTCGCCCACGGTGAGTCGGTTCCGGGAACGCACCGGGAGGTCGTGCGGCACCCCGACCAGGCCCCATCGGGCACGGCGTTGACTGTGCGCGTGGCCGGCGGCCGGTTCAGCGCAGAGTCCACCGGAGGCCAAGTGCCCGCCGAGGACTGAGCCGGCGGACTCCGCCCAAACCTTCAGAACATTTCACGGAACGTCTGTCCCCCGGGACCCAGCAAGGAGCAGCACGCCATGGCAGCAGAAACGAAACCCAACGCCGACATCGAGGGCCTGAGCTACGAGGACGCCCGCGAACAGCTCGTCGGCGTCGTCGGCAGGCTGGAAGCCGGCGGCGCGAGCCTGGAGGAATCCCTGGCCCTGTGGGAGCGCGGCGAGGCCCTGGCCAGGCGCTGCGAGCAGTGGCTGGAGGGCGCCCGCAAGCGCCTGGCCGCGGCCCGGGACCAGGCCGGCCAGGAAAGCTGACCGATAGCCGGACGGCTAGGAGCGCCGCACCAGCTCGCGTTCCATGTCGACGTCGAGCTCCGGGACCGGCCACTCAAGCGCCAGTCCTTCCAGGGCCTCCAGCAGCAACTGCTGGACGGCGATCCGGGCGTACCATTTTTTGTTGGCCGGAACCACGTGCCACGGCGCGATTTCGGAGCTGGTCTGCTCAAAGGCGGCCTGGTAGGCGTCCATGTAGTCGTCCCAGAAGGCTCGTTCCTTGAGGTCGTTGCCGCTGTACTTCCACCTTTTCGACGGGTCCTCCAACCGGGCGAGCAGCCGCTCCCGCTGCTCGTCGCGGCTGATGTGCAGCATGACTTTGACGATCTTCGTTCCGGCGGCCGTCTGCCGGGCCTCGAACTCGTTGATAGCCCGGTAGCGGCGCTCCAGTTCCTCGGCGTCCGCCCAGCGGTGCACCCGGTGGATCAGAACGTCCTCATAGTGGGAACGGTCGAAGACCCCCACCATGCCGGCCGCGGGTACTTCCTTTTCGATCCGCCAGAGGAAGTCGTAGGACTGTTCCTCGGGGGTGGGCGCCTTGAATGACTTCAGCTGCACGCCTTGCGGATTCATCTGGCCCATGACGTGGTTGACGATGCCGCCCTTGCCCGCGGTGTCCATCGCCTGCAGGACCAGCAGGACGCGCTTCTTGCCGCCGGTCCTGGACTCCGCAAAGAGCTGCTCCTGCAGTTCCGTGAGCTTGCCGTCGAGCTCGCTGAGCAGCTTCTCTCCGGCAGCCTTGTCACCGGCGTAGCCCGGCGTGGAGGCCGGGTCGACGCCGCCGAGGCTGAATTTCTTCCCTGCCCTCAGGGTCTCGGAGGGGTGTTCGTCAAAGTTCACGACAGCTGCCATCAAAGCCTCTTTCCGGTTCGGGCAGCCCGCCGGCCGGATGTTCGTCCCGCCGCGCTGCTGTCCTCAGGCTAGTTGCCCTTGTACCGGCTCAGGAAGTCCGCCATGCGGTTGATTGCCTCTTCGAGGTCTTTCACCAGCGGCAGCGTGACCATCCGGAAGTGGTCCGGGCGGACCCAGTTGAAGGCGCGGCCGTGCGAGACGAGGATCTTCTGCTCGCGCAGCAGGTCCAGGACGAATTTTTCGTCGTCGCGGATGCGGTAGACCTCGGGGTCAAGCTTTGGGAACAGGTACATGGCACCCCGGGCCTGCTGCGTGCTGACGCCGGGGATGGCGTTGAGCATGTCGTACGCCTTGTTCCGCTGTTCAAGCAGGCGCCCGCCGGGAAGGATGAGGTCCTTGATGCTCTGGTACCCGCCGAGCGCCGTCTGGATCGCGTGCTGCGCCGGGACGTTGGCGCACAGGCGCATGTTTGCGAGCAGGTTGATGCCCTCGAGGTAGTCCGCGGCGTCCTTTTTCGGCCCGGAGATGGCCATCCAGCCGGCCCGGTAGCCGCATACCCGGTAGGCCTTGGACAGGCCGCTGAACGTCAGGCAGAGGACATCGTCGCCGGTGAGGCTGGCCATGTTCACGTGGACGGCATCCTCGTAGAGGATTTTCTCGTAGATCTCGTCGGCGAAGAGCACCAGGCCGTGTTTCTCGGCGAGGGCCACGATTTTCTTGAGCGTGGCCTCCGGGTAGACCGCGCCGGTGGGGTTGTTGGGGTTGATCACCACGAGGCCCTTGGTGCGCGGGGTGATCTTCGCTTCGAGGTCCTCGAGGTCGGGCTGCCAGCCGGAGTCCTCATCGCAGAGATAGTGCACGGGCCTGCCGCCGGCGAGGGCCACGGAGGCTGTCCACAGCGGGTAGTCCGGCGTCGGGATGAGGACCTCATCGCCGTCGTCCAGCAGTGCCATAAGCGACATCGTGATGAGTTCGCTGACGCCGTTGCCCAGGTAGATGTCATCGACGTGGATGTTCTGGATTCCGCGGGTCTGGTAGTACTGCGAGACGGCGGTGCGGGCGGAGAAGATGCCACGGGAATCGCTGTAGCCCTGGGCGTGCGGCAGGTGGCGGATCATGTCCACCAGGATCGCGTCCGGCGCTTCAAACCCGAACGGCGCCGGGTTACCGATATTCAGCTTGAGGATGCGGTGACCCTCAGCCTCCATCTGCTGGGCGGCCAGGAGGATCGGTCCACGGATGTCGTAAAGGACATTATGAAGCTTGGTGGACTGCTTGAATTCTGCCATCCATCAAATATGCCATATGGCGGATGCACTTCGTCCGAGACATGTCTCACAGCCGTTTGCGGCCGTCACAGGCGCGGAGACAACCCGGCAAGCACGACGGCGGCTGCCGGTCCCCGCCGTGAGGCAAAGGTCCGGCGGCCGCCGTCGTAGCTGGGGAAGTCCCGGAGGTGCGCCCTACTTGACCAGTCCCTTGTCCTTGAGCCAAGCGGCCGCAGCATCCTTGGGGTTCTGCTTCTGGCTTCCGCTGACCGCGCGGTTGAGGTTGATCAGGTCATCCGTGGTGAGGACCTTGGAGACCGAGTTCAGGGCCTCTTTCGCCTTGTCCGTCATCTTGGCCTTGTTGTAAAGGGGCAGGACCTGCTGGGCGATGAAGTTGTTCTTCGGGTCTTCGAGCACCACCAGGTCGTTGTCCGCGATGGACGGGGTGGTGGTATAGATATCAGCGACCTGGACCTGGTCCGAGAGCAGTGCCTTCAGCGTGACGGCGCCGCCGCCGTCGCTGAACGGTTCCAGCTTCTTGGGCTCGCAGTTGTAGTTCTTCTTCAGGCCCGGCAGGCCGTAGGCGCGCTCGGCGAACGTCGCCGGGGCGCCCACCACGATGTCGCTGCAGACCTTGGCCAGATCCTCAATGGACTTCAGCTTGTACTTCTCGGCGGTGGCTTTGGTAACCACCATCGCGTCCTTATCCTCGGCCTTCGAGGCGTCGAGCACGGCCAGGGCCTCCGGCAGCTTGCCGGGCAGCGCCTTGAAGATGTCCTCGGCGGAGACCTCTGTGGCGTCCTTGCTGACGTGCAGCAGCAGGTTGCCGCTGTAGTCGGGGATAACGTCCACCGAGCCGTCCTGTACGGCCTTGAAGTAGACCTCGCGGGAACCGATGTTGGGCTTGGTGCTCGCCGTGACGCCGGCCGCGTTCAGGGCACCGGCATAGACCTCGGCGATGATCTGGCTCTCGGGGAAATCGGCGGAACCGATCACGAGGGCCGAGCCCGAGCCGGACGTGGCTCCGCCCGTGGCGGGGGCGGATGAGAGCGGATTGGACGAGCCTCCGCAGGCGGACAGGGCCATGGCCAGGCCCAGGCCGGCGGCCAGGGCGCCGAATGCGCGCCTGCCGAGTGCTCGTTGGCGGGTTTCTTTCATGACATACCTCCTTGAACAACAGGCTCCGGGGATACGGGGTCTGTGAGATCGACCGCAGCCTGCTGGCTCCGGTTTGGCTGGGATAAGGCTCCCCGTGACAGGAAGAGCCTCTGGAAAAGGACAAGGACCAGGTCGACGGCGATGGCGAGCCCCGCGATGAGGAGGGAACCGCCCAGCATCTGGGGGAAGTCGGACAGGACAAGCCCGTCGAACAGGTAGCGGCCGAGGCCGCCCAGGTTGATATAAGCCACCACGGAGACGGTGGCGATGACCTGGAGGACGCCGGTCCGGAAGCCGCCGAACATCACCGGCAGCGCGTTCGGGAACTCGGCGCGGAAGAGCACCTGGAGTTCGGTCATGCCCATGGCCCGCGCAGCGTCCACGACGTTCCGGTCGACGCTGGAGATTCCGGCGTAGGTGCCGGCCAGCAGGGGCGGCACGGTGAGGATCACAAGCGCCCAGATCGGCGGCATGAGCCCGATGCCGGCCAGCAGGACGAAGAGCGTCAGCAGGCCGAGGGTGGGCAGCGCACGGAGGGCGCCGGCGAGGGCCACGACGGCGACCCGCCCACGCCCGGTGTGACCGACGTACAGTCCGATCGGAATGGCGATGGCGGTGGCGATCAGCATCACCAGGCCCGTGTACTGCAGGTGTTCGGCCAGCCGTGCCGGGATCCCGGCGCTGCCGGACCAGTTGTCCGGCTCACCGAGCCAGGCGAAGGTGTCCGTGACGACGTTGCTCATGCGTTCCCCCCTCCGGTCTTGGGACGCGCGAACCGCAGCGTTGCGGACGGACGGGCAGCCCTGTCCGGGCTGGTTCCCGGTCCTGCTGCTGCCCGTGTCCACGGCGTGAGCAACCGCTCCAGCAGCACCAGCACTGCGTCCATCAGCAGCGCGAGGACGAGGATCGCGATGATGCCCACGATCACCTCGGTGACGAAGTCGCGCTGCAGCCCCGAGGTGAAGAGCATCCCGAGGTTCCCGATGCCGAGCAGGGCCGCGACGCTGACGAGCGAGATGTTGCTGACCGAGACCACCCGCAACCCGGCAAACAGCACCGGCAGCGACAGCGGAAGGTCGATCTGGAGGAAGCGGGCGAACGGCTTGAAGCCCATCGCGACGGCGGCCTGCCGGAGGTCCTCGTCCACGGAATCGAAAGCGTCCAGTGCTGCACGGACCAGCAATGCAATGGCGTAGACGGTCAGGGCCACCACCACGTTGAGGGGATCCAGGATCCGGGTACCGAGGATGGTGGGAAGGATGATGAAGAGCGCCAGCGAAGGAATCGTGTAGAGCAGGGAGGAAGCCGTCAGCACCACCGAGCGCAGGGCACGGTTCTGCCGGGCGAACTGGGCCAGCGGGATGGAAATGATCAGGCCGAAAATCATCGGCAGGATAGCCAGGACGAGGTGCTGGCCGGCAAGGCTGAAGACTTGCCCGCTGTTGGCCAGGAACCAGTCCATCAGAGCGCGCCCTGCCGGGCCCGGCGGTCCGATTCGATCACGGCGAGCACCTCGTCGGCCTTGATCACACCGGCTACCCGGCCCTCCGTGTCCACGGCAACGCCCAGCCCGGAGGGCGAGGACAGGGCCGCGTCGAGCGCGCGCCGGAGCGCGTCACCTTTGCGGAAGAGCGAACCGCCGGGAACCATCGCCGGGCCGGCTCCGGTGGCTGTGCCCGGGCCGGCCCAGCCGAGGGGACGCAACCCGCCGTCGACCACCAGTTGCCACTCGTCCGGGGTGGCGCCGTCGTGCTGGAGCTGGTCCGGGGTGATAGTGGGGGCCGGGTGGATGGTGACGCCGTCGGAGGGGCTGAACCCAAGGTGCCGGAAGCCGCGGTCCCGGCCCACGAAGGACGCCACGAAGTCGTTCGCGGGGGCGCGCAGGATTTCCTCGGGGGTCGCGTACTGCGCAAGTTTGCCGCCGAGGCCGAACACGGCCACCTTGTCCCCCAGCACCGTGGCCTCGTCAATGTCATGGGTGACGAAGACGATGGTCTTGGCCAGGTCCCGCTGGAGCCGGAGCAGTTCCTGCTGGAGTTCCTCGCGCACCACTGGATCGACGGCGCTGAAGGGTTCGTCCATAAGGAGCACGGGCGGGTCGGCGGCAAGTGCCCGGGCCACGCCGACGCGCTGCTGCTGGCCGCCGGAAAGCTGGGAGGGGTACCGTTTGCCCAGCGATGAGGCCAGGCCGACGACGTCGAGCAGTTCCTGCGCGCGCTTCCGCGCCTCGGTCTTGGAGACTCCGTTGAGCCGGGGCACAGTGGCGATATTGTCCAGCACGGAACGGTGCGGCATCAGCCCGGACGACTGCATGACGTAGCCCATGGACCGCCGCAGCTTCGCCGCCGGAACTGAAGTGACATCCTCGCCGCCCACGGTGATGGTTCCCGACGTTGGCTCGACCATGCGGTTGATCATCCGCAGCGAGGTGGTTTTTCCGCAGCCCGAGGGTCCGACAAAGACCGTGATGGCTCCCTTGTCGATGGACATGGTCAGGTCATCCACGGCAGCCTGCCCGCTTTGGTACTGCTTGGTGACGCTCTGGAACTCGATCATGGCTTCAGCCATTTCCGGGCTTACCTAACTGTTGGCGGCAACAACGGACGGTCCAGCCAACTGATCATATGCATGCTGATTTTTTGCTGTAAAGCGGGTAGAACCCAGCGTAGCCAGCGCCGGTGACAATGTCAGCGGCGCCGCGGCTACTGTGGTGATGCGAACCGGAAGTCTTTATTCGCGCTAGACCGTGTTCGGACGAGTGCTGTCTTGATTCGTAACGGACTGCGTTTTGGATGGGTGCCGCGGTGGAAATTCTTTCGCCGCGGCACCCGCCGGCAATGTCACCGCCCCTCAGCGGCTCCGCCGGAGGCCGCCTTTGGCCCCGCCACGGCCCTTGCCGCCGTGCCTTGCTTGCTGTTCCTCAGCCTTCTCATGGCTGGACTTTTCTGCGGAGCGCTGGCTCGTGCCGGCAGCCATGACCTTCTGGCGCCACTCCCGTTGATAGGCCCGGCGCGCAGCCGCGTCGTGGCGCCGGCCCAGGGCGGCTAGTTCGCGCTGCAGCAACACGTAACTCGCCCAGCGGCGGTCATCGAGGGAGCCGTCCGCGAGTGCGGCATGCACGGCGCAGCCGGGTTCGCGGCCGTGGGCACAATCGGAGAAGCGGCACTCCCCGAAGAGTTCCTCGAGGTCGCCGAAGATCTCCTCCATCCCGTCATCCGCGTCGAAAAGCCCGAAGCCGCGCACTCCCGGATTATCCATCAACACGGCCCCGCCCGGCAGTGGCACAAGTTCACGGGACGTCGTGGTGTGCTTGCCTTTGCCGTCCCCGGCCCGGACCGCGCCGGTATCCTGTGCCTCGAAGCCGACGAGGGCGTTGATGAGCGTGGACTTGCCCGCGCCCGAGGGGCCAAGCAGCACGAGGGTTCCGCCGGGCGGCAGATGGCCCAGCAGTTCATCGAGGCCGTCACCCTGCTCGGCCGAGGTGGTGACCACGGCGACACCGGCGGCCTGGAGCATCACCTGCCCGACGACGTCGTCCGCCACATCCGAGAGGTCCGCCTTGGTGATGATCACGAGCGGCGTGGCTCCGGAATCCCAGGCGGCGACGAGGGTGCGTTCGAGCCGGTTGTGTGTGAGCGGCCGGTCCACCGGGACGACGACGCCGACGATGTCCATGTTGGCGCCGAGCACCTGCGCCTCCGACGACGCTTCGAAGGCGCGCTTGCGGCTCAGTTCCGAGTGGCGCGGCAGGACGCCCACGATGGCGGGCTCCCCCGCGGTGTTGGTGCCGAGCCAGACCCAGTCCCCGGTCGCGGGAAGGTCTCCGCTGCGCGGGTAGGGCAGGTGGAGCGTCCCGTCACGGGCTGCGACCAGAACCAGGTTCCGGTCCACCCGGATAACCCGGCCCGTGCCGGTGCCGCCCGGCACGGGATTGGCCGCGAAGTGTTCCGCAACGGCAGCGGTATAGCCGTAGCGGGCCGGACCCGCGGATAAGTCGATGGTTTGGCTGGTTTTGGCGGCGCCCGGAGCGCCTGGCCGTATAAACGAAGTAGTCAACGAAAACCCTTAGATGGGGCCCCGGTGCACATGCCGCGCTGCGGGTTCACTCGGAACCGGGCAGCTGATGCGGGCTAGGAGGTGCTAGTAGCCGGGGCAGGAAAAATGACATTGCTGTTGGTGCGCAGCGCGCGCAGTGCACTTGCAGTCATCGTCTCCACCTCCCCGCTTCTGTTGCCGGTATCGCCGGCGGCTACCGGCGGCGTTCCTAGGATAGCCGCGCCCGTCCCGGCGTGGATAGGAAAAACGTCAGGAAAGTCTGCCGTTCAGCGGCCGCTCACGGTAAAGCCGGAGCGCGGCGTCGACGAGCGAGACCTTGTTCAGCCCCTCGACCTCGGCCAGCGGGATCCAGGCCGCGTGGGTGGTGCTGCCGTCCACCTCGTGCCGCAACTGCCCGCCGGTGACCGCCGCCTCGTAGACAAGGCGCAGGGACTGGAAGTCCCGTTCGCCGCCGTCGATCCGGATCTCGGCAGGCCAGTGCCCGACGTCGATCCCCAGCATGGTGCCGATCTGGGCGTCGTACCCGGTTTCCTCATGGATCTCCCGCCGGCAGCCGTCCACCGGATGTTCGGCCAGGTCGAGGCCTCCGCCGGGCAGGGTCCAGCCTTCCTTGCCGCCCTGTTTCCAGTACGCCAGCAGGATGGCGCCGTCGCGGATGATGACGGCGTAGGCGGCGGGGCGGGTGTCGAAGTTCAGGCTCATTCCTCCAGCGTAACGGCCGGGCGAATCCTGGTGGGACTGGTCCTGTTCCGACTGGTCCTGTTCGGCCTAGCCCTGCTCGGTCTGGTCCTGTTCGGCCACGAGCTGGAGCACTCCGAAGACGGGCTCCCGGTCAAGGACGCGGACGTCGCTGATCCCTGCGGCGGCAAGGGCCGAGCGGAAGGACTCCTGCAGCCGCGGCACGTTCATGCCGAGTCCGCCGCCGAGGATCACCGGGCCGTCGATGCCCAGCTGCCGCACGCACTGCTCCGCGAGTCCGGCGAGATCGCGTCCGGCCCGGTCCACGAGCGCCTGGCTGGCGGCATGGCCGCCGTCCGCCGCCTCGACCACCAGCCGGGCCCGCTGGGCCCAGTACCGGCGTCCGGTGTCCGCGGAGTGGAAGAGCGCGATCAGCGTGGTGGGGTCGTCCACACCGCAGGAGACCAGCAGCGCCGTGGTCAGTCCGTCCGGTTCCTGCCCCTGGTTCATGCGGCGCAGGCTATATCGGACCGCCTCGCGGCCCAGCCAGTACCCGCTGCCTTCGTCGCCCAGCAGATAGCCCCAGCCGCCGGCGCGTGCCTCTTCGCCGTCGCTGTTCCTGCCCCAGGCCGCCGAGCCCGTGCCGCCGATAACCGCGACGCCGGTGCTCGCCCCGCCTGCGGCCAGCAGCAGCCGTGAATCGTGGACCACGGTAATCCGGGCGCCGGGCACATGCGGGGCAATCAGGGCGGCGAGCGCCGCGGCGTCGGCGTCGGTATCGATGCCGCCGGCTCCCGCATAGACCCGGCCCACGGCTCCCCCACCGATCAAAGCAAAAAGCTCCGCGAGGTGACGGGCCGCTTCCTCCCGGCTGACGTTCTGGACGTTCGAGCTGCCCACCGATTCATCGGCCACCGCCCCGCCCTCCTCGAAACGGACGCCGCGGGTCTTCGTTCCGCCAATATCAAGGCCAATCACGGCGCCGGCCGCAAGGGAAGCACCGGCCATAGGGGAAGGAGAGGGGACGGAGTCCGCCGCCGGCGGGATGTCAGAATGAGTCACCAGACCAGCCTACTGAATCGTCTCCAGGAGTGAGCCATGCCGCACGCCCTCTTCGGTACCCGTATCATCGCCGCTCCGATGGCCGGCGGGACGTCCACGCCTGCCTTTGTCAGCGCCGTGCACTACGCCGGAGGCCTGGGCTTCCTCGCCGCCGGGTACAAGACCGTGGACGCCATGCAGGCGGAAATCCGCAGCACCCGTGACTCCGGGGCACGTTTCGGGATGAACGTCTTCGTCCCTGATGGTGCCCTGCCGGAGCCGTCCGATGCCCTGCGTGCGGAGCTGGAGGCTTACCGCTCCCGGCTACAGGCGGACGCCGAACGGTACGGGGTGCAGCTCCCGCCGCTGCGGCTCGACGACGACGATCACTGGCAGGGCAAGATCGACGCGCTGCTGGAGGATCCGGTGGAACTGGTCAGTTTCGCCTTCGGGCTGCCGGGCGCGGATGTGGTGCGCGCCCTTCGGCGGGCGGGCTCCGCGGTGCTGGCAACCGTCACTACTGAAGCCGAAGCGCTGCAGGCCGCCGAACGTGGCGTGGACGCGCTCGTGGTCCAGCATGCGAGCGCCGGTGGCCACAGCGCCGCGTTCCTTCCGGGCGCCGGCGGGCGGAGTGGCGGGCCTGGCGGGGGCCGGGCTGGCGGCCCTGGCGGGGGCCGGGCTGGCGAGCCCGGCGGGGGCCGGCCGGGTACGACGGCGGATCTGGTCACCCGGGTGCGGTCCGCCGTCGGGCTCCCGCTGGTCGCCGCCGGCGCGGTGATGGACCGCTCCGGGCTGGACGCCGTGCTGGCCGCCGGAGCCGAGGCGGCCCAGCTGGGCACCGCATTCCTTCGGACGGATGAGAGCGGAGCCCGGCAGCTGCACAAGGACGCCCTGGCCAGCCCGCACTTCACCCGGACCCGGCTCACCGCCGCTTTCACCGGCCGGCAGGCCCGGGCGCTGGTAAATGAGTTCGTCCGGGACCACCCCGACGCACCCGAGGCCTATCCGGCCGTCCACCACCTCACGGCTCCGCTGCGCGCGGCCGCGGCTGCCGCCGGGGACCCGGAGCGGCTGAACCTCTGGGCCGGCACCGGCTGGCAGGAGGCCCGCGCCGGTTCCGTGGCGGAAGTGGTGGCGGGGCTGCTCGCCGGCGGCTGAACGCCACCCGCCGCGCTGCGCCGAAATCGCCGGAGGTGTGCCGGATCGCCGGAAGGCTCCGGCGAATTCGATGGTTTCCGGCGAATTCGCCGCAGGACCCGGCTGCTCAGCTCCCCGAGCGTCCGCGCACAAAGCCGGCCAGGAGCGCCGGGCCCTCACTCAGCACCAGCTCGCGGAACAGCCTTACCGGATCCGGTTCGGCGTCCGCTCCCCCACGCCGTTCCCGCCAGGCCAGGCCGATCTCCCGGAACGCGAGCTCGGAATCCAGCGCGAGCTCCACCCAGCCGAGGCCGCCGGCCTGCGCCTCCACCTGCCGGCCGGGCGCCCCGCCGCCGGGCGGCAGGATGCTCACTCCCAGCCCCGCCGAGACGAGGCCGCGGACGGTATGGGTATCCTGGCTTTCGAAGGCGATGCGGGGGCGGAAGCCCGCCTCGCGGAACAGTGCGTCCGTCAGCGAGCGCATCCCGTAGCCGGGGCCCAGCGCCACGAAGGGGTCCTGCCGAATGTCCGCGAGCCGCGCGCGACGGCGGTTGGCCAGCCGGTGCCGGTGGTGCACCACCAGCCGCAGCGGCTCCCGGTACAGGGCTGCCGAGGCAATTGTCCGGCTCGGAACCGCGACCGGAGCCGTCAGGGCCAGGTCCGCGTCACCGGCGGCAAGCTCCGCCAGGCAGCCGTCCCTGGCGCCCTGGCTAAGGTCGAAGGCCGTCTGGAGATGCCGGCTCCGGAAGGCGCTGATCAGCAGCGGCAGCATCGCCTCTCCGAAGGTGTGCTGGAAGGACACCGCGATCCGGCCGCGCACTACCTCCGATTCGTGCCGGACGAGGTCCAACCCGGTCTGGAATTCGCCCAGCGCGGCCTCGATGTGTGGCAGTAGCGCCTTGGCGGCGGGGGTCAGACGGACCCCGCGGCCGTCGCGGATCAACAGATCGGTTCCGATGATGGAGCTGGCGCGCGCGATCGCCCGGCTGACCGTGGACTGCGGCAGGCCCAGCACTTCGGCGGTGGCGGTGACGTGCTGGGTGCGCCCGAGCTCGGCCAGCAGTGGCAGCAGCGGAAGCAGTTGCACGAGTTGTTTGTGTTCCACGTCCATGGCGCCGGCCGTCCTCTTCCGTTCCGAATTTGATATTGATTCTATGGGAATCATGCATTGGAAGCATGCCTTAGTCGAGCCTAGTCTGGGGGGATGCCACGACTCGCATTGCCCCGCCGCCCCACCGCACGCGTCCCCTCCGGGTCACCCGTCCCGTCCTCCAGCGGCGGAAGCCCGGCGGCGGACGGTGCGGCTTCCGTCTGGGCTGGACATCCGAAGGGCTCCGCGGCGTACAGGAAGGTCCTGGCGGGACTGGCCTTCGCGGGCGTCGCGACGTTCGCGCAGCTGTATTCCACCCAGGCAGTGCTTCCCATGATGGCGGCGGACCTGCAGGTCACGGCGGCGCAGGCTGCCCTGACCATCTCGCTGGCCACCGTGGGCCTCGCCGTGACAGTCCTGCCCTGGTCCTTCCTGGCCGACCGGATCGGCCGGGTCCGGGCCATGATGTGGGGTATCTCCGCCGCCACGGTCCTGGGGCTGCTGGTTCCGCTCGCCACAACCTTCCCAATGCTCCTGGGCCTGCGGATGCTGGAGGGCATGGCCCTGGGCGGCATCCCCGCCATCGCGATCGCCTACCTCAACGAGGAGGTCAACAAGGCGTACGCCGCCATGGCCGCCGGAAGCTACGTCGCTGGCACCACCCTGGGCGGACTCGCCGGCCGCATTGTGGCCGGGGCGGCCGGGGAGCTGTGGGGATGGCGGGCCGCGGCGCTGGCCGTCTCCGTCCTGGCCGCGGCGGCAACCGTGTTGTTCCTAGTCTTGGTGCCGCAGGCGCGGGGATTCACGGCCGCGGCGGCCGGCGGCTTCCGCGGCGCGCTCCGGATCCTCGCGGTCCACGGCCGGAATCCCCGGCTCCTGGCCCTCTACGTCCAGGCATTCCTGCTGATGGGCGGATTCGTGGCGGTCTACAACTACCTCGGCTTCCGTCTTACCGGGGAACCCTTCAGCCTGCCCGCCACCGTCATCAGCCTGATCTTCCTGGCCTACCTGTCCGGAACGGTTTCCTCCCGCTGGGCCGGCGGACTGACGCTGCGGTTCGGGCGGCGCAGCGTCATGATCTCCGGAACGGTGCTGATGGTGGTCGGCCTCGCGCTGACGCTCACCCAACTGCTGGCCCTCATCATGGCGGGCCTGCTGCTGTTTACCGGCGGCTTCTTCGCGGCGCACAGCGTCGGCGCCGGCTGGACCGGAGTCATTGCCACGACAGGCCGCGCCCAGGCCGCCTCGCTCTACAACCTCGCGTACTACCTCGGCTCGAGCATCATCGGCTGGGCCGGCGGGCTGGTCTTCCAGTCACTCGGCTGGACGGCCCTGGCCCTCACCGTGATCGGGCTGGCGTGCACGACGGCGGTGGTCACCGCCGTCGTGCATCCGGCGCGGCAGAAGCCGGTGACCGGGGCGCGGGCACCGCGACGCTGAAGCGACCGCAGGGCTAGCGGGTCGACTCGATCGCCTGCACGAGGTCGGCCACCACATCGGAGGGGTCCTCGAGGCCCACCGAGACGCGCAGCAGGCTGGCGTGTGGCTTGGCATCGGCGGCCACCGGACGGTGCGTGAGGCCCGCGGGATGCTGGATCAGGGTGTCGATGCCGCCGAGCGAGACCGCGTGCGTGATCATGCGGACCGCCGAGGGGATCCGTTCGGCGTGGTCGGCGCCGGCCACCTCAAAGGCCATCAGGGAACCGGGGCCGGCCATCTGCGTCCCGATCAGGCCCTGCGGATCGCATTCCGGCAGACCCGGGTAGAAGACACGCCGGACCAGGCCGTGGCCGGCGAGGGCGACGGCTACCTTCTGCGCGCTGGCCTGCTGGGCCCGGACACGGACAGGGAGCGTGGCCAGGCCGCGGTGCAGCAGGTAGGCCGGCCAGGGCGTCAGGATGCCGCCGGTGACGGCGCGGATCTGGCGCAGCCGGGTGGTCCACTCGGCTGCCGCGGCGACGACGCCGCCCATGGCGTCGCCGTGCCCGCCAAGGAATTTCGTGGCACTGTGCAGCACCATTGCGGCGCCGTGCTTGAAGGGCTGCTGGAGGACGGGGCTGGCGAAGGTGTTGTCGACCAGGAGCGGGACACCGTCCGCGGCAGCGGCCACCCGGGCAATGTCGACGAGTTCCAGGCTGGGGTTCGCCGGCGTCTCCAGGATGACCAGCCCGGTGTCTGGCCGGAGGGCGGCATGGACACCCTCCGGGGTGGTGAACGTGACCTCGTTGCCGAGCACTCCCGAGGCGAGGAGGTAGTCGCTCCCGCCGTACAGCGGACGGACCGCGACCACGTGCTTCTTTCCGGTGGCCACAACGGCGAGGAGCACCGCGCTCAGCGCCGCCATGCCGGTGGCAAAGGCGACGGCCTCCGGGGTGTCCTCCAGGACGGCGACGCCCTCCTCGAAGCGGGCGACGGTGGGGTTCCAGAGCCGCTGGTAGACCGTGCTCTGGCCCGCCACATGGGTTCCGCCGGTGGCCATGTGCTCATAGGCGAGGCCGCCGTCGTGCACCGAGGGAAGCGGCGCCGTGGTGGAGAGATCGATGGGCACCGCGTGCACGCCCAGTTCAGTGAGGCCGTTCCGGCCGGCGTGGACGGCCAGCGAGTCTTGAGAAAGCACCTTGCTCCTTATGAATATTCACCGTTGAATGTGGCAAGTATCTGGCAATAATTCGGAGTTTTATAGGGCCTGCGAATGGAAATGCCGGAATCCGGCGTTTATGATGAACGGACAACACGTCAAGGAGGATCCGTGAATAGCAGTGCGAAGAATATTCGGCCGGGAGCGGGTGCCGGCGAGCCGCTGGACGCTATCGACGAGCGCCTGCTCGCGGCCCTCGTCGCGGACGCCCGCATCTCCAACAAGCAGCTGGCGGAACTCGTCGGCATCGCCCCGTCCACTGCGCTGATGCGCACCCGCGCCCTGTCCGAGCGCGGCATCATCCAGGGGTTCGAAGCCAAGCTCAGCCTGTCCGCCATCGGCCGCTCGGTCCAGGCACTGATCGCCGTCCGGCTGCGGGCCCACGACCGCGAACAGATCGACCGATTCACCTCGAGGGTCCCCAAGCTGCCGGCCGTACTCTCGACCTTCCATACCTCGGGCTCGGTGGACTACCTGTTGCACATCGCGGTGGCCACCACCGAGGACCTGCGCGACTGGGTGCTGGACAACCTGGCCACCGATCCCGTAGTGGGCCACACCGAGACCACACTCGTGTTCGACCACATCCAGGGCAACCAGGGTCCGCTGCCGGACTAGGGCGCGCCCTGGCGCAGAGCCGTACGAAGGGTGATGACCGCGAGGGTCGCCGCCGCGATCGAGCAGAGTACAACGAAACCGGCCACGGCTGACTGCAGGCCCACCACTCCCGCGGCGAGCCCCAGCCCGATGACGGGGATCGCGCTGCCCAGGTAGGTAATGACGTAGACGGTGCTGACGATCTGGGCATGGCGCGAGGCCTCGACTTTTCCGGCCACATCGTTGAAAACGGTCCGGAAGGACACGCCCTGGCCGACGCCGGCGGTGATGCTCGCCAGGATCAGCAGCCACGGGCTGCTCCAGGCGGCCGCAGCCGCGATCAGCAGCACGGATACCGCCAGCATGCCCAGCCCTGCCGGCACCACAAAGCGTCCCCGCACGGCCAGCAGCTGGCTCAGGGCCGAGGACCCGAGCGTCAGTCCGGCCAACAGACCGATCAGCGGCCGGGAATCGGCGTGGACGATCCCCGCAAAGTAGCCGGGCGCGAGCGAGAGGCAGAAGCCGAAGACGGTGAAGCTGAGGAACCCCACCGCGGAGGCCAGCCAGAAGGCCCCGCGGGCCTCGCTGGACACCGACGGCCGGCGGGGAGCCAGCACCCGCAGCGGCTGGGGCCCCGCGATGGAGTTGATGGCGGGCCGCGCCTTGAGCAGGTACAGCGGGACCAGCATTGCGGCCAGGACCAGGGAATGCAGGACGTACGGCGTGGACGTGGGCCCGGGAAGGAGCGAAAGCACTCCCCCAATGGCCGGCCCGGCAGCCACTCCGCCGGCGGAAGCCAGGAGCGTGAACCGCGAGGCCCATTCCGGACGGCTGGGGAGCAGCTCACGGAGCGCCGCGGAGCTGGCTCCGGTGGCGAGTGCCACCGCGATGCCCTGCAGCGCCCGGCCGGCGCAGAGCGCCATGAGACTGTCGGCGGTGGCGAAGACGGAGCCGCCGGCCAGGCCCACCAGGACCGCCAGGACCAGGGCGGCCCGGCGGCCAATGTGGTCCGACCAGTGCCCGGCGAGGATCAGCGTCGCCACGAGCGCCAGGACGTAGGCGGAGAAGGCCACCGTGACGTCCAGGGCGGTAATGCCGAGCTTCGCCTGCAGCAAAGGATAGAGCGGGGTCGCCAGATTGGCACCCACCAGGAGTGTGAAAATCACGACGCCGGCCATGACCAGCCGCGCGGTGGTGGAAGCATCCCAGGCCCAGCGGTTTGCCGTGGCCGGGCGCATCCGGAGTTCGCTAAAGACAGTCAAGCCCGAGCCCTTTGCATGGAAGTGGGCCGGGCGCATTCCCCGTGGTGGGGAACCGCCGGCGCGGTGACGAGTGATCCCTAAAGTTTGACGCCTTCATGACCTATTGGGCTAAGCGCTGTGCCAAAATTGACTAAAATAGTCAATTGCAGGCCGCCTGAGTGAACGGAAGTGATGATTTGAACAGTCTGGACCCCACCGACCTGAAAATCCTGCTGGAACTGATCCGGGATCCGCGAATCCAGATCGGCGAACTCAGTGAATCCCTGGGAATCGCACGGAACACCGCACAGTCCCGCGTGCGGCGGATGCAGCGCTCCGGTTTGTTGCACGACGGCGGCCGCGAGATCGATCTCGAGGCGGTGGGCTACGACGTCGTCGCCTTCGTCACTATCGAGGTGAACCACCGCGAACTCGACGGCGTGGTCGGCGCCCTGCGCCTGATCGCGCAGGTGCTTGAGGTCCACGAGATCTCCGGACGCGGCGACGTCTGGTGCCGGGTCGTGGCCACCGACACGCACCATCTCCAGGCCGCCCTGCGGGCTATCCTGCGGATCAAAGGCGTCATCAGGACGGAGACTGTCCTGGCCCTCCACACACACATCCAATACCGCACCGAGCCGCTGATCAGCAGGCTCGCCCAGGGAAGTCCGCCGGCTCCCGGCCGCTCGAAGTGATTCCCCGCGGCCTGCGGCGCGGCGCGTTCGGCATCCCCTGCCGCCGAACCGCCCGGGGAGACGGGATAATTGCCCCGTGACTATCATCGATAACGCTGTCTACGTTGACGGCGTCCGCAGCGCCGAGCCGCAAAGCCTCGAGCAGACCTTCGAGACCCTGGCAGAGCACGGCGGTATGGCCTGGATCGGCCTCTACCGGCCGACGGAGGCCGAAATGGCAGCCGTCGCCGCGGAATTCGGACTGCACGGACTGGCTGTGGAGGACGCGATCTCGGCCCACCAGCGCCCCAAGCTCGAGCGCTACGATGACAACCTCTTCACCGTGCTGCGCCCGGCCAGGTATCTGGATGAATCCGAGACGGTGGAATTCGGCGAGCTGCACGTCTTCACCGGCAAGAACTTCGTGGTGACGGTCCGGCACGCCGAGACCGGCGGCGTCGCGCAGGTGCGCCGGAGGCTGGAACAGCGCCCGGAACTCCTGGCCCACGGCCCCGAGGCGGTACTGTATGCGCTGATGGACCAGGTCGTGGATGATTACGTTCCGGTGGTCGCCGGACTGGAAAACGACATCGATGAAATCGAGGACCAGCTCTTCAGCGGAGACACGACCGTCTCCCGACGGATCTACGAACTCGCCCGGGAAGTCATCCAGTTCCAGCGCGCCATCCACCCGCTGCCCGCCATGATGCAGCTGCTGCGGCGCGGCTTCGAAAAATACGGGGTGACGAGCGAACTGCAGCACAACCTCCGCGATGTGGAGGACCACGTGGAGCGGCTGATCTCCCGGGCCGATTCCTTCCGGGACTTGCTGCAGAACGCCCTCACCCTCGACGGCACTCTGACCGCCACCCGGCAGAATGAGGCCAGCGCGGAACAGAACGAGCAGGTCAAGAAGATCTCGTCCTGGGCCGCCATCTTTTTCGCCCCGTCCTTTGTGGCGGGCGTCTACGGCATGAACTTTGACCGGATGCCGGAGCTGCAGTGGTCCTTCGGCTATCCCATGGCGATCGGGTTGA
Organism: Pseudarthrobacter woesei; assembly: GCF_055412745.1. NCBI lineage: Bacteria > Bacillati > Actinomycetota > Actinomycetes > Micrococcales > Micrococcaceae > Pseudarthrobacter > Pseudarthrobacter woesei. Next base: position 45,858 of record NZ_JBVAYU010000002.1, read on the forward strand.
TGGCGGCCACGGCGGCGCTAATGTACGTCATCTTCAAGAAAAAGAACTGGCTCTAACCCCGGCAGGCAACGGTCAGGCCGGCCTTCCTGCCCCCGTTGCGACCGGTTTCCAGGGCCTCGCAGCTAACGGCGGAGCCTGGCCTGCGCCACAAGCCGAAGGAAGGCCAGGACAAAGACGGCCTCGATCAGAACCATCAGCGCGAGCATCAGCCACTCGCCCTGGCTGATGAAGACGGCGGTCCCGCAGGTCACGAGGATGGTTCCGAGCGTGAGGGCGTAGACGGCGAACCCAATGGCCACCTTCGCGCTGCGGACCCCCGTGCGGAAGCCAAATCCCACGGGTTCACCACCCGGGTATCCCTCGACGTGGTCCGGGCCCGCCGGCTTGAGTTTGTCGAACTCATCCCACGGGTCGCGGTCCTGATCCTGCTCTGTCATAGTCCCATTATCCCGCGGAACTGCCGGCGTGGGCTGATCAGCCTCAGGCGACGCGGACATCGATTTCGCCCGGTTCCGCGCCGTCGGCGCCGAACACCAGGTGGCGGGTGGCGATCTTCTCGCTGAAGAAGCGGTCGTGGCTGACCACCACCACGGCGCCCGGGAAGTGCATCAGCGCTCGTTCCATGACCTGGGTGCTGGACATGTCCAGGTGGTTGGTCGGCTCGTCCAACAGCAGCACCGATGCGCCGGACAGCAAACACTGCGCCATGGCGACTCGCGCTTTCTGCCCGCCGGAGAGGTTCCCGATCTTCTGCTTGAGATCGGCCTCCGAGAACTGGAACATCGCGAGGAACCTGTTCACGGACTTCTTCGTGGCGCTGAAGGCCAGGCTGTCCGGCAGCGCGTTGACCGCGTGGGACACGGTGTCGGCGTCGTCGAGGTCCTCGAGTATCTGGTTGTAGGAGACAAAGCCGGGACCCTTGGCCCAGTTCACCTCGCCGGAGTCGGCCTGCTCTTCGCCGGTCAGCACCTTCAGGAGCGTTGATTTACCGCTTCCGTTGGAGCCGAGGACCACGATCCGGTTGCCCCGGCGGATCTCGAAGCTCAGATCGTCAAACAGCATCTTTTCGCCGAAAGACTTGCCCAGTCCCTCCACGCGGCACAGTACGTCCTTCACGTGCAGGCCGCCGTAGATCTCCGTCACGATCTGGTCCACGGGCCGGGGTGTGCGGGATTTCTTGATTTTGGCCAGCTGGTTTCCCAGCCCGCGGCCGGCGGCCTTCGCAGCCTCGCGGCGGTCGGCGATCCCCTCGGCCTCAAACGCCAACAACTCGGATTCGTGCACAAACTGCTGCTCAAGGGTCTTGAGGCGGAACTGTTTCTGCACGACATAGTCGCCGAAGTTGCCCGGGTACTCGTGCAGGTGGAAGTTTTCGACTTCGATGATCCGGGTGACGACGGCGTCCAGGAACTTCCGGTCGTGCGAGACGATGATCGCGGCGCCCTTGAAGTCCCGGAACCAGCCTTCGAGCCACTCGACGCCGGCCACATCCAGGAAGTTGGTGGGCTCGTCGAGCAGCAGCACGTCCGGGCCCTCCAACAGGATCTTGGCCAGCGCCGCGCGGTTGCGCCAGCCGCCGGACAACTCATCGATGGAGCAGCTGCGGTGGGCCTCGTCGAAGCCGAGGGTGGTGAGCACCGTGTCGATGCGACGCGGGTAGTCCCAGCCGTCGAGGCGGTCCATATCCTCAAACAGCCCGGCCTGGCGCTGGATCAGCCGGTCGAGGTCTGCACCGGAGGGGTCCGCCGCGATGGCCGCGTCAATGGTCGCCAGTTCGGCTTCGATGGCCTTGATCTCGGCGAACAGGGCATCAAGCAGCTCCCGGATCGTGGCGTCGCCGTTGAGTTCGGAGAACTGGGAGAAATAGCCCACCCTGGTGCCCAGCTCCAGGGTCACGGTGCCGGTATCCGGTGCCACCTGGTCGAGGACCAGCTTGAGGATGGTCGTTTTCCCCGAGCCGTTCTTGCCGATCAGGCCCACTCGGTCCCCTGCTTCGAGGCGGAAGAACGCCTCGCGGAGGATCTGGGTGTTGTCGAAGCGGACACTGACGTCCTGCAGCCGGATCAGGCTCATGGGTGTTTTCTCTCTCAAAGTGGGCTTGGTAAGACTTTTGTGTGCGCAGCGGCGCGTGGCACTAACGGGGAACGAGCCGCCACAGGGATGTGACCTCGGCCGTGCGGGCCTCGAACAGCGGATCGCTGCGGTCGGATGCCTTCGGGTGGGTTGGCTTGGTGTCAAACCGTTCCAGCACCGTCAACCCGGCCGACTCGATGGCGTCCAGCAGCTCCTCACGCGACCGCAGACCCAGGTGCTCGGCAAGATCCGAGAGGATGAGCCACCCCTCACCGTCCGGCTCCAGATGGTCGGAGAGCTCGTTCAGGAATCGGAACAGCATCCGGCTGCCGGGGTCATAGACGGCATTGTCCAGGGAGGAATGCGGCGTGGCCGGAATCCACGGCGGGTTGCACACGATGAGCGGTGCGCGGCCGGGCGGGAACATGTCGCCCAGGACAGCCTCCGCACGGTCCTCGACGCCTAGATTCCGGAAATTCTCGCCGGCGCAGGCAATCGCGCGGGGTTCATTGTCCGTCGCCACCACGCGGCGGACGCCGCGGCGGGCGAGAACGGCAGCGAGCACGCCGGTGCCGGTGCCGACGTCGAACGCCAGTATGTCCGAGGGCAGCGCGGCGGCGGCCACAAGGTCCACGTATTCGCTTCGGGTAGGGAAGAACGTGCCGTAATGCGGATGGATGCGGCCCTGCAGCGCCTCGACGTAGACGCCGTTCCGTCGCCACTCGTGGGCACCGATGGCACCGACGAGCTCATGCAGGGACACGACCGAAGGTTCGCCGATGTTCCCGTAGGCCTCCTCGGCGGCCGCCTGGATATCCGGTGAGCGCCGCAGCGGCACCACCGGGCCCGGATCAAGCGGAATCAGCAGCAGGCCGAGGATGCGCGCGCGGTGTGAGCGGGACTGGCGGTGCCGGTAGAACCCATCGGCCGGGGTGTCAGCGGTCTTGGTCCTGCCGGTGCCAACGCGCCGATCCATGGCGTTGAGGATCTGCCGCGCATTGTGGAAATCACCCTGCCAGAGCATTGCGATGCCCTGGGATGCCATCCGGTTCGCCTCGTCGGCCGTGAGGGAATCGGTGACCACCTGGACGCGTGCAGGCGCGGGCCTTCCGTTCGCCGACCGCCATCGGGCCGTCCTGCTGTGGCCGGCCTCGGCCCAGGTCACGACGGCGGGTTCATCCGACCTGGCTGCCTGCGGGGGCGCGGGGGCCGGCGTCGGGATTGCCAGGGGGTCCGGCACGGCGGTAGCGATATGTGTTCCGTTCCCAGAGTCCGAGGGGCGGATCGGAGACTGAAGTTTGCGGCGGGATTCCGCGACGCACTGGGATACGGTCCAGGGTTCCGGACAGCCGTCCGGCCCCGAACCGAGCTTGCCAGAATGGCCGATACAGCCATTCGACGTACCCTCTCAGGATACAGCCGGGCGGTGGCCGCAATCTGCCGTCCGGCCAGGGCAACTAGTTTCGGGGCCGGACACGCCTGTCATTGCGGGATGCGGCTGCGCACGATCTCGCTGACGGCCTTGCCGTCGAAGCGTCCGGCGACCTTCGCCGTCACAGGCTTCATGACGGCGCCCAGCTGCCGGATGGTCAGCTCGGCCCCGTCTGCTGTCAGGGCCGCGACGACCTCGTCGACGATGGCTTCCACCTCGGCCGCGGTCAATGCCGTCGGCAGGTAGGCCTCGATGATCTCGGCTTCGGCGATTTCCGCTGCCGCCCGGTCGGATTCCCCGGCCTCGGTATAGATGCGGGCGGTATCGCGGCGCTTGGCGGCTTCCTTCTGGAGCAGGGAGGTCACCTGCGCGTCGTCGAGCACGATCGGCGTCTTGCCCGACTTCTCGCGGGTTTCGATTTCGCCCAGGACGTTGCGCACCGTCGTGAGTGCAAGCTTGTTGCGGTCCTTCATGTGGCTGACGACATCAGCGTGCAGGCGTTCTTTCAGTGTGGTCATGATTCTCCTCGTCTCACTGGACAGGATATCGGCATACGCGGCCGGGGTAGTCCGTGCGGGCTGGTGGTGCGGCATGGTCTCGCTGGAGCAGGCGTCAGTATGGCTGTCCGCTCAATATATAAATTTATCTTCCTAATGAGATAGCGAATTAGTATTTGAAGTTTCTAATTCCTGCTGAAAAGGTTGTGGAAGCCGGACCGTCTGGTACGAAAACGCTCCGGTCCGAAAACTGTCATGAGAGGAAGTGTCCTGATGTTCGTCGAATCCACGCTGGACAACAGCGTTCTGACAATCGTCCTCAACGACCCGGCACGCCGAAACGCCATCGGCGATCGTATGCGCGGTGAACTCGTCACGGCCTTTGATCGTGCCAAGACGGATAGCTCCGTGCGCGCACTAGTGCTTCGGGGCGCGAAGGGCAACTTCTGCTCCGGGGGCGACCTGACGGCCATGCCTCCGGAGAACCTGGCCGTGGCCCGGCAGCGCCTGGCTCAAGTAGCCAGCTTGATCAGGCAACTCTGCGGCTTCACCAAGCCGACTCTTGCCGTTGTCGAGGGCGCCGCTGCAGGCCTGGGGGCCAGTCTCGCCGTCGCCTGCGACTACGTGTACATGGCGGACGACGCCCGAGTCATGTTTCCTTTCACCAGGCTAGGGCTCCTGCCTGACGGAGGACTTCTGCACAGCCTGGGAGCGCGCATAGGCGTCCCCAGGGCAAGGCAGCTGCTGCTCGAGGGCCAAACCGTCGGCGCGGAAGAGTGCCTCCGCCTCGGGCTGGCTGACTACTGCTTTCCACCGGATCAACTCGCAGAGGAAGCCGCGGTCAAGGCTGGCAGTCTGGCCATCCTGGCGCCCCTCTCCGTTGCGGGCATCAAAAGGGCCCTGGCCGAAGGACTGCCGTCCCTGGAAGACGCTTTTGCCTCCGAGAACAGCGACCAGCCCGCGTGCTATTTTTCCGGCGATTTCGCCGACGGCAAGCGCGCTTTTGCCCAGCGTGGACTCCCCGTCTTCACGGGATCATAGACACTACGAATCGAGTTGAAGAGTGCCAATGCTTTTGCAGAACATGACCAGCGTGGTCACTGGGGGCGCGCGGGGAATCGGTCTCGCCACAGCTCGCGCACTCGCGGCACAGGGCAGCAACATCGTTCTTGCCGACATGGATGCCGCGGCACTGGACCGAGCAGCTGAGACCTTGGGAGAAGGGGTTGTCAAAGTCGTCTGCGACGTGACCTCTGCCGAGGACATGAGCGCCTTGGCGGCCGCCGCCGTCAGCTACTTCGGGTCCCTGGACGTCATGGTCAACAATGCCGGTTTCACCCGTGATGCCACGATGCGCAAGATGACTGAACCCGATTTCGACGCAGTTGTCTCCGTACATTTGAAGGGCGCGTGGCTGGGTACCCGGGCCGCCGCCGACGTCATGCGCCGGCTGGGGACGGCAGGCTCGATCATCAATGTGTCCTCCATCTCGGGCAAGGTCGGGATGCCGGGACAGACCAACTACAGCGCTGCAAAGGCCGGAATCGTAGGTCTGACAAAAGCTGCCGCCAAGGAACTCGGTTTCGCCGGCATCCGGGTCAACGCCATCCAGCCCGGCATCATTCGGACCGATATGGTCGAATCCCTTGGCCGGGATGTACTCGAAAGGAAACTCGCCGAGATCCCACTGACACGGTTCGGCGAACCTGAGGAAGTTGCCAGCGTGGTGCTGTTCCTTGCCAGCGGGATGTCCAGCTACATGACCGGAACGGTTCTCGAGATTGCCGGCGGCCGGCATGTCTAGGTCGGGGGCGGCCGAAGCGGCACCGTCCAACGCTATTGCCGCGGAAACCCGTGGAGTCAAGGAGCGGTTCGAATGCCTCATGCCGCTCCGATGGTCCGATCAGGATACTAACGGGCACGTAAACAACGCCCGCATCGTCACGCTGATGGAAGAGGCAAGGATTCTTTGGCTCAACCAGAGGGCAGCGACTGAAGGGCTGGAATCGTTCCGGTACCCCAAGGTGGTTGCCTCCCTGAACGTTGAGTACCTCAGACCTGTCCGCTATGGGGCTGAGCTACTGATGCTGCTCAACATCTCCAGGATTGGTAGCGGATCCTTCACCGTCCGCTATTCGGCCATCCAGGAATCCTCGCCCGTCTTTAGGGGCAGCACCGTATTGGTCCCCCTTGAACCCACAACGAACCGCCCCAGAAAACTAACCGCTGCCGAAACCGAATATCTCTCGCGGTATACCGAAACGGAGACACCATGACCGAATCAACCGACTTCTTCCTGCTGGAACAATCCCTAACCGGGGAGCAACGGGCCATCGCCGGCCGGGTGCGCGCCTTCGCCAACGAAGAGGTCCTGCCCATCATCAATGACTACTGGGACCGGGCAGCGTTCCCATTCGAACTGGTGCCAAAAATCGCCACACTGGGAATCATCGGCACCACCATCGAAGGGTACGGGTGCCCCGGCATGGACCGTCTCTCCTCGGCACTTGTGTCTCTGGAGATGTCCCGCGTTGACGGCAGCATCAACACTTTCCTCAGTGTCCAATCCGGCCTCACCATGGGATCCATCGCGCTGCTGGGCGATGAGGACCAAAAAAGCCGCTGGTTGCCCGCTATGGCCGCCTTAGACAAGATCGGCGCCTTTGCCCTGACGGAACCGGACCATGGCTCGGACTCCGTGGCATTGGAGACGACCGCGCGTCGCGAAGGTGACCATTGGGTACTAAACGGCAAAAAGCGATGGATCGGCAACGCGAGCTTCGCCGACGTCGTCATCATCTGGGCCCGCGACGAATCGGACGGCAAGGTCAAGGCCTTCGTGCTGGAAAAGAACCCCGACGGCATCTACCCCGCGGGCTACTCCACAGAAGTCATCACGGGCAAGATCGGCAAGCGGGCCATCCTGCAACCGGACATCAAGATTACCAATCTGCGGATTCCGGCCGGCAACATGCTGGCGGCGTCTACAGGATTCAAGGATGTGGGCCGCGTACTGATGGCCACCAGGGGCAACGCCTCCTGGGAGGCCCTCGGCCACGCCATGGCAGCGTATGAGGCGGCCGTCGCCTACGCCAAAGACCGCGTCCAGTTCGGCAAGTCCATTGCCAGCTTCCAACTCGTCCAGAACAAGCTCGCCAACATGTTGGCCGAACTGACAGCCATGCAGCTGATCTGCTTCCGGATCACCGCCTTGCAGGATCAGGGAAACCTGACCGGTCCGATGTCCTCGTTGGCCAAGATGCACACCGCGAAGAAAGCGCGCTGGATCTGCACCGAAGCCCGCGACCTCCTGGGCGGCAACGGATTGCTTCTGGATTACCACGTTGCCCGCCATATGACCGATATGGAGGTGGTTCACACCTATGAGGGGACCGACTCCATCCAATCGCTCATCGTAGGGCGCGAAATAACCGGAATTTCCGCATTCAGCGGATCGTAGCCGCTGACATCAAGGGGGCTGCGCCTAACCGGCGAAGCCCCCTTGATGTCCGTGGCTGAAGAAACCCTGGCGGCTCTTTCGGCCACGCTCGTTCTCGGCAACTTTGTCCCGAAGAATGTGCGGCGGTGGGAAACCGCGCCGAAGGTTGGCTCGCGGTGCCCGGCAAGTCCCAGGCGCACGTCCAATCCGGACGGTTTGAACGGCACGGCAGGAGACCTTCTCCCACGGCGGCCGCGCCGGGCCCGTCTCCAAGGAACGCTTCAGTCACGTTCTCCGTGATCAGTGGCCGGTTAGACGCCGGCCGCCGTCGACCAACAGCTCGGTGCCGGTGATGTAGGCTCCAAAGTCGCTAAGCAGAAAGGCGCAGGCGTCGGCAACTTCCTCTGTCCTGGCGAGCCTTCCCAGCGGAATATTCGCCAGATGCTTGTCCATCTCCGCTTCCGTTCCGTACAGGATCCCGGCGCCGCCGGTCTTCTCCGTCAGCCCGGGCGTGAGCACGTTGAGGCGGACTCCGTGGGGTGCCCATGCCGCGGCAAGCGACTTCGTCATGGCCAGCACTCCCGCCTTCGCGCTGGCTGAGTGGACAGTGTCAGGATTTCCCGTCAGGGCAGCGGAAGTGCCGATGTTCACTACTGACAACGGCACCGAGGAAATGATGGCCCGCCGGCCCACAGACTGTGTGAGGTTCCACGTGCCCTTGAGCACGATGTCAACGACCGCGTTCCAGCCATTCGGCGTCAGGTCCAGCGGGTTGACGCGGAAATTTCCTGCTGCGTTGTTCACGAGCAGCCCTATCGGACCGAAGTCCTCCTCGATGGCCTCGAGGGCGTCGTGCACCGCCGCTTCGTCACGGACATCCGCCCGGTAACCCCTGACTTCGAATCCTTTCGCCGTCAGGGAGGCGGCGGTGGTGTCGAGTTTGCTCTCATCGCGTCCGATGACGGCCGTCTTGGCGCCAAGGGATGCCAGGCGTTCGGCAATGGCCAAGCCGATGCCGGAGGTGCCTCCCGTGACAAGCGCGGTTCGGCCGCTGAAAATCTGGGTGCTAAACATCTGCCTCTTTCCCTTCCCTCACCGGAGGTAGACCCGGCCGGGATCGATTTCGTCACGCAGCAGCCGGAGTTCCTCTCCGGTGGGCGGACGCGTCACCGTAAGGCCGTCCAGAACCTTGACCGGCCATCCGGTCTGATCGCGGATCTGCTCCACCGTCACGCCTTCGTGGATACTGGCCAGGCACAATTCACCCGCCGCATCCGATTTGAAGACACCGAGTTCGCTGATGACGGTGGTGACACCGGCGCCCCGCGTCGGCACTTTGGGGTCGACCCGCCGCGCTGCCGCCGGCGACGGGCTGGTGCAGAAGTCGAGCTCCCGGACAAAGGAAGTTCTGTTGTGCCGGCGCATGACAACGAATACTTCCTGGGAGTTCGCCATCACCTCGGCGGCGCCCCCGGAACCGGGAAGGCGGACCGTAGGGGAGTCCCACGGGCCGATGACGCTGGTGTTCAGGCTGCCGAACCTGTCGATCTGCGCCGCCCCGAGAAATCCCACGTCAATCCAGCCGCCCTGCAGCACATACCCGAACAGCACAGGCATAGTCAGTATGGTTTCGGCTCCCGTTGCCAGTGAGGCATCGGCGATGGTTTCCGGAAGTTTCGGCGGGTGCGCACCGCAGACACCTGACTCATAGATCTGTTCGATGTCCGGGGATGTTGACTTCTGCGCTAGCGCGACGGCGAGGGTCGGCAGGCCGATCCCGGCAAAGACGCGCCTTTTCCCCAACAGGTACCGGCAGCTGACAACCGCTAAGAGCTCACTGACGGTGTGGTGCGGAGTTGCTGCCGGCACGGCGGTGACGGCCTCGGCGACGCTGGTCATAGGACGCTCCCATAGTTGACGGGGGTGGACAGGCGAGGGACCGGCGTCAGCCGGTCAAAGAATCCGTCGCCGAGCTTAGCGAGGTAACCGGCGTGGTCCACCGTGTCGTAGACCCATTCCCGGATCCAGCGTTCTAGGCGGTCCGGGTCTTTGCTGATGGCTGACCATCCGCGGTAGAAGTCGTTGTCCCGGTCGTAGTGGCCTTGCGCGAAGGAGGGATGCGCCCCATATTTGCACTCGACGACGGCATCAACGACGAACCCGGGGATGAGCGTCCTGTTGGGATCGGAGCGTATAACGTCGTCGTCGACAATCTCCTCCACCAGCACGATGGTGCGCTGGGACGCGAACGCAGCCTCCTGTTGCGGCCCAAGGATCCCCCAGCTCTGGATGTTTCCGTGCCGGTCCGCCCGCTGAGCGTGGAGGATGGCCACATCGGGGTTCAGGGCGGGCACCGCATATGTCTCGACGTCGTCCTCGAAAGGGGACGCTACTTTGCGCAGCTGGGGATTTATTTTGACCAGGTCGCTGCCGGCATAGGACCTGATGGGCATGAACGGGATCCCGGCGGCACCCGCCTGATACCGCGCCAAGAGGCCGTAGTGGCTGTATTCCTCAAGTTCGAGCTCTCCGGTACCGCCAGCCTCAACCGCCCGCCGCACCGCATACAGGGAACCCACCGAGCTGTTGCCGGTGAACGCAAAGAGCATTCTGTTCACGCAGCCGGCTGCCACTAGCTGGTCGGCAATGATGTCCGGAGTCATCCGCACCAGCGTCAGCCCCTTCACGCCCTGCCGGATGATTTCGTGGCCTGCAGCGAAGGGGATGAGGTGCGTAAATCCCTCCAGGGCGACGACATCGTTGTCGGAAACGAAGGTGCTTATTGCATCTTTTAGGGAAAACAACTTTTCGGCCAAGGGGAACTGCCTTCCGGATCTTTCGGCGGGTCCCCCTCATGCTTGCACCCGAGATATATAACGGTCCAATACATAAATCAGACTTCTGTGATAAGAATCAAGTCTGAATCAAAGGGGAAAACAGTGGAACTCAGACATTTGGCGGGCTTCATCGCGACCGCGGAGGAGTTGCATTTCGGCCGGGCCGCCGCCCGGCTACACCTGGCGCAACCCGCCCTGAGCCAGCAGATCCGGCTTCTGGAGAAAGAACTCGGGGTCCAGCTGTTCCACCGGAACACGCGGTCCGTGACCCTCAGCGATGCTGGCAAAGCACTGCTCGGCCCCGCCAAGCAGGTCATGGCCGACGTCGACATCGCCCGCCGGTCAGCGATTCTGGGGAACTCGGAGATCGTCGGAAGGGTGATCGTTGGCTTCGCGGGGGCAAGTAGCAGAAACGTCCTGCCTGTGCTGGCCCGTGCCGTCCGTGCAGAACAGCCCGGCATCGAACTGGTGCTCCAGGGGCAGACATACGCCGGCACAGCGATAGCCGAGGTGGCGGCCGGCGACCTGGACATTGGCTTCTCACGCCTTCCGGTCAACAACCAGAGCATCGCCACCCGCGTCTACGGCTACGAACGGATGGTGGCCGCCCTGCCGTCGGACCACCCGCTTGCCAGCCGAAAAACGATCCGGGTGTCGGACCTGGCGAGCGAGCCGTTTGTAACTTTTCCGGGCACCCAGGGCTCCACGGTGCGGGATGCATTAATCCATGTGGCCATGGGGGCAGGCTTCACTCCGCGGATCATGCAGGAGGCGCCGGACTCGTACACCATCCTTGGGCTGGTGGCCGCCGGCGTCGGCGTGACCATCACCGTATCGTCCGTACAACACATCAACACTCCGGGCCTCGTGTACCGGGACCTGGAGGATGATCTTCCGGAGCTTGCCGCAGTACTGGCATGGCGGAAGGACAACGCTTCCAAGGCCACCAGCGCCGTGCTGGAAATCGCCGAGCGGGTACTTCCGACACCGCCGCACCCAAGCTCAACGACCACCCGTGCGCCGCAAGAAACGGCAAACTCATAGGTATTTCCTCCGACTGTAGGTCAGATTAGATATTGGACGCTATGAGTCTGGAGTGTCAGGGTTGGGGATGAAATTCACCGTGTGCTGCATCACAGGGTGCCACAGCCAGACAATGGAGTTGTTGTGAGCGGATTACAGAAGACGGAATCGGGCGCAGCCCAACTCCGACAGAAGATGGCCCGGAAGGCCGGCCTGGCATCCTTCGCCGGAACCACCGTCGAATGGTATGACTTTTACGCCTACGGGACAGCGTCCGCTCTTGTCTTCGGCAAGATCTTCTTCCCTGCCCAAGATCAGGCGGTGGGCACCCTGGCCGCCTTCGCGACGTTCTGGGTCGGCTTCCTCGCCAGACCGCTCGGCGGCATCATCTTCGGTCACATCGGCGACAAGCTGGGCCGCAAAAAGGCCTTGGTAACCACCTTGCTGATGATGGGAATCTGCACCACAGCCGTTGGCCTCCTCCCCACCTACGCCCAGATCGGCAGCTGGGCGGCGGTCCTTCTGGTGGCACTGCGGCTCATTCAGGGCGTTGCCATGGGCGGCGAGTGGGGAGGCGCCGTCGTCCTTGCAGCAGAGCACGCACCTAAGGGCAAGGGCATCCTCTACGGCGCCTTCGCCCAGCAGGGCTCCCCCATGGGCAACCTGCTTTCAACGCTTGTGTGGCTCATGGTGGCCCAGCTCCCCGACGAGGACTTCACCACCTGGGGTTGGCGGGTCCCGTTCCTCCTGTCAGCGGTGCTGGTAGGAATCGGGCTCTTTGTCCGCTTGAGCATCGAAGAATCTCCGGCCATGCGGGCCCTCATGGAGACCAAGACCGTGGCCAAGGCACCCCTGCGCGAAGTACTCCGGAAGTCCAAGGGCATCGTGGCCCTGGGCATCGGAGCGTGCGTAATTGCCGTCTCGGCAACGTACTTCAAAGGCACTTTTGCGCTCGCTTGGGCGGTCGATGAGGGGCTGTTCACCAGGACAAGCTTCTTATCCATAGTGACCATTTCCTTGGTGGTGCAGTTCATCGTGCAGCCATTCGGCGCCCTCATCGCCTCCAAGCTGACCCTACGGACGGCAGTGCTCCTGATGCTGGTCCCCGAGCTCCTGGTCCTTCCGATGATGTTCATGATGATCGGGACGGGGGACTACATGTTGGCGGTCGTTGGCATGGCACTAGCCACCATCCCGCACTCCATGTACTACGCCGCACTGGCAGGGATCCTGGCTAAGTCGTTCCCGCCCAACATCCGCTACACCGGCATATCTCTCAGCTACCAGCTCAGCTCAACCGTTTTTGCGGGGACAGCACCCATGATGGGCCAGTTCCTGCTCAATGCGACAGGATCCATCCTGGCCGTCATCGTTCTGGCCCTGGTGCATGTGGTGATCACGATCGCCTCAGTTCTGGGCCTGTTGTCACGCTCGCGAAACCTTGGCGCGGACTACGGGAGCGCCGACAGCTTCGGAACGGAAATCGAGACGGCTCCCGCTGCCGGAGCCGAGGCCCATCGCAGCCCCAGTCTGCAGCGCTAATACCCGCCGAAGCACTGAAAGCGCAACACCGCCAGGTCGAGCGAAGCACCGGCTCTCAGGAGACTCTCCAGGAGCGGCAACATTCCAACCCCAGCCGAGGGATCTTGACGGAAGCGTGTGCTTTCCGTGTGGCTGATCCGCAAACGGCCAAACAAAAAGCCCTCCAACCCAACGTTTCCGCAGGTCAGAAGGCCTTCTCTGTGGAGCTAAGGAGATTCGAACTCCTGACCTCTTCGATGCGAACGAAGCGCTCTACCAACTGAGCTATAGCCCCGAAGCAACGCCGGTCCCGGAGGAACGGCGTTGCCGGTGTCCCTAGGCTACAAACTATCGGCGTTCTTTGCCAGCCAGCGCGCGAATGTCTCCGTGCCGTGTCGTTCCTCCGGGATCAGGTTCAGGCCCGCCCGCAGGTACTTGCCCATCGCGCCCGGCAGCGGCAGCCGGACCAGCCGTCCGCGGGAGCCGGTCGCCTGCTTCCATTCCCGGGCCAGTTCCTCCATCCCGGCGATCTCCGGCCCGCCGATGGTGAGGACCCGGTGCCGGCGGCCGGAAGGCCCGTCCAGCGCGGCAGCGAGCAGCGCCGCCGCTGCGTCGGAGGGGGCGATCGGCTGGAACCGGGCACCGTTGACCACCGGGATGATCCGAAGCTTCGAGCCTGCGGCAAATATCGATGCCAGCAGCGAATGGAACTGCGTTGACCGGAGCACAGTGGTCTCGAGCCCGCACCGTTCGTAGACGTGTTCTTTGGCGGCCTTGGATTTGTAGAAGCCGAAGCTGTTCTGGTCGCAGTTGATGATGGACAACATCGCGGCCCTGGCCACGCCCGCGTCCTGGGCGGCGGCGAGGAGCCGCGCGCCGCCGTCGGCGAAGTTCTTCAGGGCCTTGCCGGAGCGCCCCTCCAGGCAATCGATCACGACGCCGGCCCCGGCCAGTGCCGCCGCCAGCCCCTCCCCCGTCGTCACATCAGCCTGGAAGTACTCCGCGCCCCCTGCCCGCCCGGGTGCCCCGGCCGGCGGCGTGTTCCGGCTGACGACGGCGACCGCGTGCCCGGCGGCAAGAGCCTGCCGGACCACCTCACGGCCAACTTGGCCGGTTCCCCCGGCAACGCAGATTCGTGTCATGCCCCGAGGCTACCGCCATGCAACCGCTTGCGGCAGTCCTCGGACCGCACGAAAAAGCCCCGGGCTGCCTTCGCTGGCTGCCCGGGGCTTTGAAGAAGTGGTTCAGGCGCGGCGGCGCTGCAGGACGTCGTCCAGGTTGCTGAGCGCACTCTGGGCCTTCCCGAGAGGCTTCGCCTCGGCGTCAGCACCCAGCGGCGCGGCCGATGCCGCCTGGGTGGCACTGCCCTGCTTGAGCGAGGGCTTGCCGACAGCTTTCGGGGCTTCCGGCAGATCGAGCGGCTCGGGTGCGGCACGCTCCGCCTTCGGCGCTTCAACGTAGGTGGGCTTCGGAACTTTCACCGGTTCCCAGCTGGATCCTTCGGTGGCCGGCGGGGCGGGGGCCGCGGCGACGCGGACGGACGTGTCACCCGAGGCCACCGCTTCCGCCAGGGCCGCCTGACGCAGATCCTGGGCAGTGAGGGGCTTCGGCGCGGGTTTGCGGGCGGCAGGCTCGGCCTGGGCGTCGAAGAGCGTAGTTTCGGTCCGCCTGGCGGACCCGGTGTCCCCTGATGGCTGCCGGGCGTCGCCACGCTCCGCAGCGGGCTGCGCCGGCCGGGCCGGTGCACTCATCGCCGCACGGAAAGCAGCGTTCACTTTGCGGCGGCGGTCCCGGACGGCCAGCCGTCGAAGCATCACGACGGCGGCGACGGCGGCCAGCAGGGCCACAACAGGCAGCAAGGCAGGGCCGATACCGAAGATCCGAAGTGCCGCCGAGACCACCCCGGTGAGCAGCAACAGCAGGCCGGCCACGGCGAGGCCGAGCCGGCCATAGCGGATCTTGAAGGCCGGACCGGGTCCGGCAGGCTTCCGGGCGCCGTCGAGGTCGGCGGTGCTCGTGGCGTATTCCGTGCGCTGCGTACTGGTCATGGGTTTCTCCTGCTGGGCCGTCATTTTCATGACATTCCCGGCTTGGGGTTCTGGCATTTCAAGATCGATGACGTCCGTTAGGAGCTCGCCCGCAGGCTGCAGCTGGTGGCGTCCGTTCCGGAGCATGTAGGGGCCAACCCACACAATCCAGAGCGCAACAGCAATGACCAGGATCACAGAGCTGCTAAGAGGGAAGTCCACACTCAAAACCGTATGAGCAACACACGGAACGGCGCCGCATTGTCCCCGGTGTGTCGCGGGACAACTGGCAATTCACTGGATTTATGAGGCCAGGGCGGCTCGGGAGCGGGCCGCGCACTCACACCGGGCGGCCCTGGAGCCACCTGTTCAGCAGACCCTCGGGGACTTCCTCGGAGGTCAGCGCGAAGCTGCGGTGGTCCGCCCACTCCCCGTTGATGTGCAGGAAGCGCGGCCGCGAGCCCTCGTCGCGGAAGCCGAGCTTCTCGACCACCCGCAGGCTGGGTCCGTTTTCGGGCCGGATGTTGATCTCCATCCGGTGCAGCCCCAGGGTGGTGAAGCAGTAATCCGTCACCATTGCCACCGAGGTCGGGGCAATGCCGCGCCCCGCCCGGTCCTTATCTACCCAGTAGCCAAGCGTTGCCATCATTGCGGAGCCCCATACGATCGAGGACACCGTCAGCTGGCCCACCAGCACGGGTTCCTGGAACCCCGGCGTCCTGGCCGTGATGACAAACGGCAGGGCGGTGGCCTGGGCGGCCTGGGCCTTGAGGGACCTCACCATCTGCCGGTAATCCGGCAGCCCGCCACCGGGAGCGGGGTTCGACGCTTCCCAGGGCGCCAGCCAATCGCTGTTGCGGGAGCGGACTTCGGTCCATTCCTTGCGGTCGCGGTAGCGGATCGGGCGCAGCACGAGGTCGCCGCTTTCCAGCGTGACCGGCCAGTTGAAGCCCGCCACGGGAGTTACTTGGTCAGGCTGGGAGCGAGACTTGAGGCGAAGCCGGGCAGCCACTCACGCAGGCCGGGACCCAGGTCATCGCTGTCGCAGGCAAGCTGGACGCAGGCCTTCAGGTAGCTGAGCTTGTCGCCGGTGTCGTAGCGGCGGCCGCGGAAGACGACGCCGTAGACTCCGTAGCCTTCGCCGTCGCCGGAAGAGAGCTCCTGCAGGGCGTCGGTGAGCTGGATTTCCCCGCCGCGGCCGGGTTTGGTGCGTTCCAGTACTTCAAAGACCGCCGGGTGGAGGACGTAGCGGCCGATCACGGCCAGGTTGGACGGGGCGTCGTCGACGTCGGGCTTCTCCACGAGGTGCTTGATCCGGACGTACTCTTCACCCGCGATCACTTCGACGTCGGCACAGCCGTAGGCGCTGATCTGGGAGGGGTCCACCTCGATCAGGGCGACGACGGATCCGCCGGTCTTGGCCTGCACCTCGATCATGGTGCTGAGCAGCTCGTCGCGGGCATCGATCAGGTCATCACCCAGCAGGACAGCAAACGGCTCATAGCCGACGTGCTGCTTGGCACGCAGGACCGCGTGTCCCAGGCCCAGCGGATCGCCCTGGCGCACGTAGTGGATGTCGCCGAGGTTGCTGGCGGCCTGGATGGACTCGAGCTTGGCGGTGTCACCCTTGGCCTCAAGCGTGGCTTCAAGCGTGGGGACGCGGTCGAAGTGGTCCTCGAGCGCACGCTTGTTGCGTCCTGTGATCATCAGGATGTCGCTCAGGCCGACGTTGACCGCTTCCTCGACGACGTACTGGATAGCCGGCTTGTCGACGACGGGCAGCATTTCCTTGGGCATGGCCTTCGTCGCGGGAAGGAACCTGGTGCCGAGGCCCGCAGCGGGGATGACGGCCTTGCGTACGGGAGCGTTGGGTGTAGTCACTCGACTAATCTAACGGAGGGACCAAAACAATAGGTAATCATTCCAGCCGCCGGGGCATGCACTCCAGGGCTGCAGCAGGTGGAGGAGTAAGCCGTCATGGCGTCCAAGGAAGAGATCCGGTCCGGCCACCGCACCCGGCGCGCCGCCCTGTCAACGGCTGAGCTGGAGAGCGCCGGGGCGGCGCTCGCACGCCACGGCCTGGCCTGGGCCTCCGCGGTTTCTCCGGGACCCGGCACCTTCGCCGCCTATCTGGGCGTGGGGTCCGAACCGCCCACCCTCCCACTGCTGACGGCGCTGCACGGGGCCGGACACCGGGTACTGCTGCCGGTCTGCGAGCCCGCGCTCGAACTGAGCTGGGTATTCTGGACGCCGTCTTCCGGGTTTGTCCGCAGCCGCTACGCCCCCATCCAGGAGCCTGCCGGGGAACGCCACGGCACAGCGGTGATGGGGCAGGTCGCAGGCATCTTCCTGCCGGCCACCGCGGTCGACTTCGCCGGCAACAGGATCGGGCAGGGCGGCGGCTACTACGACAAGTTCCTTGCGGCCCTGGTTGCCGTCCTGCCATTGCGGCCCCCGCTGCCCGACGCCGGCGCGCTGCCGCCGCTGCCGACCGCCGCCGTCGTCTACGACGGCGAGGTGCTGCCCGCCGGGAGCATCCCGGCGGAGTCCTTTGACCGCAAGGTTGTTGCCGCCCTGACACCGGCCGGGCTGATCCGGCTGCTGTGAACGCCCCGGGAGACCCCGTCTCCGGGATGATAGAATTAGCACTCAGGCCCTGCGACTGCTAAGGGACGGAACCGGCCGACAGACATGTCGGCGGTGATCCGGACCGGGCAGCACGGGACCTGATCGTTTGTCCTAGAGGAGGATTTCCAGTGCCCACCTACGCATACGCCTGCAAGGACTGCAGCCACAACTTCGAGATCGTGCAGTCATTCACAGACGGCTCCCTGACGTCCTGCCCCGAATGCCAGGGAACCCTGCGCAAGAAGTTCAACAGCGTCGGCGTAGTCTTCAAGGGCTCCGGCTTCTACCGGACCGATTCCCGGCAGGCCAAGGGCAGCACCGTCTCGCCCGCACCGGCCCCGGCTGCCGCTGCAACGCCTGCGGCAGCTTCCGCTTCCTAGGACGAATTCCCACGCGTCCCGCCGCGTTTCCGCGCGGTGGACGCCAACTTGTCCACATAGGCGCCCGCGCGACTGCCGCCAGACGGCACCGCTGCGTAGCGTGGCGGCATGTCACCTGTTTCCAGCCGACTGCAACGTCCGGCCCCCGGATACCCAGGGCGGACCCGCAGACCGCCCCGCCTGCCGCAGCGCCGACGCCTGGGCCGCTGGCTCAGCCGCAACCGGCGTCTCGCCGTAGCCCTACTGCTATGCGTCGCTGCCGGCCTCACTGTGCAGCAACTGACTCCCGAACCCGCAGACACCGTGACCGCCTTCGCCGCGGCCAGGGACCTGCCGGCCGGCAGGACGCTGGCACCGGATGACCTCGCGGTGCTGAACGTCCCCCGCGCCATTGTCCCCGGCGGCAGCTTCAGCACCAGCGCCGAGCTACCGGGCAAGCAGCTGGCGGTAGCACTTCGCAAAGGCCAGCTGCTCACCGATGCGCAGCTACTGGGGCCCGGACTGCTGGCCGGCAGCCCGGCCGGATCCGCGGCAGTGCCGCTCCGGATGGCTGATCCGGCTTCAACCCAGCTACTCTCCCCCGGTCAACTCGTGAATGTGGTGATGACGAGCGGCAACGGCTTCGAACAGCCGGCGGCGTCCCAGCTTCTGGCCGCGGCTGTGCCTGTGCTGTGGACCTCCGCGCACGGCGGGAAGGCGGGCCAGTGGCTGGCCGGTGGGGAAACGGACGGACTCATGGTTGTGGCCGCCGACCCTGATCAGGCCCGGCGGCTCGCCGGGGCCTCCACCCAGGGAAAGCTGTTCTTCGTCCTCGTTGCTGCCGTCCCCGGCTGATTTAAGTTGAGTTAGTCGGCAGCAAACTCCTGCGGAGATGTCAGGACTCCCCGTGACGGGTCTAGCCCCAGTGCGGAGGCTTCTGTTCCTCGAGCCACGAGTCGTGGTCGTACCCGCTGGGCTGGTCGCCCCAGCGCCGCGGATCGTCTTCAGCGGCCTTGTTGGGCAGCACACCGTCGGGGACCAAGGCGCGGGCCGCGGGCTGGTTGGCCGCTTCCTGTCCATCCTGCCGGACCTCGGTGTCCCGGCTGTGCGCGTCCCGGCCGCTGCCGTCACCGCTGTGATCGACGTCGCTGCTGCTCGCACCGTTGTTTTGGCTATCACCGTCTGCACTCATGCTGCCGGTCTCCTTGCTGCCGTGATCCGTTGCGCGCCCGTCCTCAATGTCCGGCCAGTCCGAGCGGCTCTGGAACCATGGGGTCCGCTCTTGCGCGTCATTGACGGCCAGGTTCTCGACATCGTCGTCGAAGAATCCCGGCGAGGTCCGGTTCCGGCTGGGCACGGCAGGCTTTTCCAGGCCCAGGTAGCCGCCGATCCGGTCGGCACAGGCCGAGGGATCGGTGAAGACCTCTATTGTCCATAGTGGCATGTAGCGCCAGCCAAGTCGCTCCAGCAGCTGCGGCCGGAGCCTGCTCCGTTCGCGGACGGTCAGCCGCCGGTATTGCTCGGTGCCGTCTGACTCGATGGCGACGGGCCGGGGAATTTCGGCGTCGTCCTGGCCGATGGTGCTCAGCGGGTCGGCCGCCGCCACCATGTTCAGGGCCCCGTCGTACTGGTGCCAAACCCGTGCCCCGCGGGCACGGAGCCGGTCGCCCAGGTCTGCCACGAGGGGGTCGGCGCCAAGGGCCTGCTCGCTGGCGGCGGCCCGCGATGCGGGGCTGCCCAGATCCGAGTTGCCCGCGATTTCGCGGTCCAGAAGCTCGTAGAAGTCAACCGCGCCGTGGCTCAGCCTCGTCACGTCGAGGTCCTCGGGACGGAAGCAGCTGAGCACGTGCAGCGAGCGGCGTCCCCGGGTCATCGCGAGGGCGAACTTGGCGCGGCCGCCCTCTGCGGACAGCGGGCCCAGATTGTGGAGCGCGCGCCCGTGCGGGGTGCGGCCATAGCCAGGAGAGAAGATCACATGATCGCGGACCAGGCCCTGGGCGCGTTCAAGGTCCACCACGCGGAAGGATTCGTCCCCCGCGGTGAAGAAGCTGGCCAGCAGCGGGTAGTTGGGCAGCTGCAGCCGGATCGACTCGCCGATCCGGGCGGCATGGCGGAGGCTTCCGGTCACGACGGCGAGCGAGGTCCGGGGCCGGAGCCTGGCGTGTTCAAAGACGAGCTCAACGGCCCGGTTCACCTCGGCGACCACGGACTCGACGCCGTCCTGGTCCGCGCTGGGCAGGCCGGTGCCGTCCGGCAGATACTCCACCGTCAACGCCCGGTCCAGGCCGGTCGCGGACTGTCCTTCGGGAAGCCGGCGGAGCCCGCCGTCGTAGAAGCCCTTGCTCAACTGCCGCACGAGGTCTTCGTCGACGGCGCGGTACACCGTCCGGAGGTTCCAGACGGGCAGCACGCCGGTGAGGGCCTTGTAGGCGCTTTCAACGCCCTGGTGCGAGCTTTCGCCCGCGGCAAGCCGTTCCACGCTGACGGTGAAGGTCCGCGGGCTGGCAATCCTGTCGTCGCCGAAGGCAATGACCTGTTTCGCGCGTGCAATGGCCGGCAACACGGCCTGCAGGGAGGTCGCCTCGGCGTCGAGGATGACGACGGCGTCGAACCTCTGCTCCACGGGGAGCAGGCCCGTCATCAGGTACGGGCTGACCGACCACACGGGCACGAGCATGGGCAGCAGCTCCGGGGCCTGTCCGGTTAGGGCGGCCAGGGTCACCCGGCCGTCCTTGAGCAGGCTGCGGAGCAGGTCCGCCTGCCGCGGGTTTTCTCCGATGGCGGCCCGCCAGCGTTCGGCAAGCTTCCAGCGCAACCGGGCAGCGCCGCTCGCGATGTGGGCGTTGTCCGCGAGGCGGTATTCCGCTTCGAGCTGGCGAAGGGCGTCGCCGTCGGACATGGCGAGGTAGTCATCCCCGCTGATCATGGCTTCCAGGGCCGACTGCCACCAGGCCAGTTCAAGTTCCGCCGCCACCGACTCCGCAGGCACCTCGCGTTCCGCAAGGTCCGCGAGCAGTTCGCCGAGGCCGTGCTCGCGCATGTTCTCCACCAGGAGCGTCCGCTCCGGCAGGGTCTCGAGGGTGCCGGTATCTGCCACCAGGCGTTCCAGGCGTTCCATCAGTTCTTCGTAAGGGGTGTCGTACAGTTCCCCGCCGGCCGCCGTGTGCCGGACGGCCTGGCCCAGCTCCGCGAGTTCGGCTTCCAGCTCGCGGTACAGGACGATGATTTCCGCCAGACCGGAAGGGACGGCCGGGTGGCGCTGCGTCGTGGCGTACCCGGACCATGCGGCGCGCTGGTCCTGCACAAGGACGAGGGAGCTGTGAAGATCCGCGATGTGCACACCGGGCCGGACATACTCTTTGGCCACCCGGCGCAGTCGGGAGCGCTGCATGGAGGGCATCTCGATGTTTCGTTCGCGGCGCCAGGAGGAGGCTGCGGTCGCGGAGATGAGGTCATGGACCGGGCGGTCGAAGATGTCCGGGGTGAATTTGTCGAGGCTTTCGCGGACCGCGACGAGCAGTTCGATCTGGTCGCCCCACTCGGAGAAGGTCTCGCCGAGGCGGATCTCGGCGTGGTCGGCGACGCCGTCCATCCGGTCGCGCAGTTCCGGCAGCCCTTCCGCCACGGAGCGGGCAACCTGCTGGGCCTCCTGGGTTTCCTTGCGGGTCAGGAGCCGAGCCCCGTGCCAGGGGCTCGTGGTCGAGGACCGGCTGAAGCTGCCCAGTTCGGCGGCGCGGCGGAGCCGTCCGGCCAGTTCCTCGCGGTCGCGGATGCTGTCCAGCACGCTGCGTTTTAGCCGGACGGTGGTGGCCGGCGCCTCCGGCTGGATGGAGGTCAGCGCGGCCAAGGACTGCATGGCCTCATACGGGGAGCAGCCCCAGCGCTGGCGGACATTGTGGAGCGACGCGACGTGGTCCCTGAGGGCGTGCCGGTGCTCGGTCAGGGTCGTGTGAAGGTTGCTCAGCTGGGGCTCGAGGGACTTCTCATTGCGCACAATGGCCCGCACCAGCTGGCCCTTGAGCTGCAGCGGGGCGGCATTTCCCGTGAGCTGGAACAGGACCGATTCGAGTCCCAGCGTGTCCAGCTGGGCGGAGATTTCGCCCAGGCTGGCGCGCCTGTCCCCCACCACGAGCACGGTCTTGCCTTCGTCGACGAGCGCGCCGATGGTGTTGATGGCCGTCTGGGTCTGGCCGGTTCCCGGCGGGCTGCTGACCACGAGGGAGTCCCCCGCGCGGACGGCATCCACAACGTACTGCTGGTCCGTGTCGGCGTCGAGCAGCAGGAGTTCGCCGGCGGGGTCCCGCTCGTCGGTGCTCGGGAAGCGGTTGGGCTTCAGCTCGGATACCTCCACCGATTCGTCCCCGGCGGCGCGTCCCAAGGCCGTCACGAGCGCGTTGTTCTCGTTGATCCACGGGTCGTCCAGGTTGCCGGAAAGGTCGGCGAAGGTGGAAACCAGGAGGTTGTATTCAACTTCTGCGCCGTGGATCGGCTGGATGAGTGTGCCCAGGCGGTCCAGGACCGGCTGCGGGTCATAGCGGGCGGTGCTGTACGCCATCCGGGTCACGGCATTGACGTCGAAAACGATCCCGTGGATGGTCTTCAGATGGCGGACCAGTGCCGGGTTGATCTTGGCCTGCTCGGTGAGCTGCAGTTCGTAGTCGTCTTCGCCGGGGCGCACGGTGAGTGAGATGGCGGTCAGCATCACGGGGGCGGAGATCCGCTGCGGCTTGCCCCCGACGGCAGAGGTCCAGACGACGGTGCCCGCGGAGAAGTAGCCTGCATCGATGCCGCGGTCGTTGGCGAGTTCGAAGGTCTTGGACCGCAGGTTGCGGGAGGCCCGGGCCGCCACGACGTACTGCTGGCGGTCGCGGATCAGGGTGGAAAGCCGCGTGCGCCGGCCCGCCATCAGCTGGGCCAGGCCGGACGGATGCGCGTGGGTCAGGTCGATGGAGCCCTCGGGCGTCTTGGTGAAGCGCAGCATCGTATCTGCTCCGGTGACGGGCTTCAGCCCGGACAGCCATTTCCGGAGCTCCTCGGAGCCCTCGGGGTGGCCTTGACCAACTGACACTGCTGCCTTCTTTTCTGTGCTCGCGTGTTCTGTACTCGCGCGGGACGTCCTGGACCATACCGGCATGCTTTCGAGGGTAGCCCGAATCCGGCCCCGGTGAGAGTCCGCAACACTGGCGGGACGCAAATTGGACCCGAATTCGCAGGATCCAAAACTCCGGCCGGACCCCCGGTCCGGAGGCTCATGGCAGCACCGGATAGGGAACGGCCGGCCTCCAGAGGAGACCGGCCGTTTCACTGGCTGATTTGGGCCAGTGCTATTCCCACTCGATGGTTCCCGGCGGCTTGCTGGTCACATCGAGCACTACGCGGTTGACCCCGTCCACCTCATTGGTGATCCGGTTGGAAATCCGGGCCAGCAGATCGTAGGGAAGCCGTGACCAGTCCGCCGTCATGGCATCCTCGGATGACACTGGGCGCAACACGATCGGGTGGCCGTAGGTGCGGCCATCGCCCATGACACCGACGCTGCGGACGTCCGCCAGCAGCACCACCGGCATCTGCCAGACCTCGTTGTCCAGGCCGGCGGCGGTCAGTTCCGCGCGGGCGATGGCGTCCGCCTTGCGCAGCAGGTCCAGCCGCTCCTTGGTGACTTCGCCGACGATCCGGATGCCGAGGCCTGGGCCCGGGAACGGCTGGCGCCCCACGATTTCCTGCGGCAGGCCGAGCTGCGCGCCGACGGCGCGGACCTCGTCCTTGAACAGGGCTCGCAGGGGTTCAACGAGTTCGAACTGCAGGTCTTCCGGCAGGCCGCCCACGTTGTGGTGGCTCTTGATGTTTGCCGCGCCCTCGCCGCCGCCGGATTCGACGACGTCCGGGTACAGGGTGCCCTGGACGAGGAACTTGATCTTCTCGCCGTGGGCGGCAGCCTCGGCGATGATGGCCAGCTCGGCTTCCTCAAAGGCGCGGATGAATTCGCGGCCGATGATCTTGCGCTTGGTTTCCGGGTCGCTGACGCCGGCCAGTGCGGACTGGAAGCGCTCCTGCTCGTTGGCGACGTAGAGCTTGACGCCGGTGGCGGCAACGAAGTCGCGTTCCACCTGTTCGGCTTCGCCCTCGCGCAGCAGCCCGTGGTCCACGAAGACGCAGGTCAGCTGGTCACCGACGGCGCGCTGGACCAGGGCTGCGGCCACCGCGGAATCGACGCCGCCGGAGAGGCCGCAGATGACCCGGGCATCGCCAATCTGTGCGCGGATCCGATCGACCTGCTCCTCGAGGATGTTGCCCGCGGTCCAGTTCGGTTCCAGCTTGGCGCCCTTGAACAGGAAGTTCTCCAGGACCTGCTGGCCGTACGCCGAGTGCTTTACCTCGGGGTGCCACTGGACGCCGTAGAGGCCTTTCTCCTCGTTGGCGAAGGCTGCCACCTCGGCGCCGGCCGTCGTCGCAAGGACCTCAAAGCCTTCGGGCGCCTCGTGGACGGAGTCGCCGTGGCTCATCCAGGTGCTCTGGTGCTGCGGCATACCGTCGAGGATGGAGCGGCCTTCGCCGACGGTGGTGGTCTCGGTGGCACCGTACTCGCGGAGGCCGGTCTGGGCAACTTTGCCGCCGAGGGCGTTGGCCATGGCCTGGAAGCCGTAGCAGATCCCGAAGACCGGCACCCCGGCCTCGAAGAGGTCGGCGCCGACGCTCGGGGCGCCTTCGGCGTAGACGCTGGCGGGTCCGCCGGAGAGGATGATGGCGGCGGGGTTCTTGGCCAGGAGCTGCTCGGTGCTGTAGGTATGCGGAACCACTTCCGAATACACATTCGCTTCCCGGACGCGGCGCGCGATCAGCTGCGCGTACTGGGCACCGTAGTCAACAACCAGCACGGGCTTGTGGGACGTCTGGGATGCAGTGGGAGTAGTCACCGTCCCAGCCTACTTTGCGCCACGGTCCGCCCGCACCTTGGAAAGCCGGCCCGGGCCCGGAAACTGCCGCTGGGTAAGCGAACTCACACCGGAGGTCCGGGACGGGAGCACCTCGCCGCGGGTGCAGATCAGGGCGAATCGGCCGCCCCTATCCGCCCTGATCTGCACCCGGCGCACGACGGCGGGCGGCGCCTTGGGGCCGGGCCCCTAGTAGCGCTGCGGTGCCTGCGGGTTTGCGGCCAGTTCCGCCTCCACCTCGGCGTGGAACTTCTTCTCCACGAAGAAGGACAGGAACGGCACGACGCCGCCCAGCGCCAGGATGATGAGCTTGGCAAACGGCCAGCGCATGAGCGACCACAGGCGGAAGTTGGAGATGAGGTACACGACGTACATCCAGCCGTGCACGATCAGGACGGCGACGGAGAGGTTCAGCCCGCCGATGACTCCAGCCGGCTCGGCGTCGGCGAATCCGAGGCCGAAGGGCTCGCCGGTGACCGCGTGGGTCCCGCCGGCAAAGAGGTACTGGCCGAACGCGTACCGGGCGATCAGTTCAACGCAGAGCAGGAGCAGCATGGCACCGGTCAGGTACGCGAGCACCTTGTAGAACTTCAGGGCGGAGCGGATCTGGGCCTCGGTTCCGCCGAAGCGGCGCTTCTTGCCGGCGGCGGTTCCCGCTCCGTTGGACTGCTGCGGCGCGACTGCCGGCTGGGGCTCGATCATGATTGGACTTTCGGTTCGGTGGGGTGCGGTTCGTGGGGATCCGGTCCGTGGGGATCCGGTTCGGTGATGTGCTGCTCCGCGGCGGCTGACTGCTCCTCGTCCAGCGCGTCTTCATGATCGCGGCGGTAGTCGTCCTTGACCAGGCGCCACCAGATAAACAAGGCGAATCCGGCGAAGACAACCCACTCGGCGGCGTAGAAAAGGTTCAGCCAGTTGACCTTCTGCGGCGGGGGCTGGGTGCCGACATTGAGGGGCTTGAGTCCGACGCCGGCCGCGGCTGCGCCGACGTCCTGGCCGCCGGCAAGCTCGGTCGTCGCGGCGACGAAGCCCGGGTAGCTGCTGACTTCCCAGATGTTGATGAGTTCCGCGACGGAGACGGCGCTGGCCCGGCCGGGCCCGGCGTCGGTCTTTGGCAGCGGGGCCTCGGACGGCAGCAGCCGGCCGGTCAGTTCAATGGTGCCCGACGGCGGCGGCACGGCGTCCGCGGGGGCGGCAACCCAGCCGCGGGCCACCGGGATCCAGGTCTCCGGCGAGGCTCCGGCACCGGCCAGGACGGGGGCACCCTCTACGGCGAAGGCCGCCACAATCCAGTAGCCCTTGGCGCCGTTGTTCAGGCGGCCGGGAACCAGGACCTGCTTCTGCGGATCGTAGCTGCCGGTGGCGGTGACCATCTGGTCCGCGACCGAACCGGGGAAGAAGTCCCCCGGCTGCACCACCGTGGTCAGTGGCTTGCGTTCCTCGGTGGTGGTGGCTACGGGGGCTTCCGGCTGGGTCGAGCGGCCGAACTGCCATTGGCTGAGCAGCACAAAGACCCCTGAAATCACGATCGCAAACACGAGGCCTGCGATCCAGCGGGGTTTGAGGGCAGTTTTCAGCACCCCTTAACCGTACTTCGTCCGCGTGTAGAACAACGAAACGGGCCGGCAGGGCCTGCCCCTAGAGTCGGGCAGCAGGGTCCCTGCGTGGCGACGAAGTCGACACGAAAGGTCCTGCCCCACTCTCAGTGGTCAAAGAAGACCAGGCTGGAGTTGATAAGTTCCGCGATCACTTCGGGATCGTAGGCGCGGCGGAGAGACTCGCGGAACGATTCCTTGGACAGTGACCGGGCCAGCGTCGCCAGGACTTCAAGGTGCTCCGAGAAAGAACTCGCCGGCGTCGCAATCAGCAGGACCACCGTGGCCGGACCGTCGGCGGCGCCGAAGTCGAGGGCCCTGCCGTACTTGGTGATGCCGACGGCGATGGACGTGCGGGAAACGAATTCGCTCCGGGCGTGCGGCAGCCCGATGCCGCCCGGGAGCCCGGTGGCCAACTGGTGCTCGCGGGCATTGACATGCTGGAGGAAACCTTCAAGATCGGAAATCCGCCCGGCGGCGTACAGCCGCTCCGCAAGCTGGCTCGTGGCGTCGAACTTGTCGGTGGCGTCCATTTCGAGGATCACCATTTCGGGGGTGGTGAGCTCGGCGTCATACCGGTCCAGTGGTTCCGCCAAGAGGTATCCCTTCGAAGTGGCGTCGCTGCACCGACCGGCAGCCTGATGGCTGACCGTCGGCGCGGCCCGTCAGCGCAGCGGAACGATGTCCTCGACACCCATTCGTGCGGCGTCGGCAGATTCATCATCCGGCTGCTCCTGGCTGAGCCTTTCGGCGTCGACCCGGGCCAGGTAATGCTTGATTTCGCCCTCGCGCTGCGCATCGCTCCAGCCGAGGACATCCCCCAACAGTTTAGCGACTACCGGTGCTGCGGACACACCGCGGTCCCAGGCCTCGATCGAAATCCTGGTGCGGCGGGTCAAAACGTCCTGCACATGGCGGGCGCCTTCGTGCGTGGCGGCGTACACGGCCTCGGCGGCGAGGTAGTCGTCGGCACCGGGCAGCGGTTCGGCCAGTTCGGGGTTCCCGCTGATGGGGGCCAGCACCTCGGAAGCCATCGAGCCGTAACGGTTGAGCAGGTGCTCGATCCGCGCCACGTGCACCCCGGTCTCCTCCGCCATCCGGTTGCGCTTGTTCCAGGCGGCCTTGAAGCCACTGGCGCCAAGCAGCGGGATGGATTCGGTGCAGCTGGGCGGGACACGCTCGTCCATGCTGCGGGTCGCCTCGTCGACGGCGTCCTTGGCCATGACCCGGTAGGTGGTCCACTTGCCGCCGGCCACCACCACGAGGCCGGGCACGGGGTGCGCGACGACGTGTTCGCGGGAGAGTTTGGCCGTGGAGTCGTTCTCGCCGGCCAGGAGCGGACGCAGCCCGGCGTAGACCCCTTCGACGTCCTCGCGGGTGAGCGGTCGCTTGAGGACCCTGTTCACGTGCTCCAGGATGTAGTCGATGTCCTTGCTCGATGCCGCCGGGTGGGCCTTGTCGAGGTGCCAGTCGGTGTCGGTGGTGCCGATGATCCAGTGCCGTCCCCACGGGATGACGAAGAGGACGGACTTCTCGGTCCGCAGAATCAGCCCCACGGTCGATTGGACGCGGTCCCGGGGAACCACGAGGTGGATGCCTTTGGAGGCGCGGACCTTGAGCTGGCCGCGGTCCGTCACCATGGCCTGGGTTTCGTCGGTCCAGACGCCGGTGGCGTTGATAACCTGCTTGGCCTTGATGTTGAAGGTGGAACCGTCCTCGTGGTTGACGACTTTGGCGCCGACGACGCGTTCGCCCTCCCGGACGAAGTCCACCACGGACATCTGGTTCACCGCATGGGCCCCGTAATGGGCCGCGGTGCGGACGAGGTTGGCGACGTATTTGGCGTCGTCCACCTGGCCGTCGTAGTAGCGGATGGACCCCACGAAGGCGTCGTCCTTCAGGCTCGGTGCTGCGCGCAGCGTACCCCGCCGGCTCAGGTGTTTGTGGAAGGGGACCCCGCGGCTGTGCCCGCCGGTGATCGACATGGCGTCGTAGAGGGCGATGCCGGCACCGACATAGGGCCGTTCGAGAAACGGCCTGGTCAGCGGGTACAGGAACGGAACCGGGCGGGCCAGGTGCGGGGCGAGCACAGAAAGAATGAGTCCGCGTTCATGCAGCGCTTCCTTGACCAGGGCGAAGTCAAGCATCTCCAGGTAGCGGAGGCCGCCGTGAATGAGCTTCGACGACCGTGAGGACGTCCCCGCGGCCCAGTCATTGGCCTCCACGATGCCGACGCTCAGTCCGCGTGTGACGGCGTCGAGGGCGGCGCCGGTGCCGACGATGCCGCCGCCCACAATCAGGATGTCAAGTTCCTTGCCCGGGGCCGTGGTGCCCTTGAGCACCGCAAGTGAAGCTTCGCGCTCCGCGGGTCCCAAGGCACCGCCGGCCTTGGGAGAACCGCCGGGAAAACTGTTCATGTCACGCCTCCATCCGGATCAAAGCTCGTAGGGCACCAGACTACTTCCAAGTGCTCGGGATGGGCAGGGGTCGCTCAGTTCCCGGCGTACGGCGAGACGACGACGTCGACGCGCTGGAATTCCTTCAGGTCCGAGTAGCCGGTGGTCGCCATCGAACGGCGCAGCGCACCGATCAGGTTGGACGTTCCGTTAGTGTGGTGGCCCGGCCCGAACAGGACTTCCTCGAGTGGTCCCACGGTGCCGACGTTAACCCTGTCGCCGCGGGGAAGTTCAAGGTGGTGGGCTTCCTGGCCCCAGTGCCAGCCCTTGCCCGGAGCCTCTTCGGCGCGGGCGAGGGCACTGCCCAGCATCACGGCGTCGGCGCCCATGGCGATGGCCTTGACGATGTCGCCGGAGGACCCCATACCGCCGTCGGCGATGACGTGGACGTAGCGACCGCCTGATTCATCCATGTAGTCCCGGCGGGCCGCGGCGACGTCGGAAATTGAGGAGGCCATGGGTGAATGGATCCCCAGGGCGCGCCGGGTAGTGGTGGTGGCTCCGCCGCCGAAGCCGACCAGCACCCCGGCTGCGCCGGTGCGCATGAGGTGCAGCGCCGGGGTGTAGCCGGCAGCCCCGCCGACGATGACGGGGACGTCGAGTTCATAGATGAACTGCTTGAGGTTCAACGGCTCGTGGTCCTTGGAGACGTGTTCAGCGGAGACGGTGGTGCCGCGGATCACGAAGATGTCGACGCCGGCGGCAAGCACGGTCTTGTAGTGTTCCTGGGTCCGCTGCGGGGTGAGGGAGCCGGCGACGGTGACACCGGCGGCCCGGATCTCGGCGAGGCGCGAGGTGATCAGCTCCGGCTGGATCGGGGCCTGGTAGAGCTCCTGCATGCGGCGTGTGACGGCGGGGCTGTTGGTCTCGTCCTGCAGCGCCCCGATCTGGTCCAGGACGGACTGCGGGTCCTCGTACCGGGTCCAGAGCCCTTCGAGGTCGAGTACGCCGAGTCCGCCGAGGCGGCCCAGGGCGATGACGGTCTCCGGCGACATGGCCGAATCCATGGGAGCGGCGATGACCGGCATGTCGAACTTGTACGCGTCGATCTGCCAGGCGACGGATACGTCCTTGGGATCACGCGTCCGGCGGTTGGGGACGATCGCAATGTCGTCCAGGGAGTAGGCACGACGCCCACGCTTGCCACGGCCAATCTCAATCTCGTAAGTCACGTCCCTACTTTACTTGACCCCGGCCAGCTGGGCCGCGCCGATCGAGGCACGAGGAATGGGCATGCCCTCCGTTCCCGGGAGGACATGCCCATTCCCCATGCCCGGGATTGGACATATTGGCACTATGTCCACTGGACGCGGCGGACGGAGGGCATATCCCATGGAGGATCCGGGCCGGCAGCTCAGGCGCCCTCGGCCTCATCCACGGTGAGCTGGGATTCGAACATCCGGAAGTAGCGGCCCCGCAGGGCGACGAGTTCCTTGTGGGTCCCCTGCTCCACGAGCCTGCCGTCCTCGAGCATGTAGACGATATCCGCCTTCTCGATCGTCGCGAGCCGGTGGCTGATGGCGATGATCGTGCTGCTGCGGCCGGCGAAGAGCCTGCTGAAGATGCGGTGCTCGGCGAGGGCATCGATGGCCGAGGTCGGCTCGTCCATCACCATGAACGAGGCGTTCCGGTAGAAATTCCGGGCCATCGCGAGGCGCTGCCACTGCCCGCCGGACAGCCCGCTGCCCTTCCGTCCGCGCGGATCCTCCATCCAGTTGCTGACGTGGTTATCCAGTCCGTTGGGCAGCTTGTTGATGAACTCCAGGGCCTCGGCGTCGGCGGCGGCGTGGCGGACCCGCTCATCGTCCCGCGGCGAATCGACGTCGCCGAAGAAGATGTTCTCCGCCGCGGTGGCGAACTCGTACTTGAGGAACTCCTGGCTCAGCACCGCCAGATGGCGGTGCCAGGAGGTGACGTCGACGGCGGCGAGGTCGACGCCGTCAAGCATGACTTGCCCGGAATCCGGCCGGTAGAGTCCTGCGAGGATGCGGATGAGGGTGGACTTCCCGGCGCCGTTCTCCCCGACGACGGCGATGTGCTGGCCTTCGCGGATGGTCAGGGAGATCCCTTTGATGACCTCCAGTTCGCTGCCGGTGTAGGTGAAACGGATGTCCCGCAGCTCGACGGTCGTGGGCGCCTGCAGCAGGGGCGGGGCGTGGTCGGCGCGCACCGGCAGGGCCATAAACAGCTCGTAGTCCTTGAGGTTCGCGAGGTCCTCGTCGATGGAGCTGAGCGAGGACACAAGGCTGTTGGCGGTGGAGAGGGCGCGGCTGACGATCTGCTGGACGTACAGGAACTGTCCCACCGGCTGCGCCCGGGCGATGATCTGGCCCACGACCCAGATCAGCGACACGACCTCGGCGCCGTATTGGAGTGCGTCGGCGGCGAGCTGTTTGGGGATGTAGCGTTTCTGGAAATCCAGCCGGCGCTTCTCGTCGGCGTCCCGCAGCCGCGAGCGCAGCCCCATCAGGTACCCCACTATTCCGTACAGGCGCATCTCGGCGATGTGCTGGGGCCGCAGGAGGTTGGTTTCGATCATCCTCCGCTGGCGGCGGGAATCAATCTGGGTGTTCCAGTGCGCGATCTGTTCGCGGGAGAGTTTGAACTGCAGGTAGACGCTGGGCACGATCGCTACTAGGACGATCACGGCGATCCACCAGCTGACCAGCAGCAGCGCGCCGATCGCGAGGATCACCGAGACCAGCTGGGTGAAGATGGCGGCGATCCGGTCCAGGACCCGGGCGTAGGAATCGGAGAAGCGCTTGGCCCGGTCGTACAGGTCCACCGTTTCCTTGTCGTCGTAGCGCCAGAACTCGAGGGCGAGGAACCGTTCATACATGAGGTCGCCGACTATCGCGCCCACTTTGAAGCTCATGAGCTGCTGGATGTAGCGGTCCACGCTGCTGAAGGCGCCCCAGAAGAGGCCCAGCGCGGCCGTGATGATGACGTAGATGATCGCCTGCTGCCCGGCCGCGGCGTCGCCCGAATATGCGGCCGCGAGCGCCGTCGTGGTCAGGGCCGCGAAGTACGTGGTGACCAGGGGCAGCAGCGCCGAGATGAGCGAGCCGGCGACCTTCATCACAACGGCTGCGGGCGAGGCCCGGAAGCTCACGCGCAGCACCTGCGCGACGGCCCGGGCGTAGGGCCTCAGCGCCAGCTTGCGCTTCGGTTCACGCGCGGGCACGAGTTCGGACATGCCTCCAGCCTAGTTGTGGGCGCAGACCCGTGAATACCGGCTAGTACTCTTCCCCGTACTGGTACTCCGGGAAATCGAAGCAGGCGCTGAAGCCGTCAATCTGGAGGCTTTCCGGCCCGTCCCAGATGCCCACGATCAGGTGGGTCCCGTCGTTGTGAAGAAGGTCAACGGTGGGGGCGCCGTCTTTGTCGGTGCCCCCGCCAATTTTCCAGTCCGGCTGGCCGGCCACCATGTCCCGGACGTCGTTGAGGAACTTCGTCCTGTCCAGTCCGGGCCGCAACTCGACTTGCCCGGTCCCGGTCCATTTCTTCTGGTCCCCCGGGCACTGCATCAGGGTGGACCTATCGTTTTCAACGACGGTGATGACGAGATCCTTGGGGACCCTTTCGATGATCTGGTGCTGCAGGTCAAGCAGCTTGCCTTTTGCAGCTTCCAGCGTGATGTTGGACATTTGATTACCCGCTCCCGTTGATCCGCACGATGCCAAGCCGACAGCCAGGCCCATCACCGCGGCGGCACGAAGCCATGCCATGCCGCCGGTCCTTGTGCCGGTCATCGATAGAGGTCCTTACGCATTTCCCGTAATGCCATTTCGTTGTCCGCCGTTGTCGCTGCGATGAGGCTGTGGTTGTGGATGCTGTAGGCGTCCCGCCAGGTGACTCCCCCGGGTGGAGCGTAGATGTGCTTGTCAAAGACCGGTTCCTTCATGGGGTAGTTGTCTCCGACGGCGCCGCTGAGTTCCGCCGTTAGCAGGATGTCAGGATACGTGTAGCTGGAGTACCGGGTGCCAGGGTCTGCTATCCATCCGGAGGGCATCGCGGCTCCCGACAACGCGACCACCTTGTCATAGTGTGCTCCGGCAGTCTCGGACCCTGTGACGTTCCGCAGACCCCAGCTATGGCCAATGCCAATGGTCCGTGCACCGGCCGGTTTCTCGAGGTCGACCGCGTTTTGGAAGTCCCGAAGTACCGGGGCGGCCGCGGCGACGAACTCTTCGCTCCGGGCTTCGTCGAGGAAGGCTTCCCCAAACGGCCCGTCCGGGAATTCGCTTCCTTTGTACACCAGGGCCACGGTGCCACCCGAGTGATCCGCCGTGACCAGGTAGCGGGATATCTGCTGCGGTCCGCCGCCGTAGAACGAGCCCTCGTTGGTGGTGGTCCCCGGCACGTAAGTCACGACCGTGGTGGTCTCGGCGTCGTAGTTGCCAACCATTTCCACAATGGAGCTGCGCTGCTGATCGTAGGCCACGAGTTTGATCTTGCCGTCCACCACCTTTTGCAGGTACGCGGCACCGGACTGCCGTGCCGCCCAGGCACCGTGTTCCCTGGCATACAGCTGCGGATACCCCACGGCCATGATCAGCGGATTGAAGCTGGGCTCCGGATCTGAGGTCCGGAGCCAGCCGATCCGGTGCTGCGCGGTGATGGCGTTGGCGCGGATGCGGTCCTCGAACGGGACGCCGTTGGTGTTTCCTGCCAGGACCGGGTACCGGGCGATGAAGGCCGTCCGTTGCCCTGCAGCCAGCCCGTCCCACCAGGCCCGGATCCGGGCCGGCGTCTTGCCCTCCAGATCGGCAGGTTGCGGTGTGGCCGCTGCCGCCGGGAGTCCTGCCGGTGCCGTTCCGGAGCCGCCGGCCAGGCTGGCCAGCTCCTGCTCTTCCGCATTGCGGATCAGTTCCTGGCCCGCGCCGGACAGGAAGGCGGCGGCCCGTCGCAGCTCCCGGCTGTGGCTGGACTGCCAGTCATGCCGAAACCTGTCGGCGTCGGGTCCCGGCCACGGCGCCTGCGCCACGCCGGCGCCCAGGGCGCCCAGCTGCGAGAGCAGGATCCGGCCGGAGGAGCCCATCTGCGCGCCGAGCCGTCTGAGCTGGGCAGTGTCCGCCCCCTGAAATCCAGCAGCCATACCATCCCCCGTGCAGTCGGCCAAGGTGTCGCGGACCCGTCAATCCCGGGCCGCAGATCAGCCTCGAGGGTACCGCGGACAGACGGAAGCAGGGCATGGGCAGAGATCCCCATGACCTGCCTGTCGCCGTGCCTGCGGTGGGGCCACGCCCGCCGGGTTCCCTGGCCGAGCTTGCGAGGTTAGGGAGCGGGTGGGGACTAGCGCGAACCGTAGTTCGGCGCCTCCACCGTCATCTGGATGTCATGCGGGTGGGATTCCTTCAACCCGGCCGGCGTGATGCGGACGAACTTACCGCGGGCCTTGAGCTCCGGAATCGTCGGAGCGCCGGTGTAGAACATGGTCTGGCGGAGGCCGCCGACCAGCTGGTACGCCACGGAGGCCAGCGGGCCGCGGTAGGCCACCCTGCCTTCGATGCCCTCCGGGATGAGCTTGTCATCGCCGGAGACGTCAGCCTGGAAGTAGCGGTCCTTGGAGTAGGAGGTGTTCTTGCCGCGGGTCTGCATGGCACCGAGGGACCCCATGCCGCGGTAGAGCTTGAACTGCTTGCCGTTGACGAAGATCAGGTCACCCGGGGACTCATCGCAGCCTGCCAGCAGGGAACCAAGCATCACGGTGTCCGCGCCGGCAACCAGCGCCTTGCCGATGTCGCCCGAGTACTGCAGGCCGCCGTCGGCGATCAGCGGAACGCCGGCGGGGATGGCCGCCTTGGCGGATTCGTAGATGGCGGTGATCTGCGGGACACCGACGCCGGCCACCACGCGGGTGGTGCAGATCGACCCCGGGCCCACTCCGACCTTGATGCCGTCGGCACCGGCGTCGATGAGCGCCTGGGCGCCTTCGCGGGTGGCGGCCTGGCCGCCGATGATGTCCACGTGGGCGGCGGCGGGATCGGACTTCAGCCGGCGGATCATGTCCAGCACACCCTGCGAGTGGCCGTTGGCGGTATCGACGAAGAGGGCGTCCACGCCGGCGTCGATCATGGTCATGGCACGTTCCCAGCCGTCACCGAAGAACCCGATGGCGGCACCGACACGCAGCCGGCCCGCCTCGTCCTTGGTGGCCAGCGGGTACTGCTCGGCCTTGGTGAAGTCCTTGGTGGTGATGAGGCCCTTAAGCCGGCCCTGCTCATCGACGAGCGGGAGCTTTTCAATCTTGTTGGTCGCCAGCTTGTGCGAGGCTTCCTCACGGCTGATGCCGACGTGCCCGGTGACGAGGGGCATCTTGGTCATGACGTCGCTGACGAGTCGGATCGGGAAATCAGCCTCCGGCACGAAGCGGGTGTCGCGGTTCGTGACGATGCCCAGCAGCCTCATGCCCTCATCCACGACGGGCAGACCGGAGACCCGGTAGTGCGAGCAGATCTCATCCAGCTCGGCCAGTGTGGCCTCGGGGCCTATGGTCAGCGGGTTGGTGATCATGCCGGACTCGCTGCGCTTGACCCGGTCGATCTGGTCCGCCTGTTCGGCGATCGAGAGGTTGCGGTGCACGACGCCGAGACCGCCCTGGCGGGCCATCGCAATGGCCATCCTGGACTCGGTGACGGTGTCCATGGCAGCGGACAGCAACGGTGTCTGGACCGTGATGCGCTTGGAGATCCGGGAGGAGGTGTCCGCCTCGGAAGGAATGACGTTCGTGTGGCCCGGCAGGAGCAGGACGTCGTCATAAGTCAGGCCGATGAAGCCGAAGGGGTCGTGTTCGGGCTGGGTCATGAGTGCGCCTCTTACCTTGGTTGCCGGGTTTCACGGGTAGGGGTTGCAGCAGATGACCAGCCCGTCATTACGGGCATGGCCTGTGCAGAAGTGTTGAATAAATACTAGAACCTTGGCGGCGATCCCCATATTCCGGCCCGGTAATGTGAGCAAAGGCACGGGCGCCGCCGGCCGCCCGGGTCAGGTCCAGCCGGTGGCCGCCAGCAGACGCTGTTCGAACATCGGGATCATGCTCTGGACATAGGTCTTGGTCAAATGGTTGTCGTCCTTGTAGACATACACGTTTCCGACGACGGCGGGGCAGGTCCCGCCGGCGCAGATGAAGTCGCTCAGGTCCATCAGGTGCAACCGCGGAACCCTCCCCCGGTACGCGTCCAGGGGCGAGGAATCGGCAAGGGATTCCTGCAGCGGGATATTGCACTTCCCGGCCCCGGTGCCGTTCTTCTGCACGCATTCGGGCATATTAATGGTGAAGCGCGGGTTGTCGCGGATGCCGACGACGTCCATGCCGGCGTCGGTGATGGGCTTGATGCCCTCGAGGTACTGTGGCACCTCGGTTTCGAACGGTGCGTCCTTGCGGGTCAGCGAGGCGACGGTGAAGACCGCGTCCGGCTTGTGGTCCAGGACGTACCGGGCGCTGGCCGCATTGAAGGCGTTGCACTCGGCATCACGGTCCGGCGACTCACCGCCGAAGCGGCAGTTACCTTTAAGGAGCGCGACGACTTCCCAGCCATGGCTCCGGGCGATCGGGCCGAGCGCCGCCATGTACTGCTGGGCGTGCGAGTCGCCGAGCACGACGATCCGCTTGGTGACGTTCTCCGGACGGCTGTTCTGCAGGCATCCCGCGAGCAGCGGGTCCTCCGGAACGTTCGTGTCATCGCACAGCCCGTCAATGTCCGCCCACTCGTTTTTCATCGCCACGGGCGCGGGGATGATCTTCGCGTCCGGCGTCGGCTTCCCGGCGTTTTCGGGTGACAGGGCCGCCGCTCCGGGGGTCAGTTCTTTCGGCTGCGATGCCGCGGCGGCCTCGTCGGCCATCAATTTGCTCTGCCACACGGACACGGGGCCGCCCAGCAGGGCGCCGCACGCCATGATAACGACGGCGGTGCGCCAGGCGCGGCGCTGGGGCCAGTGCCAGTCGCGCAGCGGCTTCTCCACGAAGCGGGTGGTCAGCACGGCCAGCAGGACGGACGCGGCGACAATACCCAGTCCCTGGACCAGGTTCGGTGCGGTGATCCCCATCCCGGCGAGGGCCAGCACCAGCAGCGGCCAGTGCCACAGATACAGCGCATAGGAGTTGTCGCCCAGTGCTACGAGCGGCTTCCAGCTCAGGAAACGGTCCACGCCGAAGCGGCTGCCGCTCTGACCGGCCACGATGATGGCGGCGGCCGCCAGCGTGGGCCACAGCGCCGCGAAGCCGGGGAAGGAACGGTCCACGGTCAGGAGGATGCCGCAGGAAAGCATGGCGGCGAGGCCTATCCAGCCCAACGCCACCCGCACCAGCCTGCCGGGCTTGAGGTGGGGCAGGGCGAGGGCCAGCAGGGAGCCGAGCGCGAATTCCCAGAGCCGGGCGCGGGTATCGAAGTACGCGTAGGCCTGGTTGTTGGCGGTCTGGTCGATGGAATAGACCAGTGACGCGAGGAAAATGGCACCGAACGCTCCGGCCAGGAGCGCCGTGTAGCTCACCCTGTCATTCAAAGGGGTCCAGCGGCGCAGGAACTTCCGCAGCAGGGCTACGCCGGCAAACACGAGCGGCCAGAGCAGGAACACCTGGCCCTGGATGGACAGCGACCAGAAGTGCTGCAGCGGGCTGGCCCCGGAATGGTCCTGCGCGTAGTAGTCGACTGCGGTGTCCGCCAGGAGCCAGTTCTGCCGGTACAGCAGGGAGGCCCAGGCCTGGTCCAGCACGTCCGGCCAGCGGCTTTCGGGGAGAATCACCCGGGTGCCCGCCAGGACACCGAGGATGACCACCACGACGGCGGGCAGCAGCCGCTTGAGCAGGTGTAGCCAGTGGCTCACGAGTCGCAGGGGCCTGCCGCTCTCCACCTTGCGGGTGAAGCTGAGCGTCATCAGAAAAGCTGAAACAAGAAGGAAAATGTCGACGCCGCCCGAGACCCGGCCGAGCCACACATGGTAGGTGACCACCATGAGCACGGCAAGGGCACGGAGGCCCTGCACCTCGGGCCGGTAGTTGGATTTTGGGCTCGTCGGAGAACCCGCCGCCGCTGCCGGCAGGCTGGCTATGGTTCGCTCGTTCGACACTCGAGACCCTTCAGGCCGGATTCCAAAGCATCAATGTTACCGATCCGTAACTTGTCTGGCCAATCGCAAGGGCTGGCGAGCCGGGCTGCGCCGGGGTATCCGCCGGCCCGGCGGCTACGCTGTAACGAGTCGAAGGAGGCCGCATCGTGATCGCGCAGCTGCGAATTTGTGTGCCGGAGAAGTTGTCCCCCGCTGTGGTCGACTGCTGCTCCGGGGAGATCGGCGTCGCCGAAATCGCGCGCCATACCGGTGCTTCCATTGTTCCGCCGGGGGATGTAATCCAGGTCCTGCTCGCACGCGAATCCGTTGAACGGCTGGTGGAGAAACTCCATGCCCTGAACGTCCAGGAAGTCGGCTCGATCTCGGTCACCATGCCCGAACTGGTGCTCTCGGACCGGGCGGACCAGGCTGTGGCAGCCGCCCCCGGCGAAGGTGCCGATGCCGTGATCTGGGACGAGGTGACCCGGCAGGCAGGGGACGACTCGCGGCTCACCTGGAGTTACCTGGCGTTCCTTGTCCTCGCGACCCAGTTGGCGGCCATCGGCATCGTCACGGATTCGACCATCGCCATTGTCGGGGCAATGGCGGTGGGGCCGGAGTTCGGCCCCCTTGCGGCCTTGGCGGTGGCACTCGTGCGGCGGCAGTGGAAGCTCGGACGCGGTGCGGCGCTGGCGCTCGGCGTCGGCTTCCCCGTGGCCATGCTCGCGGCCGCCCTCACGGCCTGGCTGTCCGTGCCGCTCGGTCTCTTTCCCGCCGACGTGCTCGACCGGGGATCCGCCGTCGATTTCATCTATCATCCGGGACCCTATTCGCTGATCGTTGCCGTGCTGGCCGGGATCGCCGGAATGCTGTCCGTGATCAGCCGCCGGTCCGCAGCCCTGGTGGGCGTGTTCATTTCCGTGACGACCGTCCCGGCCGCCGGCTTCGTGGCTGTGGCGCTGGTCCTGGGCGAGTACCAGAAGGCGGCCGGATCGGTCCTCCAGCTGGGGCTGAATCTCGTGGGAATCGTGGTGGCTGCTGTTGCCGTGCTGATCTTCTACCGGCTGATTACCAGGCGGCTTCCGGGGGACGCCGCGCTGCGGCTCCGGCAGAAGGCCCTGCGCTCCGGGCGCTGACGCCAGCCTCCTGTCACGGGAAGAGGGGCCGGACCAGCTCATGCTGGTCCGGCCCCTCTTCTATGGTGCCGGTGAAGCTGCGGCGCCGGTGCGGGCGCCGCCGTCGAACCTTAGTGCTGGTGGCCCGCGTGCTGGCCTTCATCGGCAGGCTTCTCGACCACGAGGGTTTCTGTGGTGAGAACGAGGGCTGCGATGGAGGCAGCGTTGCGGAGGGCCGCCCGCGTCACCTTCACCGGGTCGATGACGCCGGCAGCGATCAGGTCTTCGTATTCGCCGGTCTTGGCGTTGAAGCCCTGGTTGTCGGCGGATTCGGCAACCTTGGCGACGACGACATAGCCGTCGAAGCCGGCGTTCTGGGCGATCCAGCGCAGCGGCTGGGTCAGTGCCCGGCGGACGATGCCGACAGCTGCCGCCGCGTCACCTTCGAGGGCCTTCACTGCCGGGTCCTCGTCGAGCGCCTTGAGGGCGTGGATGAGGGCGGCGCCGCCGCCGGCCACGATGCCTTCTTCAAGGGCAGCGCGGGTCGAGGAGACAGCATCTTCGATGCGGTGCTTCTTTTCCTTCAGCTCCACCTCGGTGGCTGCGCCGACCTTGATCACGCCGATGCCGCCGGCCAGCTTGGCCAGGCGTTCCTGCAGCTTTTCCTTGTCCCAATCGGAATCCGTGCGGGTCAGCTCGGCGCGCAGCTGGGAAACCCGGGCTGCGACGTCCTCGGCCGAACCGGCGCCGTCGACGATGGTGGTGTTGTCCTTCGTGACGGTGATGCGCCGGGCGGTGCCCAGCACCTCGAGGCCAACGGTGTCCAGGCTGAGGCCCAGTTCCGCAGAGACAACCTGTGCGCCCGTGAGGGTGGCGATGTCCTGCAGCATGGCCTTGCGGCGGTCGCCGAAGCCCGGTGCCTTGACGGCAACGACGTTCAGGGTGCCGCGGATGCGGTTGACGATGAGCGTGGAGAGAGCCTCGCCGTCGACGTCCTCGGCAATGATGAACAGCGGCTTGGAGCTCTGCAGCGCCTTTTCCAGCAGCGGCAGGAAGTCCTGGACCGAAGAGATCTTGCCCTGGTTGATCAGGATCAGGGCGTCTTCGAGGACTGCTTCCTGGCGTTCCGCGTCGGTGACGAAGTACGGGGACAGGTAGCCCTTGTCGAACTGCATGCCCTCGGTGAGGACCAGTTCGGTCTGCGTGGTGGAGGATTCCTCGATGGTGATCACACCATCCTTGCCGACCTTGCCGAAGGCCTCGGCCAGGAGCTCGCCGATCTCGTCGCTCTGTGCGGAGATAGAGGCGACGTTGGCTACCTGGGTGCCTCCGACCGGACGGGCATTTTCCAGCAGGCGGGCTGCGACGGCCTCAACAGAGACCTCGATGCCGCGCTTGATCTCGCCGGGGGCAGCGCCCGCCGCAACGTTGCG
The DNA here is from genome assembly GCF_055412745.1 of Pseudarthrobacter woesei. NCBI lineage: Bacteria > Bacillati > Actinomycetota > Actinomycetes > Micrococcales > Micrococcaceae > Pseudarthrobacter > Pseudarthrobacter woesei. The sequence goes on from NZ_JBVAYU010000002.1 coordinate 86,273, forward strand.
GAGGCCTTCCTTGACGAGGGCCTGGGCCAGCACGGTGGCGGTGGTGGTGCCGTCACCGGCAACATCGTTGGTCTTGGTGGCGACCTCCTTGGCAAGCTGCGCGCCAAGGTTTTCGTACGGGTCATCCAGCTCGACTTCACGGGCGATGGTGACACCATCGTTAGTGATCGTGGGGGCGCCCCACTTCTTGTCCAGCACGACGTTGCGGCCGCGCGGGCCAAGGGTCACCTTGACGGTGTTGGCGAGCTTATCGATGCCGGCTTCAAGCGACCGGCGGGCAGCGTCGTTAAACGCGAGCTGCTTTGCCATGGTTTTGTCCTTTCAAAGACAGAACCCCGCGCAACTGATCCATCAACGAGGGATCGGCTGCGCGGGGGTCCAAGAGAGTTACTTTACGACGATCGCCAGAACGTCGCGGGCGGACAGCACGAGGTACTCGGTACCGCCGGTCTTGACTTCAGTTCCGCCGTACTTGGAGTAGATGACAACGTCGCCGACGGCAACATCGATCGGGACGCGGTTGCCGTTGTCGTCAAAGCGGCCGGGGCCTACTGCAACAACTTCGCCTTCCTGCGGCTTTTCCTGCGCGGAGTCCGGGATAACCAGGCCGGAAGCCGTGGTCTGCTCGGCTTCGAGCGGGCGGACAACAATACGATCCTCAAGAGGCTTAATAGAGACCGACAAGGACCTCTCCTATTCGTCAGCAAATTCGTGGACTGTGAAGCTGTGCTGCCATGGCGTACAGACCGTCGTCGCGGTGCCGGCAGCATACCTGGCTGACAGAGCTTCAGGTGTTAGCACCCTCCTAGGGAGAGTGCTAATGACGACTCTATGTAAGTAGTTAGCACTCGGTCAAGGCGAGTGCCAGAAGTTCGTTCCGGGTGAACGCCGGCGAGGCCCGGAATCTGCCCGGGACGGGTCCCCGGCTACCGTTCGCCGAGGTCGTCGAAGTCCACGTCTTCGCCGTCTTCTTCGCCCGCATCCCGGCCAGATTCGCTGCGGTGGCGGTACAGCACCACGCCACCCGCGGCGGCCAGGACAACGCCGGTGATGAGGAAGATGATGCCGCCCGCCCGGGCGGCGGCGTAGGTCTCCCGGATGTTGCGAGCCTCGTCGGTGGCGTCCGTGACGTCCTTGCCGCCGACGGAGTAGATGGTCGCGTTGAAGGAGTCCAGGAAGAAGATGATGACCAGGAGCGCCACACAGACCACCGCCATGACGCTTCCAGCGATCAGCGCCGGCCGGGCGTATCGGACAAGCCCCTGGCGGCTGCGCTGGTCCTCATCGGCGTACTGTACGGCGGCATCGTCGTCGGTGGAGCCGTCATTCCTGCTGCTGTCTTGCGTGCCGCTGTCATCCATGCCGTCCAGCCTATCGGGCGCGCCGGGCGGACGGAGCCTGAACCGTGTCTGCTCTAGGCTTGATCGCATGGCTGACGCAACGCAGGACCAGATCGCACCGCTCCTCAATCCCGAGGGTTGGGAGCTCCTGGCGTCGCTGGGGCCGTACCGGGAGGACGAGGCTTTCCGGCTGAATGCTTCGCTACGGAAGGCCGGCCACTCCCCCGAGCTGGTCTCCGCCGTCCTCACCCAGTCCCGGCTCCGGACCAGGGCCGAGGCCAAGTTCGGCGAGTTCGCCCGGCAGATGATCTTCACCCAGGCCGGACTGGAGCAGGCAACCCGGCTCACCGTCGCGGCCCGGCACGCCCAGCGGTTCGTGGAGGCTGGCATCACCCGTGTCGCGGACCTTGGCTGCGGCCTGGGCGCCGACGCGATGGCCCTGGCGTCCCTGGATGTCCAGGTGACCGCGGTGGAGATGGATGAGACCACCGCCGCCTGCGCCACGATGAACCTGATCCCGTTCCGGAACGCCACGGTGGTCCACGCGGACGCCACCACCGTGTCCCTCGACGGCGTCGACGGCGTCTGGCTGGACCCGGCCCGCCGCACCACCTCCACCTCCGGCACCAAACGGCTCTGGGACCCGGAAGACTTCTCCCCGCCGCTGTCCTTTGTCGAGTCCCTGGCCGGCGCCGGACTCGCCGTGGGCGTGAAGATGGGCCCCGGCATGCCGCACGACTCGGTGACCAAAGACTGCGAAGCCCAGTGGGTCTCGGTGGGCGGGGACGTCACCGAGGTGTCGCTGTGGTTCAACGCGGTCCGGCGCCCCGGAATCAGACGTGCCGCCCTCCTGCTGGGCTCCGAGGGCGCGGCAGAACTCACCAGCGCCGAGGACTTCGACGGCGGCCCGGTGGCCCCCGTGGGTCCGGTCGAGGGCTACCTCTATGAGCCGGACGGCGCCGTCATCCGCGCCGGACTGGTGGCCGACGTCGCCCTCCAGCTGGGCGGGCACCTCGTGGACGAGCACATCGCCTACATCTGCGCCCCGGAACTGCGGGACACCCCGTTTGCCCGGGCCTACCGGGTCCTGGAGGTGATGCCGTACAACGTCAAGGCGCTCAAGTCATGGGTCAAGGACCACGGCATCGGCGTGCTGGACATCAAAAAACGCGGCACCTCGGTCACGCCGGAGGAACTGCGCAAGCAGTTGCTGCCGGGCGGCAAGACCGGCGGTGGCAAGGCCACAGGAAAGAATGCCGCCAGGAAAACGGCCACCCTGGTCCTCACCAGGATCGGCGAGGAGCGTGTGGCCATTTCGGTGGAGCCGGTCTGACTCCGGGTCTGACTCCGGCCCGGTATGCTGCGCCCGGCCTACTGCGCCCGCATGAACTCCTCGGCGGCCCGGACCTGCTCTTCGCCGGGCCGGATGCCGGTGTAGAGCACAAACTGTTCCAGGGCCTGGATGGTGGCCACCTCGGCGCCCGTAATGACGGTCTTGCCGGCGGCGCGGCCGGCCTTGATGAGCGGCGTTTCGGCCGGCAGCGCGACGACGTCGAACACCACCGTCGCGGCGTCCACCACCTCCTGCGGGAACGACAGGGAGTCGGCATTGGGGCCGCCCGTTGTACTCCCTGCCATACTCCCTGCCATACCGATAGGGGTGACATTAATGATCATGTCGGCGGCCCCGGCGCCGGATGAATCGACGTCGGCGCGCCAGGCGAAACCGTAGAGCCCGGCGAGCGCACGTCCCGCCTCCTCGTTGCGGGCGATCACCGTAACGTCGGTGAATCCGGCGTCCCGCAGCGCTGCCGCGGTGGCCTTGGCCATGCCGCCGGCGCCTTTCAACAGCACGGAGTATGAGGCCGGCACGGCATGGCGCTGCAGTAACTGCTCGATCGCCGTGTAGTCGGTGTTGTAGGCCGTGAGCCGGCCGGCGTCGTTGACGATCGTGTTGACCGAGTCGATGGCCTTCGCGGAGGGGTCCATCACGTCGACGAGGGCAATGACGGCTTCCTTATATGGCATCGAGACCGCGCAGCCGCGGATTCCAAGGCCCCGCACGCCGGCGATCGCCTGGGCGAGGTCCGTCGGGGCAAAGGCCTTGTAGATCCAGTTCAGTCCGAGCTGTTCATACAGATAGTTGTGGAAGCGCGTCCCGTTGTTACTCGGCCGGGCCGACAGGGAGATGCACAGGGTCATGTCTTTATTCAGGATGGGCACCCCTCCATTAAACGACAGACCGCACTATACGGCGGCGCGGCTTGGCACCCGCTGGGCGACCGCCCGGCGCCGCCGGCCTCAGCCGCAGCCGGAACCCGGGTGCTGGCGTCCGACGGCGACGGGCAGCTTTCCGGGGGCCGTCGCCTGGCCGGCGAGCACTGCCGCCAGGGCATCGAACGCTCCCTGGCTGCGGCCGTACAGGGCGATTCTGGCCGGGGCGGCCGAGTCTGCCAGCGGCCACGGCGCGTCGAGTGCAACCGCCACGTCTGCCGCCGCTGTTTCCGGCCCTGCCGGCTTCCCGCCGAAACCGATCAGAGAAACGAGCGGGCCGTCGCCGATGCTGATGCCGGCGTCCCTGGCCGCTGCGGTGAAGCGCGAACGGTCCTCCTCGGAGCCTCCCGTCACACGAACGCTCGCGGGGACCATACGCCCGCGGCACGGCCCTGACAGCACGGTAATCGCGGCCTCGGAGACCCTTTGCGAGAGTTCGGTGCCGGTCCCCGGTGCCGTTCCCGCCGGGGTCCCGGTGCGGCCACGCCAGATCATCATGGTGACCACCCGGCGTGCTGCCTCGGCCAGCCGCTCCGGCGGCAGGCCACCAGCCTTGACCGCGGCGACGATTGCGCCGTGGGCCACGGCCACGTCTGCCGGCATCAGCAGCAGGTCGGCGCCGGCGGCCAGCGCCAGCGGTGCGGCCGAGTCGTTGGGGAACTGCTCCCGGACCGCCCCCATGTTGAGCGCATCCGTCACGGCCACGCCGTCGAACCCCATCCGGCGCAGCTCCGCATAGGCCGCCTTGGACAGGGATGCGGGCACCCCGGGTTCCAGGGCCGGAACGGCGATGTGTCCGGTCATGACCATCGGCAGGCCGGCGTCGATGGCCGCCTGGAAGGGTAACAGGTCCCTGGTCCGGAGCTGCTCCAGGGAAGCGCCCTGGACGGGGAGGTCCGTGTGGGAATCGACGCTCACCGAGCCGTGGCCGGGAAAGTGCTTCGCGGCGGGCAGCAGCCCGGACTCCAGCATCCCCTTCGAGAACGCGACGCCGAAGTCCGCCGCTGTGTCGGCGTTGCCGGACATGGACCGGGCGCCGATGGTCGGGTCGGCGGGTCCCATGGTGATGTCCGCAGCGGGGGCGAAGTTGGTGTTGAAGCCGACGGCCGCCAGTTCCGAGGCCATCGCCTGGCCGGCATCGGACGCGAGCGGGGCGCTTCCGGCAGCGCCATAGCTCATCGGGGCAGGCCACTCGGTCAGCGGGGCGCGCAGCCGGGCAACCACCCCGCCTTCCTGGTCGACGCCGATCAGTCCGGGCCAGCCGCGGCCGTCCGCCCGCGCCGCCGCCTGGAGCCGGCCGGTGACGCCGCGCATGGCGCCGGTGTCCACCTGGCCGGCGGGGGTTCCCGGGACATTGTCGGCCATGATGATGGAGCCCGCCAGGTGCAGCCGCTCCACGCTTGCGGCGTGGGCTTCATGGTCCTGGCCGGCGTAGAACGGCAGCAGGACCTGCCCGGCCCGCTGCTCAGGGCTCATCGCGGCGACGGCCCTGCGTGCGGCGTCCGCGTCCTGTTGCTGCGGCCCCCAGCCAAGCGGTCTGGTTCCGGCCCGGAGCGCAGATTCCGGGGAGCCGCCCGGCGGCTGAGACGGCGGCTGAGACGGCCCGGCCGGGTGCAGACGCGGGCTCGTTGTGCCGGCCTGCCCGGGGGCCACGGGGCCGGCGGAGCGGTCCGTGGCGGGAGGCGCCGAGCAGGAGGAAATCCCGAGGGCCAGCCCCAGGACCGCGCCTAGGACTGCTGCGGTCGGAGTCCTTTTGTGAACACTTTCACGTGTTCTCTGCAACCTGGCCACCGTCTCGATGCTACCCCTGCACTAGACTTGCACCACCGTTGCCCTGCCAACTGTCCGGCGACTCCGCCTGTGACGTTGCCGGCCGGAGTGGCGGAAACGGACAGCAGAACAGTGAAGGGACCACATGAAGATTGATTTCGCTTCATCCAGGCAATCAACTCTTGGTGTGGAATGGGAACTAGCCCTCGTCGACGCGGAAACCGGTGAGCTGGCCTCCGTCGCCAAGGAAGTACTCCGCGGCGTGGCCGCCCGGCATCCCGAGCTGAACGAGGATGACGAGCACCCCCACATCAAGCAGGAACTGCTGCTGAACACGGTGGAGCTCGTCACCGGAATCTGCACCACCGTGGCCGAGGCGAAAGCGGACCTGAGCAGTTCCCTCGCCGCGGTCCGGGATGTCACCGATCCCATGGGCGTCGAAATCTTCTGCGCCGGAAGCCACCCCTTCAGCCCGCCCCAGCTCCAGCCCGTGACGGACAAGGCACGCTACGCGAAGCTCATTGACCGTACCCAGTGGTGGGGCCGCCAGATGGTCATCTACGGCGTCCATGTGCACGTCGGCCTCGACAGCCGGGACAAGGTCCTCCCCGTCCTAGACGGCCTGGTCAACTATTTCCCGCAGTTCCAGGCGCTCTCCGCCTCCAGCCCGTTCTGGGGCGGCGAGGACACCGGCTACGCCTCGCACCGTGCCCTCATGTTCCAGCAGCTGCCCACCGCCGGGCTGCCCTTCCAGTTCTCCAGCTGGGAAGACTTCGAGTCCTACGCCCAGGACATGTTCACCACCGGCGTGATCGACTCGCTCTCCGAAATACGCTGGGACATCCGGCCTGTCCCCCATTTCGGCACCATCGAGATGCGCATCTGCGACGGCCTGGCCACCTTGGAGGAAGTCGGAGCCATCGCCGCCCTGACCCAGTGCCTCGTCGACGAGTTCTCTACGACGCTGGACAACGGCGGCACCATACCCACCATGCCGCCCTGGCATGTGCAGGAGAACAAGTGGCGTGCGGCCCGCTACGGCCTGGACGCCATCATCATCCTCGACGCTGAAGGCAACGAGCAACTCGTCACGGACCACATCCGCGAGACGGTCGCGCGGCTTGAACCCGTCGCCGTGAAACTGGGGTGCACAGCCGAGTTGGCCGATGTCCTGAAGATTATCGAGCGCGGCGCCGGCTACCAGCGGCAGCGCCGCGTGGCGGCAGAGCACGGCGGCGACCTGCGCGCCGTCGTTCTGGACCTGGTCAAGCAGATGCGCAAGGGCTCCGAAGCTTAACTGGGGGAACGGGACCTGCGCCGCGCGCCCATCCAACTCGCAGCAGGGGCCGTTTTCAGCCCTCACAACGGCCGCAACTGCCAGCTACTTTGGGCCCGGCAGCCCGCGTCGCGGGATGGCCTCAGGCGGAGATGGACGTGACCGGCATCGACGAATCCGGCGCGAAGCCGGTGCCGCTCGGCGCAATACCGGCCATCACCAGCTGGGCGCCGAGGGCCGCCACCATGGCGCCGTTGTCGGTGCACAGCCCCGGCGGGGGAACGGTCAGCCGGATCCCGGCGGCGCTGCAACGCTGTTCGGTCAGCTGGCGCAGCCGTGAGTTCGCGGCCACGCCGCCGCCCAGCAGCAGCTCGGTGATGCCGTTCTCCCGGCAGGCCAGCACGGCCTTGGCCGTAATCACATCCACCACGGCCTCCTGGAAGGCTGCGGCGATGTCCGCCACCGGGACCGGCTCGCCGCGGGCTTCAAACTGCTCGACGCAGCGGGCGACGGCGGTCTTGAGCCCGCTGAAGGACCAGTCGTAGCGGTGCGGTCCGGGTTCCTCGGCGGTGCCCATGTACTTCGGCTGGGTGAGGCCGCGGGGGAAACGGATCGCCTTGGCGTTGCCGGTGCGTGCCAGTCTGTCGATGACCGGGCCGCCCGGATAGCCCAGGCCCAGCAGCCGGGCCACCTTGTCATAAGCCTCGCCGGCGGCGTCGTCGATCGTGGAGCCGAGCAGCTGGACGTCTGCTGTGATGTTCCGGATCCGCAGGATCTCGGTGTGACCACCGGAGACCAGCAGCGCGCCTAAGTTTTCCGGCAGGGTTTCCGGCCGGTTTTCCGGCCGGATTTCCGGCCGCGCCCCCGGAAACGGCTGCGGGCCGCCGTCGTCCGCCTGCAGCAGGCCGACGCCGACATGCGCCACAAGGTGGTTGATCGCGTACAGCGGTTTGCCGGTGGCGACGGCGAGGGCCTTGGCCGCGCAGACGCCGACCATCAGTGCCCCGGCGAGTCCGGGACCGGAGGTGACGGCGATGGCATCGATGTCCGCCAGCGTCACCCGGGCTTCGGCCAGCGATTCCCGGAGGGTCGGGACGAACGCGTCGAGATGGGCGCGGGAGGCGATCTCGGGAATGACCCCGCCGAACCGGACATGCTCATCCATCGAGGAGGCCACGGTGTTGCTCAGCAGCCGGGTTCCGCGAACAATCCCGACGCCCGTCTCGTCGCAGGAGGATTCAATGCCAAGGACCAGCGGCCGGTCACTGTGCTGGGGGCGGTTCATGGGCGGTCTGCTTCCCGGGGCGTGGTGTCGGTGCGTGCGTCAGTGAGCCTTAGCCGCATGATCAGCGCGTCGACGCCGTCGCGGTAGTAGCGGGGCCGGACGTGGATCTGTTCGAATCCAAATCGGCGGTAGAGCTGCTGGGCGCGGGGATTGTCGGCGCGGACTTCCAGCAGCACGTCCTCGGCGTGGCGGCTCCGGCTCTCGCAGATGAGCCCGGTGAGCAGGGCGGAGCCGATCCCCTTGCCCTCCTGCTCGGGTACGACGGCGATGGTCTGGACGTCCGCGATCGGCTCCATACACATCAGGCCGGCATAGCCGACGATTTTCCCGGCGTGCTCGGCCACGAGGTAATGCCGGGTTTCGGCCTGCGACAGCTCATCGACGAACATCTGAAGCGGCCAGGCGTCAACCGGAAAGAGCCGGCGCTCGAGTTCGTGAACCGCGGGAATGTCCGTGGCCGTCATTGCGCGCAGCGTTGCCGCGCCCGTGGCCCGCACTTCTTCCGGGCCGGTCACAGTGCCCTCTTCCGGGGGCCCGGAACCCGGGCATCGGACTCTCGCAGGTACAGCGGGGTCGAGTCCAACAGCTTTTCCCCGGCGGCGAGCCGGGCCAGCGCGAACTGGCCCAGGGAGAGGGCTTCGGGCTGCCGGGTGCTGAATCCGGGGACTGCCTTGACGACGTCGGAGTAAATTCCGGCCCCGGCACCGTAGACCGGAAGCCTGGGGAGGTCCGCGGCGAATCCCACATGGGGTCCGTCCATCAGCTGCGGGAGTTGGCCGCCGGCCAGGGCGTAGCGGGCCCAGTAGACCTCTTTGCGCCGCGCATCCGTGGCCACGAGGAACTCCGGCGCCGCGTCCGTGGACTCAGCCACTTCAAGGGCGATGGCGTCCAGGCTCATCAGTCCGTGCAGCGGTTTGCCCCAGGCGAAAGCGAGGGTGCGGGCGGTGACGATTCCGGAGCGCAGGCCGGTGAACGGGCCGGGACCCACCCCGGTGACGATCGCGTCGACGTCGGCTCCGCCCAGGCCGGCGTCCGCGAGGAGCTTCTCGATGCCCGGGGCTAGGACTTCGGCATGGCTCCGGGTGTCCTCGGTGGAAAAGCTGCCGATCAGGGATTCCAGGGCGTCGTCGGAGAGGAGCGCGGCGCTGGCAACGGCCGAGGTGTCGATGGCGAGGATCAGCATCAGGAGTTCCGTTCCGTGGGCTCGGGCATGGCCGCAGGCAGGACCGGCGAGTGCACCCAGCGCGGGCCGAAGCCGCGGATCACGACGGTGCGGGGCTCGTCGTCATCCCCGGTGTCAAAGTCCAGGGGGCCGGCGCCCTGGGTATCGGTTTCGGTGGTGCCGGCCACGCCGGCAGCCGGGACGGCGCCGCCGAGGCTGCGGACCAGGTCCACCTCGAGCCGGCTGTCGCTCAGATGCTCCACCCGGCCGCGGCCCCATTCCACCACCGTCACGGCACTGTCCATGGTGTTTTCCAGGTCGATGTCGTCGATTTCGGCGGCCGAGCCCAGCCGGTAGGCGTCCACGTGCACCAGGTCCGGCCCGCCGGGACGCGGCCCGTCGGGCCGGTTCGGGTGGATGCGGACCAGCACGAAGGTCGGGGAGATGATGCCGGCGCGGACGCCCAGTCCTTCCCCGAGTCCCTGCGCGAGCGTGGTCTTTCCCGCGCCGAGTTCGCCGGTGAGGACCAGCAGATCGCCGGCCAAGAGCTGGGCGCCGAGGGCAGCCCCGAGGGCGTGCGTCTGCTCCGCGGTCCGGACATTGAGGGTCCTTTCCCACGCCGGGGAGGTCACGGCCGCGGCCCTGCAGCGACGTCCGGCACCGCGCTGCGGTCCGGTTCCTCGTTGATATAGCGGCGTGGCACCCGGGGGCTGATCCGCGTAACGATCTCGTAGTTGTTGGTGCCGGCAGCCCTGGCCCAGTCCTCCGCCGTGGGGCCGCCGTCGGCGCCGTCGCCAAACAGCACGGCCTCGGCGCCGAGGAGGCTGGGCCCGCCGGTTGAGACGTGAAGCGGTCCGAGGTCAATCACCATCTGGTCCATCGCGATGCGGCCAACCACGGGGTAGTTCACGCCTTCCACCCGAACCGGCCCGCCGGTGGCGACGCGCGGAACGCCGTCGGCATAGCCGAGGGGGATGAGCCCGAGGGTACTGGTGCCGCGGGTGCGGTAGTTCAGTCCGTAGGAGACGCCCTGGCCGGCGGGAACGTCCTTGCAGTGCGAGACGACGGTCCGGAGCGTCATGGCGGGGCGCAGGCCCAGTTCGTCGGGGCTCTGCCCTTCGAACGGGGACAGCCCGTAGAGGCCCAGGCCCACGCGGACCAGGTCAAAATGGGTATCGGGGCGGGACAGCGTGGCCGGGGTGTTGGCGAGGTGCCGGACCTCGGGGTCCACGCCGGCGTCGTGGGCGATGGCGAGGACTTCGCGGAAGGCCTCGAGCTGCTCATCCGTTTCCGGGCGGTCCGGCTCGTCCGCTACCGCGAGGTGTGAGAAGATCCCCACCACCCGAAGCAGGCCCTGGTCCTGGTATTCCATGGCTTCGCCGACGAGGCCGTCCCAGGCATCGAGGGTGGCCCCGTTGCGGCCCAGACCGGTGTCCACCTTCAGATGGACACGGGCGGGCCGTTCCTGTGTGCGGGCCGCCGCCACGATCCGCTGCAGTTCCCAGCCGGAGCAGCCGATGTCGATTCCGGCGGCGACGGCGGCGGCGAAGTTGCTCTCCGGGGTGTGCAGCCAGGCCAGCAGGGGAGCCTCGATACCCGCGGCGCGCAGGGCAAGGGCCTCGGAGATGTGGGCGACTCCCAGCCAGCTGGCGCCGGCGCTGAGCGCTGCCCGGGCCACAGGAACGGCGCCGTGGCCGTAAGCGTCGGCCTTGACCACCGCCATGACCTGGGCGGGCGAGGCCATGGCTGCGAGCCGCCGCACGTTGTGCCGGATGGCCTCGAGGTCGATTACTGCCGAGCGTTCCTCGACGTGGGCCGGCGCGGCTTCCGACCCGGGCCGGAAGTCACCTGTTGCTGCTGGGTAAGTCACTTAACGATTCTAGGGGCGGCAGCGCGCAGCTCTGAATTCGTGCGCAGCGGCGACATCCCGTTTCCGGAGGACATGCCCATTTTTCGCACCCAGGCGCGGACAAAACGGGACCATGTCCAGGCCACGGCTCGGGCGGAGGGCATGTCCAACGGCAACCAGATTCGGGGCCGACAACCGGGCGGAGGACATGCCCATTGTTCGCACCCAGGAGCGGACACAACGGAATCATGTCCAGGCCAGGGCCCGGGCGGAGGGCATGTCCAACGGCAACCAGATTCGGGGCCGACACCCGGGCGGAGGGCATGTCCATTGTTCGCACCCAGGAGCGGACACAACGGAATCATGTCCAGGCCACGGCCCCGGCGGAGGACATGCCCAACGGCAACCAGATTCGCGGCCGACACCCGGGCGGAGGGCATGTCCAATGGCGCTAAAGCCGGGGGGCGCGGGACGACTACGCGTCCGAAAGGTGCGCGATGGTCGCGGTAGCCCTCCGCTGGGCCTCCAGCGGCACGTCGCGGATGATCTCTTCCAGGAAACAATAGCGCCGGAGCCACTGGCTGCCCTGCCGTTCTTTCCGGGCGTTGGCGCGCTGCCACCAGTCGGCAATATCGCCCCAGCCCGGTGCGGCCAGCGAGCCGCCGACCTCCTGCACGGCCAGTGCCGCGCACAGGTTGGCGAACCGCAGCCTGTCCCCCAGCGGCCAGCCGGCCAGGCAACCGACGATGAAAGCGGCGCCGAAGCAGTCCCCCGCCCCGGTCGGGTCAAAGGCCGAGACGGGAAGGGACGGCACCCACTCTTCTTCACCTGTTTCGGAGTCCACGGCCATGGCACCCTGCGGGCCCAGGGTCACCACCGCCACAGGCACCTTGTCTGCGAGCGAGTAAAGCGCAGACCACGGATTGTCGCGCCCGGTGAACGCCATCGCCTCGCGCTGGTTGGGCATAAAGGCGTGAAAGTACTGCAGGTTGTCCAGCCGGGCGGGCGCCCACACCCCGGTAGGGTCCCAGCCGACGTCGCCGAACAGCCGGACTCCGGCCTTATGCGCATCGAGGACCCACGGCTCCATTTCCTCATCAAGGCCAGCGACGGCGGCGAGCGCGGGCGGCGGGCAGCCGATCAGTTCCGTAGAGCTCACGGGGGCAGGATGGCCGTGCGTCACCATGGACCGGTCCTGCTCAACGCTCAGTGAGACCGTGACGGGCGAGTGCCAGCCGGGGATGCGACGGGACAGCGACAGATCCACGTGTTCCTGCCCGGCCAAGATCTTCCAGTTGTAGTCACCGTAACCGTCATCGCCGAAGGCGGCGGCCAGCCCGGTCCGCAGGCCCAGCCGGGCAGCCGCGATGGCCTGGTTGGCCACGCCGCCGGGGCAGCTGCCCATTCCCTCGCTCCAGATTTCTGTTCCGGCAACGGGAGGGTGCGGGAGCCCGGTGAAGATGATGTCCTGGAACACGGTCCCGGTCAGGAGCAGGTCAAAGCCTTCCGCCGCCGGGGTCCGGACGGAGGAAAGCGGATCAAATCGCCGCGTCGGAATCGCGTCCATGTATGGCACACTACGCCGTCCCGGTACTGCTGGAAAGGCGTGCTCGCGGCCCGGATGAGCCACAATGAATAGACTGTCGGCATGCGGCTTATGATTGCCGGCGGCGGTGGATTCCGGGTACCGCTGGTCTACCGTGCACTTTGCGCCGGGCCCTTCGCCGGGCTCGTCCGTGAACTGGTGCTGTACGACGTCGACGCCGGCCGGCTGGCCGCCATCGAGGCGGTCCTGGCCGCCTTTGCGGGGCGGACCCCGACGTCCGGCGGCCACCTCCCTGCGGTCCGGGCCACCACGTCCCTGCCCGAAGCCCTCGACGGCACAGACCTGGTGTTTGCCGCGATCCGGCCAGGCGGCACCGCCGGCCGCATCGCCGACGAGCGGGTGGCCCTGGGTCTGGGGCTCCTCGGCCAGGAGACCACGGGCGCCGGAGGCATCTCCTACGCGCTGCGGTCGATCCCCCCGATGCTTGAACTCGCCGCGGAGATGCGCCGCCGCTGCCCGGATGCGTGGCTGCTGAACTTCAGCAATCCGGCCGGCATGGTCACCGAGGCGCTGACCCCGATGCTCGGCTCCAAAGTGATCGGCATCTGTGATTCCGCCAGCGGGCTCGTGCACCGCGCGGCGCGGGCCGCCGGCGTCGAACTGCCCGAGGGAAGGCTCGACGGCGTGGGCTACTACGGCCTCAACCACCTCGGCTGGCTGTACAAGCTGGAGTCCGGCGGACGGGATCTGCTGCCCGGCCTGTTGGCGGATGCCGGCGCCCTCGCCGGCTTCGAGGAGGGCCGGCTGTTTCCGCAGCCTTTCCTGGCCGGGCTGGCCTGCCTGCCGAACGAATACCTCTACTACTACTACGAAACCGCGCGAGCCCTGGCCGGCATCCGTTCCTCCCCCCAGACCCGTGGGGAGTCGATCGACCGGCAGCAGGCGGAGCTCTACCCGCGGCTCGCGGCGGCGGGTCCGGAGGCCTACGGGCTCTGGGACGCTGCGCGGAGGTCCCGTGAGGAAGGCTATCTGGCTGAGGCCCGGCCTGCCGGCGAGCGCCGGGACGAGACGGACCTGGCCGGCGGCGGCTATGAACGCGTCGCCCTGGCGGTCATGCGCGCCCTCGCCGGTGGCGGCGGGGCGGAGCTGATCCTCAATACACCCAACACGCTTGCGGACGCGGCGGGCGCCGCGATCCCGGGGCTGCCCGCGGACGCCGTCGTCGAGGTGCCGTGCCGGGTGACGCCGGACGGCGTCGTGCCGCTGCCGCAGGTTCGCCCGGCGGCGGCGGAACTGGCGCTGATGCGGCGGGTCAAGGACGTGGAGCGGCTCGTCGTTCAGGCGGCCTCGCCCGGGCTGGCGACGGGGGCCGGTCGGAGGGAAGCGGCCCGGGCAGCCTTTGCCCGGCATCCCCTCGTTGATTCGGAAGTCCTCGGCGGGAAGCTGCTCACCGGTTACGAGGCCGCATTCCCGGACCTGTTGCAGCTTTGGCGCGAAGCGTAGGGCTACAGCGCGCGGTACATCACGTGCAGGCCCACATAGCCCAGGCGCGGGTGGTGGAACGCCTCAGGTATGGTGGCGAGTACCTCGAAGCCCAGGCCCTGCCATGCCGCGACGGCCCGGACGTTGCTTTCCACCACGGCGTTAAACTGCATCGCGCGGAAACCGGCCCGGCGCGCGGCATCAAGGGAGTAGGCGCAGAGTGCGCGGGCCACGCCCTTGCCCGCGTGGGCCGGGTGGACCATGTAGCCGGCGTTGGCCACGTGGCTTCCCGCGCCGCCCTGGTTGGAGTGCAGCTCGCCGGTGCCCAGCACGACGCCGTCGAGGTCCCCGCGGCCGACGGCGACGAACGTCCGTCCCGGCGCCTGCTTGAACCACCGTTCGCGGGCCTGCGCTTCGGTGGTGTCGCGGTCCCAGGTGAAGGTCTCCCCCGCCCGGATGACGGGCTCAAGGATCCCCCAAATCGCGAGCCAGTCCAGTGCCGTGGCCTCCCGGATATCCCAGCCGGCCGTCAGGGACCCAGTTTCTGTGCGTGCGCTCACAGCGGCCACGTTAGCAGCCGCCGCCGTCGGGCAAAGCCGTCCGGTGAACCCGCCCGCACTTCAGGAGTAGTGTTTTATCGAATCCACGTTCAGGTGTTGAACAGGAAAGGAGAGGAGCAGGATGTCACTGATCCGCCGTGTCGCCTTCCTCTCCCTCCACACCTCGCCCATGGAGCAGCCGGGTTCGGGCGACGCCGGGGGCATGAACGTGTACATCCGCGCGCTGGCTGCGGCCCTCGCGGAGACCGGCGTCGAGGTGGAGATTTTCACCCGGTCCACCGCCGCCGGGCAGGCCGCCGTCGAACATCCCGCCCCTGGTGTGTGCGTCCACAACGTCCTGGCCGGCCCGCCGCGGAAGCTGCCCAAGGAAGAGCTGCCGGGGCTGCTGCACAGCATGGTGGCCGAGATTGACAGGATCCGCCAGCTCCAGCCGCATGGCCGCTACGACGCGATCCATTCGCACTACTGGGTGTCCGGCGTGGCCGGGCTGGAGCTCGCCAGGCTGTGGGGGGTGCCGCTCGTGCACACGATGCACACCATGGCCAAGGTGAAAAACCTGCTGCTGGAATCCGGTGAGCAGCCGGAGCCGCGCCGCCGCGAGGACGGCGAGCAGCGGATCGTCGACGGCGCCACCCGGCTGATCGCCAACACCGGCACGGAAGCCGCCGAACTCGTGTCGCACTACAACGCGGACAACGACCACATCGATGTGGCGCCGCCCGGCGTGGACCTGACCATCTTCGCCCCGGCCTTCCGCAGCCGCTCCAGGGCCGCCCACGGGGTGCCGCCGGGCAGGTTCCATCTGCTGTTCGCCGGCCGGATCCAGCGGCTCAAGGGCCCCCAGATCCTCATCAAGGCGGCCGCCCTGCTTCGGGCCCGCCGCCCGGACATCGACCTGCAGCTGACCATTCTGGGCGCCCTGAGCGGGGCCAAGGACTTTGACCTGAAGTCGCTCATCAGTTCCGCCGGAATGGACGACGTCGTCACGCACCACTCGCCGGTGAGCGCACCGAAGCTCGCCGGCTGGTACCGTTCGGCCGACGTCGTGGTGATGCCCTCCTACAGCGAATCCTTCGGCCTCGTGGCCCTCGAGGCGCAGGCCTGCGGGACACCCGTGGTTGCCACCAGGGTGGGCGGGCTGTCCCGCGCGATTTTCGACGGGCGCACCGGCCTGTTAGTGGAAGGCCACAAGGCCGGCGACTGGGCCGACGCCCTCGAGGCCCTGTACGACGACCCTGCTACCCGCGAGGATATGGGCCGGGCTGCCTCCCTGCACGCACAGGAATTCGGCTGGCAACGAACCGCCGCGATTACCCTGGAGAGCTATCACACGGCCCTGAGCCAGTACTTTGGAAACCTGACCGTCCCGGTGGGCCACATACCCGCAGCCGGGGCAACCGGCCGGTAACACCCGGCCGGCAATCAACGGCCGGAACACCCACCGACGCCACGAGCCGAAGGACAACGATGTCTGACCCTACGATTCCCGAAGGCCCCACCTGGGCCACCGCCTCGAACGCTCCGCTCAGCGATCTGGAGATCGCACAGCGGGCCACGATGCGGCCGATCGAGGAAATCGCGGCCGCGGCCGGCATCAACGCCGATGCGCTGGAGTTCTACGGCCGGTACAAGGCCAAGATCGATCCGGGGAAGCTCACGGCCGCGAACCGGGCACCGGGCAAAGTGGTACTGGTCTCCGCGATGTCACCGACGCCCGCCGGCGAGGGCAAGTCCACCACTACGGTGGGGCTGGCCGACTCCCTGGCCCGGGCCGGCCACAACGTGATGATCGCGCTGCGCGAACCCTCGCTGGGCCCCATCCTGGGCATGAAGGGCGGCGCCACCGGCGGCGGCTACTCCCAGGTGCTGCCGATGGACGAAATCAATCTGCACTTCACCGGCGATTTCCACGCCGTCACGTCGGCGAACAACGCCCTGATGGCGCTAGTGGACAACCACATCTTCCAGGGCAACGAGCTGAACATCGACCCGCGCCGGATGACCTTCAAGCGCGTGCTGGACATGAACGACCGGTCCCTCCGGGAGGTCGTGATTGGCCTGGGCGGCCCGGCGCAGGGCATTCCGCGGCAGGACGGCTTCGACATCACCGTGGCCTCCGAGATTATGGCCGTGTTCTGCCTCGCCACGGGCCTCGCCGACCTCAGGGAACGCCTGGGCCGGATCACCTTCGGCTACACCTACGACCGGCAGCCGGTCACCGTCGCAGATCTTGGCGTCCAGGGAGCCCTGACGATGCTGCTCAAGGACGCTATCAAGCCCAACCTCGTGCAGACCATCGCGGGAACTCCGGCACTGGTCCACGGCGGCCCGTTCGCCAACATCGCGCACGGCTGCAACTCCCTGATCGCCACCCAGACCGCCCGCGGCCTCGCGGACATCGTCGTCACCGAGGCCGGCTTCGGAGCCGATCTGGGGGCCGAGAAGTTTATGGACATCAAGGCCCGGGTGGCCGACGTCGCACCGTCCGCCGTCGTCCTGGTGGCAACAATCCGGGCCCTCAAGATGCACGGCGGCGTGGCGAAGGACCGGCTCAAGGAGCCCAACGCGGAGGCGCTGGCCGCCGGCGTCGCGAACCTCCGGCGGCACGTCCGGAACGTGGAGAAGTTCGGCATCACGCCGGTGGTGGCGATCAACAAATTCGCCGCCGACACCCCGGAGGAGCTGGACTGGCTGCTGGAGTGGTGCGCGGCCGAGGGTGTCCAGGCGGCCGTGGCGGATGTCTGGGGACGCGGAGGGGGCGGCGATGGCGGCGATGAACTGGCGGCCAAGGTTGCCGCGGCCATCGACGCGCCGCATACCTTCCGGCACCTGTACCCGCTGGAGATGTCGGTGGAGGACAAGATCCGCACGATCGTGCAGGAGGTCTACGGTGCCGACGGCGTGGACTTCTCGGTGCCGGCGCTCAAGCGGCTCGTGGAGATCGAGAAAAACGGCTGGTCGGGTTTCCCGGTGTGCATGGCGAAAACCCAGTACTCCTTCAGCGACGACGCCACCAGGCTCGGCGCACCCAAGGGATTCACTGTCCACGTCCGGGACTTGATCCCCAAGACCGGGGCGGGCTTCATTGTGGCCCTCACCGGCGCGGTCATGACGATGCCGGGCCTGCCCAGGGTCCCGGCCGCCATGCGTATGGACGTCGACGCCGACGGCAATCCCGTCGGCCTCTTCTAAAACAGCAACGCGGGGTCACTTACGGCCCATCCCGAGGGGGAATATGGGCCGTAAGTGACCCCGCGTTGCAGTGTGCGGTGCGGGAGCGTCGGAGTCCGGGGCAGGAGCTGGTTAGCGCTCGAGGTCTCCGCGGATGAAGGCCTCGACCTTTTCACGGGCAAGGTCGTCGTTGAACTGCTCCGGCGGGGACTTCATGAAGTAGCTCGAGGCCGAGAGCAGCGGGCCGCCGATGCCGCGGTCCAGGCCGATTTTGGCGGCACGGATGGCGTCGATGATCACGCCGGCGGAGTTGGGCGAGTCCCAGACCTCCAGCTTGTATTCCAGCGACACCGGGGCATCACCGAAGTTGCGGCCCTCGAGGCGCACAAAGGCCCACTTGCGGTCATCGAGCCACTGGACGTAGTCCGACGGGCCGATGTGGACGTCTTTCGCGGCCAGCACGGCTTCCACGTTGGACGTGACGGCCTGGGTCTTGGAGATCTTCTTGGATTCGAGTCGGTCCCGTTCCAGCATGTTCTTGAAGTCCATGTTGCCTCCGACGTTCAGCTGGTAGGTGCGGTCCAGGGTGACGCCGCGGTCCTCGAACAGCTTGGCCATGACGCGGTGCGTGATGGTCGCACCGATCTGGCTCTTGATATCATCGCCCACGATCGGGACGCCGGCGGCGGTGAACTTGTCCGCCCACGCCTTGGTGCCGGCGATGAAGACGGGCAGCGCGTTGACGAACCCGACTCCGGCGTCGATCGCGCACTGGGCGTAGAACTCGGCGGCTTCCTGCGAACCGACCGGCAGGTAGCAGACCATAACGTCCACCTGGGTGTCCTTGAGGACCTGGACGACGTCCACCGGCTCGTCCGTGGACTGCTCGATGGTCTCGAGGTAGTACTTGCCGAGCCCGTCGAGGGTCGGACCGCGCTGGACGGTGACGCCCGTCGGCGGAACGTCGGCGATCTTGATGGTGTTGTTTTCGCTGGCCAGGATGGCGTCGGCCAGGTCCTGGCCGACCTTCTTGGCATCGACGTCGAAAGCGGCAACAAACTGCACATCATTGACGTGGTATTTGCCGAACTCCACGTGCATCAGACCCGGGATCGTGGCCTGGGGATCAGCATCCTTGTAGTACTGGACGCCCTGGACCAGCGAGGTGGCACAGTTACCTACGCCGACGATTGCAACACGAATCGGATGTGAAGACACGGAACTCCTTTGAGAACAAACTTCATGTGCCCGGCGCGGTAGTACTCTGATGCACGACGGCGGCAGCGGACACGGCGCCGTACGGCGCCCTTAGCATTCTAGTCAACGGCGCGGGGACTTAAGTTGTTCCCCGCCGCCGCACCGTCTGTATTACTCGCGGGCGAAGCAGGCTACTTCTGGGCCCACAAATTGATGTCGGACTCGACGGCGAACTCGTCGATCGCCGTCAGCTCCCCTGCGGTGAAGTCGAGGTTGTTGACGGCGGACAGGGTGTCTTCGAGCTGGCGGACGCTGGACGCGCCGACCAGCGCGGAGGTCACCGAGGCACCCCTGACCTGCTCGCGCAGGATCCAGGCGATCGCCAGCTGCGCGAGCGACTGCCCGCGGCCCTCGGCAATCCGGCGCAGGCCCCGCACGCGCTCCAGGTTCTCGTCCGTGATCATCGACTCGTCCAGGGACTTGTCCTGGGCGGCACGGGAATCGGCCGGAATGCCGTTGAGGTAGCGGTCCGTCAGCATGCCCTGGGCCAGCGGCGAGAACGCGATGGAACCGGCGCCGACCTGCTCGAGCGCCTCGTACAGGTTGGGGCTGCCGTTTTCGGTCCAGCGGTTCAGCATGGAGTAGCTGGGCTGGTGGATCAGCAGCGAGGTGCCGAGCTCCTTGAGGATCCGGGCGGCCTCGAGGGTCTGTTCCGGGGTGTAGGAGGAGATGCCCGCGTACAGGGCCTTCCCGGAGCGGACGGCGTGGTCCAGGGCGCCCATGGTCTCTTCCATCGGCGTTTCCGGGTCCGGGCGGTGGCTGTAGAAGATGTCCACGTAGTCCAGGCCCATCCGGTTCAGCGACTGGTCCAGGCTGGCGAGCAGGTACTTGCGGGAACCCCATTCGCCGAACGGGCCCGGCCACATGTTGTAGCCGGCCTTGGTGGAGATGATGAGCTCGTCCCGGTAGGGCGCAAAATCGTCCTTGAGGTGGCGGCCGAAGTTGGTCTCGGCCGAACCGGCCTCCGGCCCATAGTTGTTGGCGAGGTCGAAGTGGTTGACGCCGAGGTCGAAGGCGCGGCGCAGGATGGCGCGCTGCGTTTCGAACGGCTTGTCGTCCCCGAAGTTGTGCCACAGGCCCAGCGAAATGGCGGGGAGCTTCAGCCCGCTGCGGCCCACGCGGCGGTACGGCATGGAGTCATATCGGGTTTCTGCTGCAACATAAGTCATACGTACTATCCTGTCCTATTTCGAGATGATGGCGGCACTGTGGCCGGGAAGGTCAAGCTGTCCGGCAGTGAGCCGCACGACGTCGTCCGTCGCCAGTGCGATCGATGCGCCCCCAACGGCGAGCCGGTTCGGTCTGGCGGAGAAGTTCATGGCGACCTCCACGCTGCCGCGGCGGAGGCGGAGCCAGCCGTCGGCCTCGCTGAATGCAACTGCCGTGTCCTCGAAGCCGAGCCCCGCGAGCTCCGGGGTCGAGCGCCGCAGCGCGATCAGCCGCCGGTACAACTCCAGCAGCCGGGCGTGGTCCCCCTCGGCGGCTTCGGCCCAGTTGAGCTTGGAACGCGTGAACGTGCCTGGGTCCTGCGGGTCGGGGACGACCGCGGGGTCCCAGCCCATCCGTTCAAACTCCCTGATCCGGCCCTCGGCCGTGGCCTTGCCGAGCTCCGGCTCCGGGTGCGAGGTGAAGAACTGCCAGGGCGTCCTCGCGCCGTATTCCTCGCCCATGAACAGCATCGGCGTGAACGGTGCAGTCAGGGTCGCGACGGCGGCAAGCGCCAGCTGCCCGTACCCCATCGTCTGGGACAGCCGGTCGCCGGTGGCCCGGTTGCCGATCTGGTCGTGGTTCTGGCTGCAGACCACCAGCGCTGCCGGGTGGACGATGTCGGTGTTGATGGGCCGGCCGTGGTGCCGCCCGCGGAAGCTGGAGTAGCCGCCGTCGTGGAAGAACCCGTCAACCAGGACCTTGGCCAGGGCCTCGAGCGATTCGAAGTCGGCGTAGTAGCCGGTGGCCTCGCCGCTGACGTTGACGTGGACCGCGTGGTGGAAGTCATCGCTCCACTGTCCGGCCAGGCCGTAGCCGTTGACATCCCGGGGGTACAGCAGCCGGGGATCGTTGAGGTCCGACTCGGCGATCATCGTGGCGGGGCGTCCGGTTTCGGCGGAGATCTCATCCGCCAGGGCACCGAACTCCTCCAGGAGGTGGACGGCCCGCTCGTCCTTGAAGGCGTGCACGGCGTCGAGCCGCAGCCCGTCCACGTGATAGTCGCGGAGCCACATGGCGGAGTTGTCCAGGATGTAGTTGCGCACGACGTCGGAGCCGGGGCCGTCGAGGTTGACGGAGTCGCCCCAGGTGTTGCCCTCCCCCGGCTTCAGGTACGGCCCGAAGCGCGGGAGGTAGTTTCCGCTGGGTCCGAGGTGGTTGTAGACAACGTCCTGGATGACGCCCAGCCCGGCGGCGTGGGCGGCGTCCACGAAGCGCTGGTACGCTGCGGGACCGCCGTAGCCCTCGTGCACGGCGTACCAGAGGACGCCGTCGTAGCCCCAGTTGTGGGTGCCGTTGAAGCCGTTGACCGGGAGCAGCTCCACAAAATCAATGCCAAGATCCGACAGGTAGCCGAGCTTCCCGATGGCCGCGTCCAGCGTCCCCTCCGGGGTGAAGGTCCCCAGGTGCAGCTCGTAGATCACGGCGCCCTGCAGCCCGCGTCCCTTCCACTGCCCGTCAGCCCAGTCGTGGCTGCCGGCGTCGAACGTCCGCGACAGCGAGTGCACGCCCTCGGGCTGCCGCCGGGACCGGGGGTCCGGCAGCGGTGTGGTGTCCCCGTCCAGGAGGTAGCCGTAGGCCACCTCACCGGAAGCCGGGGCTCCGGCGGCCGTCCACCAGCCGTCGCGGCCGCCACCGGTGTGGCGTCCACCACCGGCGGCGTGGCGGTCACCTCCGCTGAGCCGGCTCATCGGGTACTTCCGTCCGTCGGCGAGCAGCGTCACTGACTCAGCGTCCGGCGCCCAGAGATCGAATCGTTCGGTTCCGTGTGCAGGCAAGGTCATGGCATTCTTCCGTTCCCCATGTCGGTTCTTCAAGGAGTGCTTAGGCAGCGGGCATCAGCAGGGCCACCGGATAGTCGCGCAGGATGTCGGCCACGCCCACCGGGCCGGGGCCATAGGTGGCGCCCGTCAGCTGGTCCGTCATCGCCGTGGAAAGGTCGACGGCGGTGTCCTGCCAGCCGCCCTGCAGTTCGAGTCCGCGCGGCAGCCGGGTGGCAAGCGTCACGGCGCCGGCCCCTCCTGCTCCGCCCCGGTCAAAGGCAAGCAGGTGCGCCGCGGCCACACCGGAGGTCCGGACCGGGGTGTAGCCGGTGAACAGCTCCGGGCGGTCCCGGCGCAGGCGGAGCGCCCGCGAGGTGACCAGCAGTTTTGCCGCGTCCGCCGTGAATGATGCCGGACGCTCGCCGGCGTCGAGGGCGGCCAGGGCCTCACGGCGTGCACCGACGTCGAACGGCCTGCGGTTGTCCGGATCGGTCAGCGAACGGTCCCAGAACTCGGTGCCCTGGTAAACATCGGGGACCCCCGGCATGGTCAGCTGGACCAGCTTGGCGCCGAGCGAGTTGGCAGCCCCGTAGGGTTCCAGCAGGGCAACGAGGGAGTCCAGTTCCGCGCGGACTTCAGGGTTGTCAAAGGCCGCGTCGACGGCGGCGGCCAGCTTCTCCTCGAAGGCGGCGTCCGGGTCCAGCCAGTCGGTCGAGTTTCCGGCCTCGCGGGCCGCTTTCCGGGCGAACGACTGCAGCCGTTCGCGGTCTGCGGGCCAGGCTCCGGCAATGGCCTGCCACAAGAGGTTGGCGAGTGGCCCGTCGGGCAGCGGCGCCAGGTCCTGCACCCTCGTCAGGGCGGCTTTCCATTCGGCGGGAAGCTCGGCGAGCACGGAGATCCGGGCCCGGGTGTCCTCGCTGCGCTTCGTGTCATGGGTGCTGAGCGTGGTCATGGACAGCGGGAGTTCGGCCTGGCGGCGGGCCATCCGGGCGTGGAATTCCTCCGGCGGGACGGAGAACTCGGTGGGATCGGCCCCGACCTCCGTCAGGGTCCCCAGCCGGGTGTAGCGGAAGAACGCGGTGTCCTCCACGCCCTTTGCCATGACCATGCCGGAGGTCTGCTGGAAGCGGCGTCCCAGCTCGGCGCCCGGCTCCAGGCCGGCGTCGAGCAGCAGCGGCAGCAGCAGCCCGACGGCGCCGCCAAGTTCGGGACGGCGGCGGACGGCGAGCTCGCAGGCTTCCTTCAGGACGTCCGCGCCCTCGGGCAGGTAGCTGCGGTAGACCGGGAAGGCAGCGATGATCTCGGACAGGGCATCGGCGGCCTGGTCGACGCTGAGACCCGTGCCGGCGGGCACCAGCCGCGCCAGCCGGAGCATCTCCGAATGCAGGATACCGTCGGTCACCCGCCGCTTGGTGCCGCGGATCATGTCCTCGTAGTCCGCTGCCCCGCCGCGCAGCCCGATATCGAGCGCGTCGAGCGCGTTCTGCCCCGCGGGGTCGACGAAGAGCCGGTCCACGTCCGCAAGGGCGTCGTAGCCGGTGGTCCCGTCGCAGTCGAAGCCAGCCGGGAGCTCCTCCCCCGGCTCGAGGATCTTCTCGATCAGCAGGTAGCTGCCGCCCGTGACCTCGCGCAGCCGGCGCAGGTACCCTTCCGGATCGGCCAGCCCGTCCGGGTGGTCGATGCGGAGTCCGTCAGCCAGCCCTTCCCGGAACCAGCGGACGATCTCGGCGTGCGCTTCATCGAAGACTTCCGGAAGCTCCACCCGGATGCCGGCCAGGCTGTTGACGGCGAAGAACCTGCGGTAGTTCAGTTCGTCGTCGGCACGCCGCCAGCCGATCAGTTCGTAGTGCTGACGGTCGTGGACCTCGCGCGGGTCATCCCCCTCGGCGTAGCTGCCTTCGGCGAGCGGGAAGCGGTGGTCGTAGTAGCGCAGCTCCCCGTCCTTGATTTCCAGAGCGTCGACGTCCGAATCGTCCCCCAGCACCGGGATCCGGATCCGGCCTTTGCCGAAGTCCCAGTCGACGTCGAACGCCGGGGCGTAGCGCGATCCCTGGCCTTCCTTCAGCAGCGACCACCACCACGGGTTTTGGGCCGGGGTGGCGACGCCGACGTGGTTGGGCACGATGTCGATGAGCACTCCCATCCCGGCCTTCCGGGCGGCCGCGGACGCCGCGGCGAGCCCCTCGGGCCCGCCGCGGTCCGGGTCAATCGCGGAGGGATCCGTCACGTCGTAACCGTGGTCCGAGCCCTTCTCCGCGGTCAGGATCGGCGAGAGGTAGATCCAGTCAACGCCGAGCGACTTCAGGTAGGGCACGGTCTCGGCGGCATCCTGGAGGGTGAAGCCGGGCCGGATCTGCAGCCGGTAGGTGGAGACGGGGGTCCTCATGAGGCGGATCCCTTCGGGGTCTTCGGTTTCTCAGCCGCCTTTTTCCCGCTGGTCCCCTTGGCAGCAGGGCGTTTGGCAGCGCCCTTCGCAGGAGTGGCCTGGGCGGCGGCTTCCGCGGCGGCGATCTTGGCGGCCTCTGCGGCAGCAGCGGCGGCTTCGACCTCGGCGGCGGCAGCAGCCGCGGCCGGGTCCTCTTCCTCGTGCTCGGCCATGGCGACCACCGACGCGGCGGCGGAGTAGTCCACCTCCACTTCGGGGCCGGAATGTGCCCGGAGCACCACCATCGACTTGGCCGCCAGCTTCACCACGGAGCCGGCCTTGAGCGGTTCTTCCGTATCGGTCTGGTCCGCGGTGTCCACGAGCACGTCCCAGAACGGAGAGTACTCCTCGGCCGGCAGGGCAAAGTCCACGTCGCCGTCATGGGCGTTGAAGCCAAGCAGGAAACTGTCGTCGGTGATCCGGCGCCCGCGGGAGTCCTGTTCCTGGATGCCGTGGCCGTTGTAGAACACGCCGATGGTCCGGCCGAAGCCGCTGCCCCAGTCCTCCGGCAGCATTTCGGTGCCGTCCGTTTTCAGCCAGACGATGTCGGGGAGCTTCTCGCCCTCGCCACGGCGCACCGGGCGGCCGTCGAAGAAGCGGCTGCGCCGGAAGGTGGGGTGGTCGCGGCGGATTTTGTTGACGAAGGCGGTGAACTCCACCAGCGGCTGGTCCATGGCTTCCCAGTGCACCCAGCTCAGGTCGGAATCCTGGCAGTAGGTGTTGTTGTTTCCCTGTTGCGTGCGGCCCAGTTCGTCGCCGTGCAGGAGCATCGGGACACCCTGCGAGAGCAGGAGCGTGGCGATGAAGTTGCGCTGCTGGCGGGCGCGGAGGGTCAGCACGGTGTCGTCGTCGCTGTCGCCTTCTTCGCCGCAGTTCCAGGAGCGGTTGTGCGATTCGCCGTCGTTGTTGCCTTCACCGTTGGCGTCGTTGTGCTTCTCGTTGTAGGAGACGAGGTCGCGCATGGTGAAGCCGTCGTGCGCGGTGACGAAGTTGATGGAGGCGACGGGCCGGCGCGCCGAGCTTTCGTACAGGTCTGCCGAGCCGGTCAGGCGTGAGGCGAATTCGCCCAGGGTGGAGGGCTCACCGCGCCAGAAATCGCGGACCGTGTCCCGGTACTTGCCGTTCCACTCGGTCCACTGCGGCGGGAAGTTGCCCACCTGGTAGCCGCCGGGGCCGATGTCCCACGGTTCTGCGATCAGTTTGACCTGGGAGACAATCGGGTCCTGCTGGATGAGTTCGAAGAAGGTGGACAGCTTGTCCACATCGTAGAACTCGCGGGCCAGGGTGGAGGCAAGGTCGAAGCGGAAGCCGTCGACATGCATTTCCGTCACCCAGTAGCGCAGGGAGTCCATCAGCAGCTGCAGGGAGTGCGGGTGCCGGACGTTGAGCGAGTTCCCGGTACCGGTGTAGTCCATGTAGTGCTTCATGTCGTCGTCGACCAGGCGGTAATACGCCTGGTTGTCGATGCCCTTGAAGGAGAGTGTGGGGCCGAGGTGGTTGCCTTCCGCGGTGTGGTTGTAGACCACGTCCAGGATCACCTCGATGCCGGCCCTGTGCAGCTCGCGGACCATGGCCTTGAACTCCTGGACCTGGTGCCCGACGTCGCCGGAGGAGCTGTAGGTGTTCTGCGGGGCGAAGAAGCCGATGGTGTTGTAGCCCCAGTAGTTGTTGAGGCCCTTCTCCACGAGGGTGCCATCGTTGATGAACTGGTGCACGGGCATAAGCTCGATTGCGGTGATGCCGAGCTTCTTGAGGTGCTCGATCACGGCGGGGTGCGCCACACCGGCGTAGGTGCCGCGCTGGTCCTCCGGGATTTCCGGGTGCAATTCGGTCAGGCCCTTGACGTGGGCCTCGTAGATGACCGACTGGTGGTACGGGATGCGCAGCTGGCGGTCGCCGTCCCATTCAAAGAAGGGGTTAATGACGACGCCGTGCATGGTGTGCGGCGCGGAGTCGCCGTCGTTGCGCGAGTCGGGGTCGCCGAAGTTGTAGGAGAAGAGGGCCGGGTCCCAGTCGATCTGACCCTGGATGGCCTTGGCATAGGGGTCGAGCAGCAGCTTGTTGGCGTTGAAGCGGTTCCCGTGCTCCGGCTCGTACGGACCATGAACGCGGTAGCCGTACTTCTGGCCGGGCTGGATGTGCGGCAGGTAGCAGTGCCACACGTAGCCGTCCACCTCGGTCAGCTCGATCCGGGTTTCGGTCAAGTCATCAGCGAGGATGCAGAGCTCCACCCGCTCGGCCAGTTCGCTGAACAGGGCAAAGTTGGTGCCGGTGCCGTCAAAGGTGGCTCCCAGCGGGTACGCCGTTCCGGGCCAGACTTCCATGTGTTCTCCTCGTACATTGCGGACAATCTCTTAGACAGACTACTGGTAAGTAGGGTTAGCATCCCTGTCGGGGCGCCGGGTGTCCTCTTCGTTACAGCCCCCGCAGGACCTCCGGAACGGACTCTGCGATGTCGGTTGCGGCCACCGGCCCGCCGGCCGATCCGGCGCTTCCTGCCCTGCCGTGCAGGCTCGCGGCCATTGCGGCTATCGCCGCCCACCGGTCCGTTCGCGCTATCCCGTGGGCTGTGAACACCGCCTCGCTTCCGGAAAGCTGTGCCAGCAGCGCACCGAGCACGCCGGCCAGGACATCCCCGCTGCCGGCCGTGGCCATCCAGGGGCTTGCCTCTGCCTGGCTGAAAACTGTTCCCGAGGGAGCCGCCACGAGGGTCGTGGCGCCCTTGAGCAGCACTGTGGCTCCGGTCAGTGACGCTGCCTGCACGACGGCGGTATACGTTGCGTTTTCGACTCCGGCGCGGTCTGGTTCTGCGCCGTACCGCGCCAGCAGGGCAGCCAGTTCGCCGGCGTGCGGCGTCAGGACCATGTGCGGGGGGAGAACGCGGGGCAGGGCCGGCAGCGCTCCGGCGTCGGCCACGAGCGGAAGCCCGGTGGCTGCTGCCTCCCGGACGCGGTCCAGCTGTTCACGGGCGGCATCATCGAGACCGGGGCCCAGCAGCCAGGCCTGGACGTGCGTCTCCGCCGGGCTTTCCGGGCCGCAGACCACCTCGGGGCAGGCCCGGCGGACGAGGTCCGCGACTTCCGGCGGGCCGAGGTACCGCACCATGCCGGCGCCGGCCGCCAGGGCGCCCTTGCAGGCCAGCACGGCCGCGCCGGGATACCGCCGCGAGCCCGCCACCACGCCCAGCACGCCGCGCGAGTACTTGTGGGAGCGCCGTGCCGGACGCGGCAGCAGCAGGGCAAGGTCTTCGGCCTCCAGCCGGCGCAGAGCAGGCACCGGCAGTGCCGTTTCGATTCCGATCGGAATGACCCGGACACGTCCGGCGTAATCCGCCCCGGGGTCGGCCAGCAGGCCGGCCTTGGCTGCGCCAAAAGTGACCGTCAGGTCCGCGCCAAGCACAGGTGCGTGGGCCTCGCCGGTATCGGCGTCGACCCCGCTGGGGATGTCACAGGCGATCACCAGCGCCGGGCGGGAACGATCCAGCCGTTCCATCAGCGCGGCGGCGGGGCCCCGGAGCCCGCCCTGGGCGCCGGTTCCGAGGACCGCGTCCATCACGACGTCGGTCCGCGCCGCGGCCGCCGATAGTTCGGTGACGTTCTCCGGAGTCAGCCGCACCACCCGGCCGCCGGCTCGTTCAAACGCCGCGAGTCCGGCCTCGTGGGCCTCGCCCGCGGTGAGTACCGCCGTCGTCCGCATGCCCCGGCCGGCGAGCAGCGCGGCGGCGAACAGCCCGTCGCCGCCGTTGTTGCCTTTGCCGGCGAGCACCGTCAGGCTGGCACCGTAGACGCGGTCCCCGCGGCCGTGCAGTTCGCGGACGACGGCGTTGGCCAGCCCGTAGGCGGCCCGCTGCATCAGAACAGCGCCCGCACCGGGCCCCGGACGTGCCGCGAGAAGCAGTCTTTCAGTCTCGCGTATCTGGGTTCCGGTGTAGGCGCTGATCATCGTTTCAGTCCATTCGCGGTGCAGTTGCTGCGGAGGTTACTGCTCAGCCTTCGGCGAGGACGGTCGCGGTGGCGATCCCGCCGTCGTGACTTATCGACAGGTGCCAGCGCTTGACGCCCTTGGCCTCCGCCACGGCCAGCACTGTGCCCTTGATCTGGACCGTCGGACCGTTCTGGTCCAGTCCGATCCAGCAGTCCTGCCAGTTCATCCCGGCCGGTGCCCCCAGCACCTTGGCCACGGCCTCCTTGGCGGCGAACCGTGCGGCCAGCGACCGCGTGTTCAGTTCGCGCTCGGCGGGGACGAACAGCCTGTCGCGCAGCCCGGGGGTGCGCTCCAGCTGCCGGCCGAACCGTTCAATGTCTACGACGTCTACGCCAATGCCAACAATCATGGCGCTATTCTACGGTCACGCTCTTGGCCAGGTTGCGAGGCTGGTCCACGTCGTACCCCTTGGCGGAGGCGAGGGCGAGCGCGAAGATCTGCAACGGGACCGTGCTGAGCAGGGGCGCCAGCAGCGTGGGTGACTCCGGGATGTAGAAAACGTGCTCGGCGTAGGCCTTGACCGCTTCGTCGCCCTCTTCTGCGATCACGATTGTCATGGCGCCGCGGGCGCGGACTTCCTGGATGTTGGAGACCACCTTCGCGTGCAGCGAATCCCTGCCGCGGGGTGAAGGGACGACGACGAAAACGGGCTGTCCCTCCTCGATCAGCGCGATCGGGCCGTGCTTGAGCTCGCCGGCGGCGAAGCCCTCAGCGTGGATGTAGGCGAGCTCCTTGAGCTTGAGCGCGCCTTCCATCGCCACCGGGAACCCGACGTGGCGGCCCAGGAACAGCACCGACTTGGCGTCGGCCATGGACTCGCCGAGTGCCTTGATCTGGCCCTCGTTGTCGAGGATCTGCTGGATCTTGGCCGGGATTTTGCCCAGGTCGGCCAGGATGTCCTTGATCTCGCCCTGGAACTTGTTGCCGCGCAGCTGTGCCAGGTACAGGCCCAGCAGGTAGGCCGCGGTAATCTGCGCGAGGAAGGCCTTGGTGGAGGCGACGGCGATTTCCGGGCCGGCGTGGGTGTAGAGGACCGCGTCGGATTCACGCGGAATCGTGGACCCGTTGGTGTTGCAGATCGAGACCGTCTTGGCGCCCTGTTCCTTGGCATAGCGGACGGCCATGAGGGTGTCCATGGTCTCGCCGGACTGGGAGATGGACACAATCAGGGTGTTCTCGTCAACGATCGGATCCCGGTAGCGGAATTCGTGGGAGAGCTCCACCTCGGTGGGGATCCGGCACCAGTGTTCGATCGCGTACTTGGCAACCTGTCCGGCATAGGCGGAGGTGCCGCAGGCCAGGACGATGATTTTGTCGACGCTCTTGAGCAGTTCGGGATCGATCCGGAGTTCGTCCAGGGTCAGCCTGCCGTGGATGTCGGAGCGGCCCAGCAGGGTCTGCAGTACGGCGTCGGGCTGGTCGTGGATTTCCTTTTCCATAAAGGACGGGAAGCCGCCCTTTTCCGCCGAGGCCGGATCCCAGTTGACGTGGTATTCCTTGCCTTCGGCCGGGGCGCCATAGAAGTCGGTGATCTCCACGGTGTCCGCGGTGATGGTGACGATCTGGTCCTGGCCCAGCTCGACGGCGCGCCGCGTGTAGTCGATGAAGCCGGAAACGTCGGAGCCGAGGAAGTTCTCGCCGTCGCCGAGGCCCACGACGAGCGGAGAGTTGCGGCGTGCCGCCACAACGACGTCGGGCTGGTCGGCGTGCACGGCGAGGAGAGTGAAGGCGCCCTCGAGGCGCTGGCAGGCAAGCTGCATGGCCTTCGTCAGGCCACCCTTGGAGCGGTCGCCGCCCAGCTGGTTCCGGTAGATGTCTCCCAGCAGGGCCGCTGCCACTTCGGTGTCCGTCTCGGAGAGGAACTTCACGCCCTTGTGCACGAGCTCCAGTTTGAGCTCGGCGAAGTTTTCGATAATGCCGTTGTGGATCACGGCCAGCTTGCCCTCGTCGGAGAGGTGCGGGTGCGCGTTCTGGTCCGTCGGGCCGCCGTGGGTTGCCCAGCGGGTGTGACCGATGCCGGTCAGGGACTCCGGCAGGGGGTTGGCCTCCAGCTCCGCGATCAGGTTGAGCAGCTTGCCCGACTTCTTTCGTGACGAGATGGTTCCGTCAGCCACGACCGCGATACCCGCTGAGTCGTAGCCGCGGTACTCCAGGCGCCGCAATCCTTCTAGGACAACGTCCAAGGCATTGTGTCCAGTATTTACCCGGCCAGCTGAGTGGCCCACATATCCAACGATTCCACACATGGACATAAGCCTAGCGGGTTTCCCGGACGGCGGACGTAGGATGCGCGGCGGTAACGGTCCCCTGCGCCCGCCCGGATGGGGCGTCCCCGGCCGGCCCATTTCGCTCTTGGCCCCGTGAAGGGCAGAATCTCTAGGGTGACTTTGCAACGCAATGAAGCGAACGGCGACGGCGCCTCCCCGTTCGTGGAGCTGGACCGGCAGACCTGGTCCCGGCTCGCTGCCCAGATGGAGCAGCCCCTGAATGAAGAGGATGTGCTCCGGCTCCGCGGCCTCGGCGATCCCCTCGACATGAAGGAAGTCCGCGAGGTCTACCTGCCGCTGTCCCGGCTCCTGCACCTGTATGTGGAGGCCGCGGGGCAGCTGCACGCGGCCACCACCACCTTTCTCGGGGAGCAGACCCAGCGCACCCCGTTCGTGATCGGCGTGGCCGGTTCGGTGGCCGTGGGCAAGTCCACCATCGCCCGTGTCCTCCGCGAGATGCTGCGCCGCTGGCCCGGAACCCCCAACGTGGAACTCATCACCACGGACGGATTCCTGTACCCCCTGGCCGAGCTCAAGCGCCGCCAGCTGCTGGAGCGCAAGGGATTTCCGGAGTCGTATGACCGCCGCGCACTGCTGCGTTTTGTGAGCGAAATCAAAGGCGGCGCCGAGGAAGTCCGCGCCCCCTGGTACTCCCATGTGACTTACGACATCGTCCCGGGCAAGGAAGTCGTGGTGCGCCGCCCCGACGTGCTGATTGTGGAAGGACTGAACGTCCTGGCACCGGCCCGCCCGCGACACGACGGCCGGCAGGGCCTGGCCCTGAGTGACTTCTTCGATTTCTCCATCTATGTTGATGCCAAAACGTCCTACATCGAGGAGTGGTACGTGGACCGCTTCCGCAAGCTTCGCACTACCGCGTTCGCCCAGCCTGAGTCCTACTTCCACCGTTATGCCACGCTCTCGGACACGGAGGCGGAGCAGACCGCCCGCGAAATCTGGAAGCGCATCAACGAACCGAACCTGGAAGAGAACGTCCTGCCCACCCGCGGCCGGGCGCAGCTGGTCCTCACGAAGGATGCCGACCACTCGATCCGGCGCATGCTGCTGCGGAAGGTCTAGCACGGATGTGCCACGACCGTTCCGGGACTGCCGAAACTCGACCGGCACGCCATAACGACCCACCCCGGCAGACCCCGAGCCGCCGGACGTTTAGCCGCTTCCTGATCGCCGGTTCCGGTCTCGCCGCCCTGGCCGCCTGCACTCCCGAACCGGTGCAGCCGCCGTCGACCGCCGCCGTCGCCGCCACGGCGACGTCGGAGCCCGGCACGGCGGCGCCGTCCGCCACAGCCATCTCCTCGACGGAGCCCGTCCCGGCGGCCACCGCGACCGCTGCACCGGAAACCCTGCCGGCAGCCCCCGCACCGTCCGCCGCCGGGGCCGGGGCCCGGCAGTCACTTTCCGATCCGGCGAGCCCCTGGGTAGTGGTCAACAAGCACCGGCCGCTCTCGCCCGCGGCCTATGTACCAGCGGACTTGGTCCGGCCGTCCGTCCGGCTCGCCGTTTCCGGCGAGGCAGCCCTGCTGAACAGCACGACGGCGGCAGCGGCGGAGGCGATGTTTGCGGCCGCAGCCACCGCCGGCATCATCATGACCCTGGCCAGCGGCTACCGGTCCTTCGCGACGCAGACCGTCACCTACAACAACTATGTGAACTCGCGGGGACAGGCCGAGGCCGACACCGCATCCGCCCGTCCCGGCCACTCCGAACACCAGACCGGCTGGTCCTTCGACATCGGCGACGGCGGCGGCGCGTGCAGCTTCCAGCCCTGCTTCGCCGAGCAGCCGGCAGCGGTCTGGGCCACGGCGAACGCCCATCGCTTCGGCTTTGTGGTGCGCTATCCCTGGATGTTCCACCCCATCACCGGCTACTACTACGAGCCCTGGCACCTGCGCTACATCGGCGTCGACGCGTCAACGGAGATGCAGAAGCGTGGCATTGCGACACTCGAGGAATATTTCGGACTCGAAGCGGCACCGGCCTACCTGTAGCGGTCCTGCCCGGGCCGGAACGTCGAAACGGTCGGCGCCACACCGCCGACACGAACCGTGAGCCCGGCCCCGCGCCACAGCGTGTTCATGCCCCTGCGCTAGCTTGGAATCATGCTGACCGGATTCAAGAACTTCATTCTAAAGGGCAACGTCGTAGACCTGGCCGTCGCAGTGGTCATCGGCGCCGCGTTTGGCGCCGTGGTCACGGCCCTGGTCCAGAGCGTCCTTATGCCGTTCATTGCCGGGCTGGCCGGTGCGCCAAACTTCGACAGCTTTGCCGTCGTCACCCTGAACGGAAATGACATCAAGTTTGGAGTGTTTCTGACGGCGATCGTCAATTTCCTCCTCATCGCTGCCGCCATCTATTTCGTCGTCGTGGTGCCCATGAACCACATGATCGAACGCCGTAACCGCCGGCTCGGCATCAACCAGGACGTCAAGGAAGAGGCGGCCGAGGACCCGCAGATCGCCCTCCTCACCGAAATCCGCGACGCGCTGCAGAAGTAGGCCTGGTCCAGTACGTTCTCCGCCCCGACAGCAATGGCCCGCCTCCGGCAGAAGACGGGCCATTGCTGTTTGAGGTGCGGTTCAGTCAGCTCAGTCGGAGACGAGCGCCAGGGCCAGTTCGGTCCGGACCACCAGCGCCAGGCGTTCGGCCACGGACTGGGCGGTTTCTTGGTCCGCCGCCTCCACCATGACGCGAACCACCGGCTCGGTGCCGGAGGGCCGCAGCAGGACCCGTCCGGTGTCACCGAGTTCGGCCTCGGCGAGGACGACGGCTTCGGCCACCGACGCGTCGCCCTTCACCCTGGTGCGGTCAACGCCCTTGACGTTGATAAGCACCTGCGGGAGCTTGGTCATCACCTTGGCCAGCTCCTTCAGCGGACGTCCGGTGAGGGCCACCTGCGCTGCAATCTGGAGGCCGGTGAGGACGCCGTCGCCGGTGGTCGCGTGGTCGGCAAAGATCACATGGCCGGACTGCTCGCCGCCGAGGTTGAAGCCGCCTGCACGCATTTCCTCCAGCACGTAGCGGTCGCCTACCCCGGTCTCGCGGAGGCTGATGCCGGCCTCGCGCAGTGCAATCTTGAGTCCGAGGTTGCTCATCACGGTGGCCACCAGGACATCGTCCGTGAGCTTCCCGGATGCCTTGAGCGCCACGGCGAGGATGGCCATAATTTCGTCGCCGTCGACTTCGTTGCCTTCGTGGTCCACGGCGAGGCAGCGGTCCGCGTCGCCGTCGTGGGCGATGCCCAGGTCCGCCCCCTGCGCCAGGACGGCGCGCTTCAGCGGCCCCAGGTGCGTGGAACCGACGCCTTCGTTGATGTTGAGGCCGTCGGGCTCGGCACCGATCACAACAACATCCGCGCCGGCGTCCTTGAAGACCTGCGGGGAACAGCCGCTGGCCGCTCCGTGCGCGCAGTCCAGGACCACCTTGAGTCCGTCGAGGCGGTGCGGGAGCGTGCCCAGCAGGTGGACGATGTAGCGGTCCTCGGCGTCGGAGAAGCGCTGAATGCGGCCGACGTCGCCGCCGGTGGGGCGGAACGGCTCCTTGCCCAGCTGCTCTTCGATGGCGTTCTCGACGTTGTCAGGGAGCTTCTGGCCGCCGCGGGCGAAGAACTTGATGCCGTTGTCCGGGGCCGGGTTGTGGGACGCGGAGATCATCACACCGAAGTCCGCGTCCAGATCGGCCACGAGGTAGGCCGCCGCCGGGGTGGGCAGCACGCCGGCGTCGTAGACGTCGATCCCGGAGCTGGAAAGACCGGCTTCCACAGCAGCCGCCAGGAACTCACCGCTGGCGCGGGGGTCGCGGGCAACCACGGCGCGCGGCCGTGTTCCGTTGGTATTGCGGTCATGGCCCAGCACAACGGCGGCGGCCTGGGCCAGCTGCAACGCCAGCTCGGCAGTCAGCAGGCCGTTCGCCAAACCTCGGACACCATCTGTTCCAAATAATCTCGACATCAGATCAAGTTTAGACGATGAGGAAGGAACATCCGGCCCCGCGGGCGTGTGCCGGCATCCCTGTGCCCCGTAAATGCGCGCCGTCTAGGGGGTTAAACGGCGAAAGCCCGCCCCGCCAAAATGGGCGGAACGGGCTTTCGTGCAAGCGGTCGCGTCAGCGGCCGTCTGCCGGGCAGGCGCTTTTTAGCGCTTGGAGTACTGCTGAGCCTTACGGGCCTTCTTGAGTCCAGCCTTCTTACGCTCGATGACGCGGGCGTCACGGCGCAGGTAACCGGCCTTCTTCAGGGTGGCGCGGTTGTTCTCGGTGTCGATCTCGTTCAGTGAACGGGAGATGCCGAGGCGCAGGGCACCGGCCTGGCCGGAGATGCCACCACCGTGGATGCGGGCCATGACGTCGTAGGCACCATCAAGATCGAGGATCTTGAAGGGCTCGTTGACGTCCTGCTGGTGCAGCTTGTTCGGGAAGTAGTTGGCCAGTTCGCGGCCGTTGATGGTCCACTTGCCGGTGCCGGGCACGATGCGGACGCGTGCGACGGCTTCCTTGCGACGGCCAACTGCCGCGCCGGCAACCGTGAGGGCCGGGCGTTCCTTTTTGGGCGCTTCTGCTTCTGCAGGACCGCTTTCCGAGGTGTAGCTGGTCGGGTTTTCCTCAGCCACAACGGCCTCGGTGGTCTCTTCGTTCTGAGCCACGATTCTCCTTGTATAGATAAGTTGTTTGGTGGCCAGGACTACTGGGCGACCTGGGTGATTTCATAAGTCTTGGGCTGCTGGGCGGCGTGGGGGTGCTCGGCACCCTTGTAAACCTTCAGCTTGCCCAGCTGCTGTGCAGCGAGGGAGTTCTTCGGGAGCATGCCCTTGATGGCCTTCTCCACGGCGCGGACCGGGTTGGATTCCAGCAGCTCCGCGTAGGTGACCGAGGTCAGGCCGCCCGGGTAACCGGAGTGGCGGTATGCGCGCTTCTGCTCCAGCTTGGCGCCGGTGAGGGCAACCTTTTCAGCGTTGATGATGATGACGAAGTCGCCCATGTCCATGTGGGACGCAAAGGTGGCCTTGTGCTTGCCGCGCAGCAGGATTGCGGTCTGGCTCGCGAGACGACCAAGGACAACGTCTGTGGCGTCAATGACGTGCCACTGGCGGTTGATATCGCCGGGCTTCGGGGTGTACGTACGCACGGTGTTTGCCTCGTTCTTGTTCTGGCGTTCTTGTTTTAGGCGTCACGCGAAGGTGCACCTACTATCTATGCGCTACCGGAACAGAGGTGAGGGCTCCATGTAACCAGTAGTCCTATGGTCCCGAATGTGCACGATGAGTAGCTATCCTGCAACCGGATTCTCATACGGGCACGCATCATCGAGAAAGGACACGCACAACGACTACCAAGAATAGCGGAAGATGGGCCATTGGGTCAAAATGGGGTGTCCGGATGCATCCCGCCCGCCGCCGGCCCGCCGCATCCCTGGAGGAACCGTGTCCGATCCCGTAGGTACAGGTTCCGCGGCTGCGCTCTTCCTGGCCATAGTCGGGGCGGCGGGGCTGTGCCTGGGACTGCTGGCGGAGCGCCTCATCCGCCGGGTACTGCCGCAGCTTGCCGGCGCACGTTCGCTCCGTCCCAGAATTACGACGGCGGCTCTCACCTTGGTGGTGTCGGCACTGCTCGCGTGGCGCTTCGGCCCCTCCCCCGAGCTGGCCGCCTATCTGGTACTGGCAGTCGCCGGCGTGCAGCTGGCGCGGATCGATGTGGTTCACCATCTGTTGCCCAACCGGCTGGTAGTTCCCCTGCTGGGAGCGGGGCTGGTCCTGCTCACCGTCGCCGCAAGTGCACACGGAGCTGCGGAAAACCTGTTGCGGGGGGTCGCCGGTGCGGTCATATTGTTCGTTTTGTACCTCATTCTTGCCCTGACCAGCAGAAACGGCCTCGGAATGGGTGATGTGAAGCTCGCAGCGCCTCTCGGGCTGTACCTAGGCTACTTGGGCTGGTCCCAGTTGTTCTACGGCGGAGCCCTGGGCTTCGTTGCCGGCGGCCTCACCTCACTGTTCCTCGTGCTGAAAAACCGCGGAAACAAGCCAGCAGAAGTCGCCTACGGCCCGTCCATGCTCGTGGCCGGGCTTGCCGTCATTCTGCTGATGCCATAGGTGCATCCCGGTCATTCCAGGTAGTCGCGACGGCATGCGAATGAACCAGACCAAGTAGTGCGCACCCCCATTCCGAGAAGAACTGAGTACACCCCATTCCGGGCTAAGTAGTACGCGTAAATCCCCCCCAAAAAGTCGAGTATCCGGTGTCATTGCCGTGCCGTTAATCGCCGTGCAATTGTTGTCCCATCGGAACTCCAGGGAATTAGCAAAGGGGATTTGCTGGAATTCCGTACCACTATTCAAAACTCTGGAACAGGAACAATAAAATGACTGGTCTCATGGTCTCAATGCTCGCTTTCGTCGCCGGCGTCAAGGACAAGCTCACACCCGAAAAGGGTGCAACCGCAACGGAATACTCGCTGCTCGTGGCTTTCATCGCCTTCGCGGTCATCGGCGGCGCCACCATCTTCGGCGCGGCTCTCAGCGACTGGTTTACCGCTCTCGGTGGAGAAGTCGACGGCTGGCGGGTTCCGTAATCAGCAACATCGACACCTCGGTCAGATAGGTCTCCCGACCTGTGGTCTCAGCAACATTCTGTGTGCCGCGTCCGTAAATCGCGGACGCGGCACACTTCTTTCCTACTTCAGCTGCATCTATCCCGGGGGGGATCCAATGAATTGCAGCACTAAGAGGGCGCCCGGTTCGGGCGCCCAAGGACGCGAACGGGGGGCCGCCGCCGTCGAGTTCGCCCTCGTGGCGCCTATCCTGCTGGTCCTGGTTGGTGGGATTGTCGAGTTCTCACATGCCTACAATCTTCAGATTTCGGTCACCCAGGCTGCCCGGGAGGCGGCCCGGACCATGGCCATTCACAACGACCAAGCGTTGGCCCGGGCAGCGGCAGTTGCCGGCGCGCCGGGGCTCACTGCCGCATCCTTCGGATTCACTTTCGCGGGCGACTGCGGGGCCGGCGACCCCACAGCCACAGTCACTGTTACCTACACCGCAGCCAGCCTGACCGGGCTCCTCGGCGCCGGCCTGACGCTCGAGGGCGTAGGAGCCATGCGATGCGGCGGCTGACGGAGACCCGGGACAAAGAGCGCGGCGCGGCGGGCGTTTTGGTCGCAGTCTTGATGCTGGTTCTCGTCGGAGCCGGTGCGATGGCAGTTGATGTCGGCCAAATTTACGCCGAGCGCGCCCAACTGCAGAATGCCGCTGATGCCGGGGCCATGGCCGCCGCGCAGCAGTGCCACGCGGCAGGCGGCTGCTCCGTTTCCCAGGCCCAGGCCTGGGCCGCCGAACTCAGCGCTCCTAATTCGAACGACGGCGCCACAACCGTTGATTCAGTCGACCTGTCGGTACCGAACCAGGTCACGGTGGTCACCTCTACCCTCAACGGCACAAGTGGCGCCGGATTTCTTACCAAGATGTTCGCCAGCGCTCTCAACGCCCCGGCGGTGACCGTCGGAGCGCACGCAACGGCCGCAATCGAGCCCCTCGGCGGGGCGGAGGCCTTCCCCCTCGCGATCTCGGACTGCCAGTACGACCTCAGCGGGGCTGAAGTGACGGGCGACATCCAGCTGATTAAGTACAAGCCCGACAGCGGAACCTGTACCTCCACCTCCGGCCACGTCATTCCGGGCGGATTCGGCTGGCTGGAGCACACGGGTGGTCCGTGCCTCGCCGCGACCGACTCCGAAGACACCGTTCCGACAGATACCGGGGCGAACTACCCCGGTGCCTGCGATGCCGTCGTGGCGGCCTGGAAGACCACGCTTGAGGCCGGCGGCACGGTGGAAGCCACCTTCCCGGTCTATGACGACGCCGGGGGCACAGGGCACGGCGGATGGTTCCACATCAGGGGATACGCCACCTTCCGGATCCTCGGCTGGGCATTCTCGGGCGGCGGATCTCCACAGGTGTTCCGGGCAGGAATGCCCTGGGTTGGAAGCCCAGCCAACGCGTGCAACGGAAGTTGCCGCGGCATCATCGGCAAATTCGTCAAGTTTGTCTCCATTGACTCCGCGGGAGGGCCGGGGGGAGGCAGCCATGATCTCGGAACCGTAAAAATTAGGCTAATCAATTAACTGCAATTTCTAAAGGGGTCAAAATGAAAACACGCCTGCTGGGAGGCATAGCCGCATTACTTGTGGCGATTATCGGAACCGTATTACTGGTCTCATATGTGCAGAATGCAGATAAGCGCGCATTGGCCGGCACGGAAACAGAAACAATCTACGTGGTACAGAAGGCCATACCGGCCGGATCATCCGCCGATGAGATCGCTGCTTCGGTAACCAGGAAGTCCGTACCTAAGTTGGCCCTGGCCGAAAACAACGTCACCGATCTGGCGACCCTGGGATCCAGGGTCACCTCGGTGGCCCTGATGCCAGGCGAACAACTGCTGTCCACCCGGATGGTTGAGGAGAAGGCATTCCTGGGCCCGTCACGGGTGCAGGTTCCCGCGGGGCTGCAGGAGCTCACCTTGAAGCTCCCCATTGAACGCGTGGCGGGCGGAAAGGTCATAGCCGGGGACACCGTCGGCGTCTTCCTCTCACTGGACCAAGCCACTGAGACGGGGGCAAACGCCCAGGCAGGTGCGAAGTCAAGCAAGACGCAGCTCAGTTTCCATAAAGTACTGGTGACGGCCGCGCAGTTCAGCGACGGCGCCGCCGCGCAGGCCGGTAACGCCGACGCAGCATCCGGAACAAGCCAGGTGTCAGCTACGACCAGCAGCAAGGCAAAGAGCGATGACACGTACTTGATTACCATCGCTAGGAACTCGGCTGACGCCGAACGAATCGTGTTCGCGGCCGAGTTCGGCAAAGTCTATCTGTCCAAGGAACCGGGCGACGCCATCGAAACCGGAGCGGACTTCGTTGACTCATCAAGGTTGTTCCGATGAGCCGCTTCGTACTCATCACGCCCAATGGCGACTTCGAGCGGCTGGTCCGTCTCGCCGTGACTGGCCTGCACGGTTCGCTTCAGGTATTCCAGGTCGACTACCTGCCCGAAGGTCCAGGCGATGTGCTCCGCCAGATGGTGGGGGAGCCGCCCGAGGTCCTGATCCTGGGCCCTGGTCTCTCGGTCGACGGCTCGCTGAAGCTCGCATCCGTGGTTGACCTTCAATATCCGGAAATTAGCGTAGTCCTTGCCGCCGAGTCCACGCCGGAAACAGTGCTGCAAGCGATGCGTTCCGGCGTCCGGGATCTGCTGGATCCGGGCGCCAACCCGGACACCATCCGCGTCATGCTGGAACGGGCCAGCCTGGCTGCAGCTGGCCGACGTCGGGGGCTGGCACCCCAGGCCTCGGAACACGTGGACCATAGCGAGAGCGGGCGGGTCATCGCCGTGATGTCGCCCAAGGGAGGTGTCGGCAAGACGACGGTGGCTACCAACCTCGCAGTCGGACTCGGCAAGGCAGCGCCGATGAGCGTCGTCATCGTCGATCTTGACCTCCAGTTCGGCGATGTTGCCAGTGGCCTCTTGCTGGAGCCGGAGTTCACCATCACCGACGCCGTGCTGGGGGCTGCGAGCCAGGATTCCATGGTCCTCAAGACCTACCTGACCGTGCATGCGGCCGGCATCTACGCCTTGTGCGCGCCGCGTTCCCCTGTGGAGATGGACAGGATCACCGCGGCACACATATCCCATCTACTGGACCAGCTCCGGCAGGAGTTCCGGTACATCGTGGTGGACACCGCCCCGGGTCTCGGCGAGCACGTACTGGCTACCCTCGAGCAAGCCACCGACGCGGTCTGGATTTGTGGCATGGACGTCCCTAGCATCAGGGGAATTCGGACCGGTTTCAAGATCCTGGAGGAGCTGGCCCTGGTTCCGGATCGACGTCACATCGTGCTGAACATGGCCGACCGCCGCGCCGGGCTAAGCCTGAAGGACGTGGAAGCCACCATCGGGGCACCCGTTGACGTGGTGCTCCCGCGTTCCCGGAGCCTGCCGTTCTCGACCAATAAGGGTGTTCCCATTCTCCAGGACGGCAACAGGGATCCAGCTGCCAAGGGGCTTCGCCAGCTTGTGGAGCGTTTCAAGCCCGATTGGGAAGCCAGGCCACATAAGCAACTGCACAGAAGGGCGGTATTCCAGTGAGCCTCACAGACCGATTCCAGCAATTGCGCGGAGGAACCCAGCCCGTTCCGCCGCCGGGCCACGGGCCTGTGGCGACGGACGTCTTCCAGTCCCATGCGGCGCCGGCAACCCTTGGCCGGATTCTTGAGGCCAAGACCGCAGCGGAGCTGCAGGCGGACGTAGCGGAGGTTCAGCAAACGGCGTCCGTTGCCAGTGAAGCGCTCAACGCCCTGAAGGAACGCGCCAGCCAGGCGCTTTTCGAGCGGCTTGGCGGCCGGATCACCGACTCGTCGATCGAGGAGGCAGAACTGCATCAGTCCGTGAAGGACGAACTGAAGGTGGTTCTTGAGGAGGAGCAGATCCCCCTCACAGCCTTGGAGCGGCAACGCCTGATCCGCGAGATCACGGACGACGTCCTGGGCCACGGACCCATCCAGCGGTTCCTCGACGATCCGGCCGTGACAGAGGTCATGGTCAATCGCTTCGACCAGATCTACGTTGAGCGCGAGGGGCAGCTCCATCTGACGGACACCAAGTTCACATCGGACGATGCCCTGCGCCGAGTCATCGAGCGGATTGTGTCCCACGTGGGACGCCGTATCGATGAGTCGTCTCCCCTGGTGGATGCCAGGCTTGCCGACGGTTCGCGTGTCAACGCCATCATTCCGCCCCTCGCGGTGAACGGCCCGGCGTTGACGATTCGAAAATTCGGACGGGATCCACTCACGGTCGAGAACCTCATCAGCATGGGAAGCCTATCGCCCGAGATGGCTGAGCTGCTTAAGGCCTGTGTGCTGGCCCGGATGAACATCATCGTTTCGGGCGGCACTGGCACCGGCAAGACGACGCTGCTGAATGTGCTGTCCTCCTTCATTCCTGCCTCTGACAGGATTGTGACCATCGAGGACGCAGTCGAGCTTCAGCTCCAGCAGGATCATGTGGTGCGGCTGGAGAGCCGGCCGCAGAACATCGAGGGCAAGGGCGAGGTCTCCATCCGGGATCTCGTGCGTAACTCGCTGCGAATGCGGCCGGACAGAATCGTAGTCGGCGAAGTCCGCGGCGGCGAGTGCCTGGACATGCTGCAGGCCATGAACACCGGCCATGACGGCTCCATCTCCACGGTGCACGCAAACTCGCCCCGGGACGCGATCGCCAGGCTCGAAACGCTGGTGCTCATGGCAGGCATGGATCTCCCGCTGCGGGCCGTCCGCGAGCAGGTCGCATCGGCCGTGAACCTGATCGTCCACATCTCCCGGCTCCGCGACGGCACCCGCCGCGTCACCCACATCACCGAAGTCCAGGGCATGGAGGGCGACATCGTTACCCTGCAGGATGCTTTCGTCTTCGACTACTCAGCAGGTGTTGATGCGGAAGGACGATTCCTCGGCAAGCCGATACCCACCGGAGTCCGCCCGCGATTCACGGATCGCTTTGCCGAACTCGGCATCCCCGTCTCGGCGGCAGTCTTCGGCGCGCAGCCGGCCAGGGGGCGGTAACAGTGCTGACAGAACCGTCCCCGCTCGTCTTCGTTGCCGGCCTCTTCCTGGTCTACGCGGCACTGGCGATCACTGTCTCGATGGTCTTCAAGTCACGGGAGGTGGCGCTCGCCCGCCGCCGTCCCGATGTCGACGAGGCGCATTCCTCGAACCTGACCAAACTCACGGACCAGGCCGTACAGACCCTGAACAAAGGAGTCCGGGGCAGCGGCTCCGGGCTCCTGAGCAGGGAAAAACTCGAAGAGGCCGGCCTTAGGAAGCAGCCCGGTGACTATCTCCTGATGTCCGGAGCCGTCACATTCGTCGCCATCGTTATGGGTTTCTTCGCTGGCGGCCCGTTCTTCGCAGCGCTGATGCTGGTCCTCACGCCGGTTGGCCTCATCCTGTTCCTGAATTTCCTCATAGCCAGGCGGCGGAAAAAATTCGACGACCAGGTACCGGACACCCTGCAAATGTTTGCCGGCGGCCTTCGGGCCGGGCACAGTCTCTTGCGTTCGGTTGACGCCGCAGCCCAGGAGAATGAAGCGCCCATGACGGAGGAACTGAGCCGGGTCGTCAACGAGACCAGGATCGGCAGGGACCTCGGCGAGTCGCTCAACGATGTAGCCGGCCGGACAGCCAACGAGGATTTCGGCGTCATCGCCAGGGCCATTGACATCCACCGGGAAGTCGGCGGAGATCTCGCCCAGGTGCTCGACCATGTGGGCGAGACCATCAGGGATCGGAACCAGATCCGCGGTCAGATCCGAGCGCTCAGCGCGGAGGGCAGGATGTCTGCGCTGGTGCTCATGGCGCTTCCGATCGTGATGTTCATCGGGCTGACCTTTTTCAACCCGCTCTATCACAAGGTCTTCCTCACCACGCTCCCGGGCTACCTGATGATTGCGGCCGCCTTGGTCCTCCTCGCCGGAGGCGGGTTCTGGCTGAGCCGACTCATCAAGCCAAAGTTCTGAGAAGGAGATAACCGTGCA
This sequence comes from Pseudarthrobacter woesei, assembly GCF_055412745.1. NCBI lineage: Bacteria > Bacillati > Actinomycetota > Actinomycetes > Micrococcales > Micrococcaceae > Pseudarthrobacter > Pseudarthrobacter woesei. The sequence continues at coordinate 129,484 of NZ_JBVAYU010000002.1, forward strand.
AATCACTGCCTATGCCGCCATCCTGGCGGTCATCCTGCCAATCTCAGTCATGACATGGCTCGCGTTCACGGGCGACCGTGCCGGCCTGCGGAACATCCAGTCAAATCTGGGGCGACGTCCCGACTCCGGAGGATCTGCCCTCTCCGCTAACGAGCAGCTCGCATCCATGACCAAGAAAGCGATGCCCCCGGGCTACGCCGCGTGGCTGGACAAGCAGCTCGCCGGAGCCGGGCGCCCCAAGGACTGGCCGTTGGCCCGGGTCATTATGGTGAAACCGTTACTGGCCCTGGCCGGAGCCGTGATGGGCATATTCGTTGTCGCCTCGGGACCTACGGCCCCGAAGGTGCTGCTCATGGCGGGAGTCACGGCTTTGGCCTACTTCGTGCCGGACATTCTGATCCGGAATTACGCGCAAAAACGCCGTGAGTCCATCAATCTCGAACTCCCCAACACCTTGGACCAGATGTTGATTTCGGTGCAGGCTGGCCTTGGCTTCGAATCAGCAATGGCGCGGGCAGGCCAGAACGGTAAGGGGCCCCTTGCCGACGAGTTGATCAGGACTCTTCAAGATATCCAGGTGGGCCGCTCCCGGAAGGAGGCGTATCTGGCCATGGCACAGCGCGTAGACGTTCCGGATCTTCGCTCTTTCGTCCGGGCAGTGGTCCAGGCAGACACCTACGGCATTGCGATCGCCAACGTGCTCAACTCCCAGGCCAAAGACATGCGCGTGAAAAGGCGTCAACGCGCGGAAGAGCATGCCATGAAGATGCCGGTGAAGATGCTGTTCCCACTCATCTTCACGATCCTTCCCACGCTCTTCATCGTGGTACTTGGGCCGACCGTACTGAGCATCATGGAAGTTTTCGCCAACAAATAGCCCTGGCAGTCGCTTAGAACCGCCCCAAATAGACCGGACCCCCTCGGACCCCAGAGCCGAGGGGGTCCCTCTGCGTGCCGGTCGTGGCGGGGACAAGCGCAGTATCCGCGCAGGGAAGTGCAGGGAAGGTACAGGAAAAGGGAAGGTTGGGAAGCCTTGGCACAGGATGCGTCAAGGACGAATCCTCGGCGTGTCGGCGCTTGCTAAGTTCCTCTCAGTGCTGGTGCAGGGCCAGCCGCCCACCTCGCTCAGGAGTCACCCATGCGTTCCTTTTTCGCCAACCTCGCAACCCGTCTTCGCCGTGACCAGCGCGGCGCCACCGCCGTCGAATATGGCATCATGGTCTCCCTCATCGCAGTCGTCATCATCGTTGCGGTCACGTTGCTGGGCGGGACTTTGAAGGAGACCTTCAACTCGACCCAGTGCAGCATCAAGGGCGGCGTCTACACGGCAGCCACGACGGGTGCCTCTCCCGTAGCCGGCAGCTGCTCGAAGTAACACGACCATTTTCGTCCCGACGCTGGCGTAGGCCGACACCCAACTCGCTCAGGAGTTCACATGCGTTCCCTCTTCTCCCACATCGCGACCTATCTTCGCCGCGACCAGCGCGGCGCCACCGCCGTCGAATACGGCATCATGGTTTCGCTGATCGCCGTTGTGATCATCGTCGCGGTGACACTCCTCGGCGGGAGTTTGAAGGAGACTTTCAACTCGGTCCAGTGCAGTGTTAAGGGCGGCGTCTACACGGCGGCTACCACAGGCGCCTCCCCCACTGACGGCAGCTGCTCCAAGTAGCAGAAGCAGGCGATCCACAGGGTTGGGGAAGGCTCCGGCCTTTCCCAACCCTCTGTTTCAGGAACCGGCGAGAATAAAATCCAGGAAGGCAGTCCTCCTTGTCCAAGACATCTGAACGGGGCGCCGTCGCCGTGGAGTTCGCCCTCCTGGCCCCGGTCCTGGTCATGCTGCTCCTTGGAATCATGGAGTTCGGCCGCGCCTACAACGCCCAGGTCACCCTCTCCAGCGCCGCCCGAGAGGGCGTTCGGGTCATGGCCATCAATAACACCCCCATGGCCGCCCGCACAGCAGTCAAGAACGCGGCGATGGGCCTGCAGCCGGCACTGACGGACGCAAACATCACCATAAGTCCTGTCACTTGCACTTCGGGCGCCCAAATGACGCTCAAGATCAATTATTCGCTTTCCACAATGACCGGCATCGCAGGGCCGTTTCCGATGGAAGGCAAAGGAGTCATGCTATGCGGCGGCTAGCTGGACAGGAACCCGACGTAACCCGAGAGCGCGGCGTCATCAGCGTCCTCGTCGCGATCCTCATGGTCGCCGTGCTGGGCTTCGCTGCCCTCGCGATCGACGTCGGAATGCTGTACGCCGAGCGGACCCAATTGCGCAACGGGTCGGACGCAGCTGCCCTGGCCGTGGCCCAGAAATGCGCCAAAGACTCCACCGATCCCGAATGCTCGGCTACCTCAGCCCTTGCACGCAGCCTCGCCAGCAGCAACGCCGGGGACGGGCTCAGCAATGTCCAGTCCTTGAACTTGGACAAAACCGCCCGCACAGTCACGGTCACGGCCGGAGCCCAGGAAGCCGGCAAGGAACCCAACCAGGTTTCATTATTCTTCGCCCGCGCCCTTGGCATCAACACCACCGAGGTCACGGCCGCTTCAACGGTCCAGTGGGGCAGCCCGCTGGCGGGTCCTACGGCGTTTCCCGTCACTTTCTCGATTTGCCAAGTTCAGAACCACGTCGACGGTACGCTGCAGTTGCTCCAGAACCACGGCAGCAACGCCAACCCGGACTGCTTCTACGGTCCGTCCGGCGCCCCGGTCTCGGGTGGCTTTGGCTGGCTGACCAGTGATCCGGGTGTCTGCGGCGGATTGATAGATCTCGACCTCGCCGAGGGCGGAAGCGACCCGGGCAACAGCGGTGCCCCGGATGTCTGCTCCGCAATCCTGCAGCGGTGGGCCTCTGACATCACGGCTGGCAAGGACGTTGTCGTGCTGTTGCCAGTCTTCGATGAGGTGAGCGGCACGGGGTCGGGAGCCGTCTACGGGCTGAAGTCTTTCGCCGCGTTCAAGGTGCAAGGCTGGAAGTTCAGCGGTAACGGCGACCTCCCCAATTCATTCCGGAGCACCACAGCCTACGTTTCTTCCTCGGTGGCCTGCGATGGAAGCTGCAGGGGGATCATCGGCAGCTTCATTAAGTACGTCTCCCTGGCGGACGGATTCACCCTCGGCCCGGTGGACGCCACTGGGGCAACTATCGTTCGACTCACCCAGTAACGTCACCGACCTAGCAATTCAGGAGCAGTTTTTGAAGTCACGCTTATTGGCAGGAGTCGCGGCCCTAGTGCTCGCCATCGTCGGAGCCATTCTGGTGGTCAGCTATGCGCAGGGGGCCGATACCCGGGCAGTGCAGGGCCTCGATCCCGTCAGTGTCCTGGTGGTGAAGCAAGCCGTCCCCGCTGGCACGTCGGTAGCCGCCCTCAAGGCCTTCGTGGCCAGTGAGGACCTTCCCGCCAAAGCCGTCACCAAATCAACGCTGAAGGACCTCGACGGCATGGCAGACAAAGTGACCTCCGTCGAACTGCTCCCCGGCGAACAGCTAGTGGCGGAGCGCCTGGTCGCGCCTGAGGCACTGAAATCAAGCGGAAGCGTGGCAGTGCCCGAAGGCCTGCAGGAGATCTCATTCCAGCTGGACCCCCAGCGCGTTGTTGGGGGGAAGGTCTCGCCCGGGGACCACGTTGGGGTGTTTATCTCCATGAAAGCCGGCGGCATTGAAGCCAAGCCGGACAAGGAGACCACCCAGCTGTCCATCCACAAGGTTCTGGTGACCGGGGTGCAGCGCGCCCCCGTCACGGCTCCCACTCCGCAGCCCTCGGCCAGCGGCTCGGCGGCAGGACCCACCGCGGACACTTCCCTTCCAACAGGCTTGTTGCTCCTGACCGTGGCCGTCAACGATGTCAATGCTTCAAAGATTGTTTTCGCCTCTGAATTCGCCACCCTGTGGTTGAGCAAGGAACCGCTCAATGCCAAGGAAAGCGGGCCCGGAATTATGCAGAAGAGCGAGGTCTACAAGTGAGCCGCTTTGTCCTGATCACGCCCAACACCGACTTTGATTCCCGGGTTCGCCAGGCCTTGGCCGGAGGTCTCCCCGGCGGGCTGCAGACCTTCGCCTTCGTCAATCCGTCCGACCCCGGTGAGTTGTTCGCGAACCTGAACCAGGAACGGCCCGAGGTGCTGATCCTGGGGCCGGATGTGCCGGTGGAGGACGCGCTGCGGATTGCGACGGTCTTCGACGTGCAACTGCCGGAGCTGAGCGTCATCCTGGTGGGTGTGGCGGACCCGGACTTCGTGCTGCTGGCCATGCGCGCCGGGATCCGGGACATCCTCAGCCCCAGCGCTGAACCGGCGCAGATCCGGGTCCTGCTGGAGAGGGCCTGCCAGTCCTTTGCCAGCCGCAACCGCAGCCCCGGCAGTGCAGTCAAGAGTCCGGAAGCACCTCGTGGCCTCGTGATTGGCGTCTTTTCGCCCAAGGGCGGCGTGGGCAAGACCACCATCGCCACGAACATCGCCATTGGCCTGGGAAAGGTCGCGCCGATGAGCGTGGTCATCGTGGACCTCGATCTCCAGTTCGGCGACGTGGCCTCCGGGCTCTACCTAAACCCCGAGCACACCGTAACCGACGCTGTGTCTTCCTCCGCGAGCCGGGATTCCCTGGTGCTCAAGGCGTTCCTGACCGTCCATCCCGCGAGCATCTATGCGCTTTGCGCGCCCAGGAATCCGGAGGAAGCGGACGACATCACGCCGCACCAGATCACCCGCCTGCTCGAACAACTTGCTGAACAGTTCCAGTACGTCATTGTGGACACGGCGCCCGGGCTTCCGGAAATCGGGCTGGCCGCCCTGGAGCAATGCACCGACGTTGTCTGGGTCACCACCATGGATGTTCCCAGCATCCGGGGACTGCGCGCTGGCCTGGGGATTCTCCGGCGCCTCGACCTGCTGCCCGAGACCCGGCATGTTGTCCTCAACATGGCCGACTCCAAGTCCGGGTTGAGCGTGCAGGACGTCGAGGCCACCATCGGTGCTCCTGTGGATGTCAGCATCCCCCGGTCCAAGGCCGTCGCGTTCTCCACCAACAGGGGGATCCCGGTGCTTCAGGACGGACGCAGGGATCCGGCCGTCAAGGGGCTCAAACAGCTCGTGGCACGGTTCGATCCGGCTTGGCGGGCCACCGCGCAGAAGAAGCTGCACCGCCGGGTGGTGGTGTAAGTGAAGCTGTCCGAACGGCTCCGTACCGCCGAGGGGACGCAGCCCCCGACCGCTACGTCGGCACAGGCTGCCCCTCCCTATCTACCGGCTATACCGACGATGCCGACGACGGCGACGCAACCCGCCGTCGTCGAACTTCGAAAGCAAGCTGTCACGGTACCTGCCGTCTTCGCTGAGCCGGCCGATGCGAACCGTTCCAGGGGCCAGCAGCCGGTGGACGTCTTCGCGGCGCTCAAGCAACGGGCCGCCACTGCCCTTTTCGAGCGGATGGGCGCCCGCTTCAACGATTCCGCCATCAAAGAGGACGAGCTCCGCACCGCAGCGCGGGAGGAGCTCATCCGCATCATCGATGCCGAACAGGTTCCGCTGTCCGGCGAGGAACGTTCCCGCCTCGTCCAGGATGTCGCAGACGACGTTCTGGGCTACGGACCCCTGCAGCGGCTCCTCGACGATCCCGCCGTCACTGAAATCATGGTCAACCGGATGGACCAAATTTACGTCGAACGGAACGGCAAGCTGACCCTGACCGAATCGCGCTTCAGCTCCGAAGACCATCTGCGCAAGGTGATTGAGCGCATCGTGTCCAAAGTCGGCCGCCGCATCGATGAGTCGTCGCCGCTCGTGGACGCGCGGCTCGAGGACGGGTCCCGTGTCAACGCCGTCATTCCTCCGCTCGCCGTGGGAGGGTCCTCTCTCACCATTCGAAAATTCAGCAAGGTGCCGCTGACGGTCCGGAACCTGATCGAGTTCGGCACGCTGACGCCGGAAATGGCCGAGCTGCTGGATGCCTGCGTGAAGGCAAAACTGAACATCATCGTCTCGGGCGGCACCGGCACCGGCAAAACAACACTGCTCAATGTGCTCTCGTCCTTCCTGCCTCACGACGAGCGCATCGTGACGATCGAGGACGCCGTCGAACTCCAGATCCAGCAGCAGCATGTGGTCCGGCTCGAAAGCCGCCCCCCGAACACCGAGGGCAAGGGCGAGGTCACCATCCGCGAACTGTTGCGGAACTCGCTGCGGATGCGGCCGGACCGGATCGTGGTGGGCGAGGTCCGTGGCGGTGAATCCCTGGACATGCTGCAGGCCATGAACACCGGCCACGACGGCTCCCTGTCCACCGTCCACTCGAACTCGCCGCGCGACGCCGTCGCGCGGCTGGAAACCCTCGTGTTGATGGCCGGCATGGACCTGCCCCTGCGCGCCATCCGCGAGCAGATCGCCTCGGCCGTGAACCTGATCATCCAGATCTCCCGCCTCCGCGACGGTACCCGCCGGATTACACACGTCACGGAGGTGCAGGGCATGGAAGGGGACATCGTCACGCTCCAGGACGCCTTTGTGTTCGACTACTCCGCCGGCGTCGACGCGCACGGCCGTTTCCTCGGCAAGCCGGTGCCCACCGGAATCCGTCCGCGCTTCATCGACCGCTTCGAGGATCTGGGCATCTACGTCTCCCCCAGCGTGTTCGCGGCCCCGCTGACCGCGGCCGGACGGGCGTGAGGCAGGAATGACGCTGTTACTTATCGGAGTAGGTCTGCTGTTCACCGCGGTGCTGTTGCTCAGTTATGCGTTGCTCGCTTCGGCCGGGACCGGTGTGCCGCTGGACCGGCGGAGGCCCCTCCAGAACCAGTCCGACTCCCAGTTGACCCGGTTTGCCGGCTCCGCCGTACACCTTGTGGAGGGATTCTTTTCGCAGCGCAAGGTCCGGCTCTTCAACCGGGAAGCCCTGGAAATCGCCGGGCTGCGCATGAGCCAAGCCGATTTCTTCGTGCTGTTGGCGGCCGGAGCTTCCGTCGGGGCGCTGGCTGGCTTCCTCGTCGCCGGGCCCCTGCTGGCACTGCTCCTTGTCCTGCTGGCACCGCTCGTGGGGCACCTCGTGGTCGGGTTCCTGGCTGGCAGACGGCGGGGAAAGTTCGATGAGCAGCTGGGCGACACCCTGCAGCTCCTCGCCGGCGGGCTACGGGCCGGGCACAGTATTCTCCGCGCCATTGATGCTGCGGCCACCGAGTCGCAGAGCCCGACGTCGGAAGAGATGCGCCGCGTCGTCACAGAAACCAGCTTGGGACGTGACCTGCTGGCCTCCCTTAACGACACGGCCGAGCGGATGAGCAACGAGGACTTCGTCTGGATCGCGCAGGCAATCCAGATCAACCGGGAGGTGGGCGGAAACCTCGCCGAGGTCCTGGACCAGGTCAACGAGACAATCCGGGAGCGGAGCGAAATCAAGGGACACATCAAATCCCTCGCCGCCGAGGGCAAGTTCTCCGCCTACATCCTGATGGCGATGCCGATCGGCATCGTGGCAATGCTCATGCTGGTCAACCCCGGCTACATGAACGTTATGTTCACGCACCCCTTGGGATGGGCCATGACGGCGGCGTCGGTCGTCCTGATGACGATCGGCGGTCTGTGGATGCGCAAGATCATCGACCTGAAATTCTGAGGCGCCATGGATCCCCGTGTACTCCTCGCCGTTCTACTGGTCTCCCTGCCGCTCGGATACCTCCTCTGGTCACTGATCTCCGTGGACCGGAGGTCCCAGCGCGCCATCCGGGAAATGCTTGCTGTTGGCACCGATGCCGCAGGGCTTGCCGAGCGAGGTCACAGCAATGTGCTGGAGCGGGCCGCCTACCGGCTCACGCCCGCCGGCTATGTCCGCAGACTCGACAAGCTGCTGTCCCTGGCCGGGCGTCCCGCCTCGCTGCCGCTTGGCCGTGTGCTGGCAGCGAAGCCGCTGCTTGGCTTTCTGGGAGCGGTGCTCGGGCTGTACATCGGCACGAGCTCCCCGCTGCCTTTGCTCAAGCTGGTGGGGATCTTTGTAGCAGTCCTGGGCTACTTCATCCCTGACCTGCTGCTCTACAGCAAGGGCCAGGAACGCCAGAAGATCATGCAGCTGGAACTGGCCAATACATTGGATCAGATGCTGATTTCGGTAGAAGCCGGCCTGGGCTTCGAAGGTGCCATGGCCCGAGCCGGAGAGAACGGCAAGGGTCCCCTCGCAGAGGAGCTTGTCCGGACCCTACAGGACATGCAGGTGGGCAGGAGCCGCCGCGAGTCTTACCAAGCGCTCTCGCAGCGGACCAACATCCCGGAGCTGCGCAGCTTTGTCCAGGCGATAGTGCAGGCAGACACCTACGGCATCGCCATCAGCAGGGTGCTCCGGATCCAAGCCAAGGTGATGCGGGTCAAGCGCCGGCAGCGGGCCGAGGAAAAGGCCATGAAGCTGCCCGTGACGATCCTCTTCCCGCTCCTCTTTTTCATATTTCCAGTGCTGTTCATCGCTATCCTTGGCCCGGCCGTCATCAACGCGATGGTCACCTTCAGTGGCCCGTAGCGGCGGCGTTGCCCGCGGCGCCGCAAGGCGGGCATGCAAGCAACCCACAAGGTTTCCGCAGGAAAGCCCGGAGTTCAGGGCGTCCAACGGGGCAGGCAGTAGCGTGGTGACATGTCCTTCCTAGGTGCCCCAGACGACGGCGATGCGAACACCTCCTTCTCCCCCGAAACCTCCCCCAGCGGAGCCGGGCTGGCCGTCTCCGACGTGGCACCGCTCGTGGATCCCGCGGCGCTCCAGGAGCTTGGCGTCCAGCTGGACAGCCCCACCGTCGCCAAGGGCTTCGCCCGGGACTACGCGAACATGTGGGACCAGCGCTACGACTCGCTGGCTTCGGCAGTCACCCGCTGCGACCAGGCCGCCGCTCTCGACGCAGTGCTGAGCCTGAAGACGTCCTCGACGATGGTGGGAGGCGTCCGGCTCGCCCAGCTCGCCGGCGAACTCGAGGAAGCCGTCCGGGACGGCGATATGGGCCAGGCGCAGTCGATGCTGGGCGACGTGGCGGAGCAGGGCAGCGAAACCGTGGACGAACTTCAGTTCGGCTACGTCCTCTGGGACTGCCAGGCACCGCACAACCTGTGAGACGGGCTACGTCCGCTCCGGCGCCAGCCGGTAGCCCACCCCGCGAACGGTCTGCAGCCAGCGCGGCCGCAGGGAGTCTTCGTGCAGTTTCCGCCGGAGGTTGCCGATGTGGACTTCCACGGCCCGTTCATCAGATTCGCTGATGTACGCGTCGGCACTGTAGTACTCGCCGCGCACCACCCTGACCAGATGGGTCTTGGACCGGACGGCGCCTGCCCCCTTCAGCAGGGCGTGCAGGAGATCGAACTCGCTGCGGGTCAGGCTGGTGGCGTCGCCGTCGACGGTGACCAATCGGGTGTCCGGGTTCAGCTCCAGGCCGTTGTGGCGGAATACGGCATCGGCGACGGGCCCCGGATTCGCCGCCGCCCGCGGGGTCGTGTCAAGGGACCGGCCGCCGGGCCCGTCCTGACGTGGCCGCCGCATCATCGCCGCCACCCGGGCGCGCAGTTCACGGGGCCTGAACGGCTTGGTCATGAAGTCGTCCGCCCCGGTATGAAGGGCGGTCAGGGTATCCAGTTCATCGGTCCGCGCCGTCAGCATCACGACGTAGGCGTCGCTGAACTGCCGGATCCGGCGGAGAACTTCGAAGCCGTCGATGTCCGGCAGGCCCACATCCAGGGTGACGACGCTGGCCTCGCGGAGCCGGACCATGTCGACACCTTCCTGCCCCCCAGCCGCGGCATGGACTTCAAATCCGGCCTGGCTCAGCACGGCTTGGACAAGGTTACGAACGTCTTCGTCGTCTTCTACTACGACGGCGACTCCAAGGTCACTCATGGCCCCCCTCACGTCTGGTGCTGCTGGCTCTACCATGGCGGACGCGCCAGAGCAGTCTTCGAAAACTGCCCGTTTGCGCTGCATCGGCCCTGTCAGAATACCCACGCCGAGGCAAAAAATCGCTTCCGCCGCAGCAACACACGCCACAATGCCGATTCATTGTGTCAACTTTGTGACAAAAGGTGTAAAAATGGAGCAGCGAGAAAGGGGCGCGTGCCCATTGAGTGAACCGCGACTGGTCCGGGATCCGGACGGCTACTTCAGGGCATTGCCGCCACGTTTCCAGGTGTTGCTGTGCCAGCTGCCGTTGACGCTCGTCATGGCCGCCGTCGCTGTCGTGGCGCCTGCCTTCTGGCCTGGCCTGTTCGACAATGCCCTGAGCCGTGCCGCCTTGGCCCTGCATACGGGGTTGCTCCTGGCCTGCATCCTCGTGCCGTGGCAGCGTCTCGGGCCGTACGCTGCGCTCGTCATTCCGGTGCTGGGCCTCGTCGCAATCGGCCTCACCCGCGGCGGCGGCGTCGAAGGCCTACCGGATCTGGGCGTACTCGCCGTCCTTCCCGTGGTGTGGATCTCGGGCTCGAGCCTCCCGGCCCCCGCCAGCCTGTCGCTGAGTTTCTTCGGCCCCCTGCTGGCCGGCCTGCCGTGGTTGTTCGAGCCGGGGTCCAGCCTCACGCCGGACCGGATCGCCACGGCCGTGCTGGTGCCCCTCATGATGCTGGGCGTGTCCCTCGCCTTATGGCTTGTCAGGTCGCGGTTATGGCACGAGCGGCGCGGAAGTGAGGCCAGGGAAGCTGAACTCCAGGCCTTACTCGCGGACGGCACCGGACGCGAGCGCCTGCTGAGCCAGATTCTTGACACCGTCGACGTCGGAATCGTCGCCCTCGATACCGATGGCAGGCGCCTGCTCACCAACAGCTGGCAGTCGCAGCTGGAGGCCTCTGCGGCGCCCTGCGCCTCTTCGTCTCCGGTGCAGGAAGCGGAGCTGATCCTGACTAGCCACGGCCAGGCGGCACCCCTGCCCCTCGGCCGTCGTCCCATCCAGCGGGCGGCCGCCGGCGAGACTTTTGCGGACTACCTCGTGTGCTTCGGGGACACGCCCGGCGGAAGAGTGGTTTCCGCCGGCGGCCGCCCCTTCACGGACGGCGGCGGCGGATCCGGTGGATCAGTGGTGCAATTCAACGAGGTGACAGGGCTCATCGAGTCACTGGCCGCCAAGGATGAGGTCGTGTCCAACTTCTCGCACGAGTTACGCACCCCGCTGACATCGATTATCGGGAACCTGGACCTCGTCCTCGGCGATGTCGACGACCTTCCGGGGCCCGCGGTACGGCGCATCGAGATCGCCCAGCGGAACGCGGAACGGCTGCTGGCCCTCGTCTCTGACCTGCTGATGCCCGGCCGCCCGGCGGTATCGGTGAGCCCCCGCCGCACCGATCTGGCGGCGTTGGTGGACGCAGCCCTGAGTTCGGCCCAGGCGCACGCCCGCTCAATGCAGGTCCTGCTGTCCGCCGATGTTTCCGCCCCGCTGTGGGCAGAGGCCGATCCCCTGCGGATCGGCCAGGTACTGGACAACCTCGTCTCCAACGCGATCAAGTATTCCCCGGATGGCGGGATCGTCCGGATCTATGCCAGTACCGGGGACGGTTGGGTGCGGCTTCATGTAGAGGACACAGGCATGGGAATGACCGCGGCCGATGCCTCGCAGGTCTTTACCCGGTTTTTCCGAAGCCCGGCTGTCCGCGCCAATTCCATCCCGGGCGCGGGGCTGGGGCTGTCCATCACCAAGGCCATCGTCGAAGGACATGGCGGAACCATCAGCTGCAACAGCCGGCCGGGGCACGGCAGCACGTTCACCGTCGCGCTCCCCGCCGACGGCACCACGCCCCCGCGTTAGCCGGCGGCGGCGCCGCACCAGGGTGCGGCACGTCGCGTGGCCGGCCGCTACCGGCGCCTGGCCCGGGTCAGTTCCGCCCTGGCGAGCAGGCCGCTGGTGGAGGGGTAGTCCACTTCCTCAAACACGAGCGGATGCGGGGCCGCCAACACGGACTTGGCGTCCCGCTGGCGGGCGAGCAGCCGGTCAAGCATCCAGCCCGGGGATTCCACACCCTCTCCGACGAACAGCGCCGAGCCCACCAGGGAGCGCACCATGTTGTGGCAGAACGCGTCGGCCTGGATGGTGGCCACGATCACCCCGTCGGATCCGCGGGCAAACTCGAAGCGCTGCAGTTCCCGGATGGTGGTGGCGCCCGCGCGGGGCTTGCAGTACGACCGGAAGTCCTGCAGGCCGAGCAGCAGCGAGGCGCCTTCGTTGAGCAGTCCAACGTCCAGCGGTTCCCCGTGCCAGAGCGTCGAGGTCCGGCCCAGCGGGTCCCAGAGCTCCGGGCCGTCGGCAATCCGGTAGCTGTAGCGGCGCCAGAGCGCGGAGAAGCGGGCGTCGAAGCCAGCGGGTGCGATAGAGACTTTGTGGACCTCGACCGCTCCGGTGAGATCTCCCAGCCCCCGGCTGAGGGCGCCCCGGAGGCGCCGAAGCAGGGCAACCGCCGGATCCAGCTCGACACCGCGGTTCAGGCCCACCCATTCGGTCTCGCTGAGGTCCAGATGGACCACCTGGCCACGGGCGTGTACCCCGGCGTCGGTGCGGCCGGCGACGGTGACCCGGATCGGGCGGCGGATCAGCATCGCGAGGGCCGCTTCAAGCGTGCCCTGAACGGTGCGCCGTCCGGGCTGGACGGCCCAGCCGCTGAACGGCCCGCCGTCGTACGCGAGATCAAGCCGGATACGCAAAAACCCGCCGCCCCCTCTAACGGGGGCAGCGGGTTTCTGGTGGTTCATAGACTTAAGTCTATGCGAAGAAATCAGCGAATTACTTCGCGTCCTTTTCGGACTTCTCGGCTGCTTCCTCAGCGGCCGGAGCCTCTTCGGTAGCTTCAGCTTCAACGACCTCAGCCTCAGGGGCCTCTTCGGTCTCAGCAGCTTCGGTCTCAACAACCGGAGCGGCCTTGACGGCGTCCTTCTTGTCGGCGTCGCGCTGGGCGGCGGCGGTAGCCTCGGCTACCACTGCCTGCTTAGCGGATACCGGCTCGAGAACCAGTTCGATGACAGCCATGGGAGCGTTGTCGCCCTTGCGGTTGCCGATCTTGGTGATACGGGTGTAGCCGCCGTTGCGGTTCTCCACTGCCTGTGCAATGTCGGTGAACAGCTCGTGGACGATGCCCTTGTTGCTGATCAGACCGAGTACACGACGGCGGGAAGCCAGGTCGCCGCGCTTGGCGAAGGTCACCAGGCGTTCGGCGTACGGCTTCAGTCGCTTGGCCTTGGTCACCGTGGTGGTGATCCGCTTGTGCTCGAAAAGAGCGGCGGAAAGGTTCGCGAGCATCAGACGCTCGTGCGATGCTCCGCCTCCGAGGCGCGGACCCTTAGCGGGGGTAGGCATAATAGTTTCTCCTCATTTGGAAGCCGGTGGACTGTTCACACACCGTGGTGTGTTCAGCCCGCCAGCCAAGATCTGTTTGTTAGAGTTCGTCGTCGCTGAACGCGGCGTCGTCCTCTTCAATTGCTGCGGCGCGTGCTGCGAGGTCAAAACCGGGAGGCGAGTCCTTGAGGGACAGGCCCAGTTCAACCAGCTTTGCCTTGACCTCATCGATGGACTTCGCACCGAAGTTACGGATGTCCATGAGGTCGGCCTCGGAGCGGGCCACGAGTTCACCCACGGTGTGGATGCCCTCACGCTTGAGGCAGTTGTAGGAACGGACGGTGAGGTCCAGATCCTCGATCGGCAGGGCCATGTCAGCTGCCAGGGCAGCATCCGTCGGCGACGGGCCAATCTCGATACCTTCGGCTGCGGTGTTCAGCTCGCGGGCCAGACCGAACAGTTCCACCAGGGTGGTGCCTGCGGAAGCAACGGCATCACGCGGGGCGATTGCCTGCTTGGTCTCGACGTCGACAATGAGCTTGTCGAAGTCAGTGCGCTGCTCAACACGGGTAGCTTCCACGCGGAAAGTAACCTTCAGGACCGGCGAGTAGATCGAGTCGACCGGGATGCGGCCGATCTCGGAATCGCCGGACTTGTTCTGAGCTGCCGAAACGTAGCCGCGGCCGCGCTCGATGGTCAGTTCGAGTTCGAACTTGCCCTTCGAGTTCAGCGTGGCAATGTGCAGATCCGGGTTGTGGAATTCGACGCCGGCCGGCGGAGCAATGTCCGCGGCGGTGACGACTCCCGGGCCCTGCTTGCGCAGGTAAGCAACAACCGGCTCATCGTGCTCGGAGGAAACCGACAGGCTCTTGATGTTCAGGATGATCTCAGTGACATCTTCCTTGACACCCGGAACCGTGGTGAACTCGTGCAGCACGCCATCGATCCGGATGCTGGTTACAGCAGCTCCGGGGATGGAGGAAAGCAGGGTACGGCGGAGGGAGTTTCCGAGTGTGTAACCAAAGCCCGGCTCCAGCGGTTCAATGATGAAACGGGAGCGGTTTTCGGAGACGACCTCTTCGGAGAGGGTGGGGCGCTGTGCAATGAGCACTTAGGTTTCCTTTCGGCGAGCATCCGCTATATGACGCAACACAGGTGGTGGAAAGATCGGTCTGAAGACTTAACGCGGCTGGGCCTGCCCGGACCGTTGAGGGTCCGGGCAAGCTCCTGTGCGCTGGAAAGCCTTAGACGCGACGGCGCTTCGGCGGACGGCAGCCGTTGTGGGCGCTGGGGGTAACATCCTGGATGGATCCAACCTCGAGGCCAGCGGCCTGCAGTGAACGGATTGCCGTTTCGCGTCCGGAACCCGGTCCCTTGACGAATACGTCAACCTTGCGCATGCCGTGCTCCTGTGCACGCTTTGCGGCGGCTTCGGCAGCCATCTGGGCAGCGAACGGGGTGGACTTACGCGAGCCCTTGAAGCCAACCTCACCGGACGAAGCCCATGAGATGACAGCACCGTTCGGATCCGTGATGGAAACGATGGTGTTGTTAAAGGTGCTCTTGATGTGCGCCTGGCCCAGCGCGATATTCTTTTTGTCCTTCTTACGCGGCTTGCGAACCGCGCCACGAGTCTTCGGGGGCATTTTTTCTCCTACAGAAAGTTATCGGGGGAAAGCCGAGTTAATCCCTCAGGGATTAACGGGTCTTCTTCTTGCCGGCGACGGTACGCTTCGGGCCCTTGCGGGTACGTGCGTTGGTCTTCGTACGCTGTCCGCGTACGGGCAGGCCCTTGCGGTGACGCAGGCCTTCGTAGCTGCCGATCTCAACCTTGCGGCGGATGTCAGCGGCTACCTCGCGGCGAAGGTCACCCTCAACCTTGTAGTTGCCTTCGATGTAATCACGCAACTGGACCAGCTCGGCGTCGGACAGGTCTTTGACCCGAACGTCGGCGCTGATGCCGGTGGCAGCCAGGGTTTCGTGTGCACGGGTCTTGCCCACGCCGTAGATGTAAGTAAGCGCAATTTCCAACCGCTTTTCGCGGGGAATGTCTACGCCAGCGAGACGAGCCATAGAGGCAGTGCTCCTTGTATAAACCGGAGGTCGTAGGCAGTACACCCGCACAGTTCGTGCGGCCCCAGCCTCCGACCGGGGGTTAGCTGTACGGGCCCATACGTCCCAAATCAGCTTGTGCTGCCTTTATTTACTTGCGTGGGTTAGCAACCCAGGGTTTTCCCGAAAGGGAAAATTAGCCCTGGCGCTGCTTGTGGCGCGGGTTCTCGCAGATCACCATGACCCGGCCATTACGGCGGATCACTTTGCACTTTTCGCAGATCTGCTTGACGCTCGGCTTGACCTTCATGGCGTTCCTTTGCGTGTTGCAGTTGGTCGACTGGACCGGCCTTCGGCTATTGCTCTGGCCACCCAGTGTTTACTTGTAGCGGTAGACGATACGACCACGTGTCAGGTCGTACGGGCTCAGCTCCACCACTACCCGGTCCTCAGGGAGAATCCTGATGTAGTGCTGGCGCATCTTTCCAGAGATGTGTGCCAGAACGACGTGCTTGTTGGTGAGCTCAACGCGAAACATCGCGTTAGGCAGCGCCTCAGTCACAACGCCCTCGATCTCAATGACCCCGTCCTTCTTGGCCATACCCTCCGCTAACTGTTGTTTGCCACAGCCTTCCGGCTTGCACCGAAAATGACCGCGGACGTTTTTGATTGATTGGCTGATGCCTCCCGGCCACAAAAGGGCACAACAGGGCAGACAACCAACAGGCAACACTACGCCATTTCGGGCCGAATGTTAAATCCAGCCATGCTAGCGCACTCGGCCGCCATATGCACCAATTTCGCCTGCCAGAGTGCTCACAGCCTCCGCGCAGGCGATCCCATCGAGGATGGCCAGGCGGACGACGTCGGCTGCCGCACTCTGCAGGGTGATGAGACTCACCTGCCTGGCGGCCTCGCTGCTGCGGTCCAGAGCGACCGCTCCCGTGGCCAGGCAGAACACCGTGTCCCCGTCCGCCAGGGTGTGGCTCGGGTTCAGCGCCCGGGCCAATCCGGCATGGGCCGCCGACGCCGTGCGTTTGCATTCGGCCTTGTCCAGGACGGCGTTGGTTGCGACGACGACGAGGGTTGTGTTGAGCGGGGGCGGCGGCGGATCCAAGGGCGGCGCTGTCGCGCCAACCGTGCTGCCGCCGGCTTCCGCCGCAGCGGCCGAAACCCTCTGCGGCGATGCGTCGAACGGCAGTCCCAGCGCGTTGACAACCGCCAGGGCTCCTACTACGACGCCGTTGTCCAGGGTGATGGAGGCGGCGCCTACTCCGCCCTTGTATTTGCCGCGGCCGATTGCTGCTCCGGTGCCGGCTCCTACGTTGCCGCGTTCGACGTCGTGCCCGTCCTGCATGGCGGCGGCGGCCGCGGCGGCCTCGTAGCCCATGGCCGCGTCCGGGCGGGCCGTGAAGTTCCCGCCCCGGCCGAGGTCGAAGATCGCCGCGGCCGGGACGATCGGGACCACACCCCCCTGAACCGCGAAGCCGCGGCCGTCCTCCTCGCACCAGCGCTGGGCACCGTGGGCGGCCACCAGGCCGTAGGCGCTTCCCCCGGTGAGGACGACGGCGTCGACGGTGGACGTCAGCGTGGTGGGGTCCAGGGCATCGGTCTCGTGCGTTCCGGGGCCGCCGCCGCGCACATCGACGGACCCCACAGTCCCGGCGGGGGGAAGCACCACTGTCACCCCGCTAAGCCAGCCGTCAGCGGTTTTCGTCGAGTGGCCAACCCGCACCCCGGGGACGTCCGTAATCGCGGTCAGGGCAGTTATCGCAGTCATGGCTCCATTGTGCTCCCCTGGACCGAACCCGGCAGCGGATGGGGACCGCCCGGCGTCTTTCGCGTCCCCGCTCCAAACCCCGGGCTTTCAACAAACGTTATGTAGTGCCGCAGGCAACACAGCCTTAACGGGCAGGGAAGCCTTGAACAACAAAGCCCCCTTCCGGTCCTGTGCGCGTTTTCACCCGCCATCCCTGTGGTGAAGTGAGAGCAAGGTATCCCCGCCCACCCGCCTGCCCCCCGGCAGGCACGGACCCGTTAGAGACCTGAATGACTCGACAATTGACCGACCGGCCGCCCGCCGTCGCCGAGGCCGGCCCGGCCGCTCCGGCCAAGCCGCCGCGCGCCCGCTGGTCGGCCAGGACCCGGCGGGACTTCCTCGTGTTCCTCGCCCTGGCCCTGCCCAACCTCATATTGATCGCGGTGTTCACATACCTGCCGCTGGTCAACAACATCTACTACTCCACCCTGGACTGGACCCTCGGCTCCGCCTCGGCCACCGTCGTCGGATTCGAGAACTACATCACCTTCTTCACCAGCGCGGACGCAGCCAAGGTCCTGGGCACCACCGCCGTCTTCACCCTCGTGACGGTTGGCGGTTCAATGCTGCTGGGCCTGCTGGTGGCTCTGGCCCTGAACTCCAGGGTCCGCGGCACCACCTTCGCGCGCTCAGCTGTCTTCGCCCCCTACGTGCTCAGCGGCGTCGGCGTCGGCCTGGTCTGGCTGTTCATCTTCGATCCCGGCTACGGGGTGCTCGCCTGGCTGCTGCGCGGCGTCGGCCAGCAGAGCCCGCAGTGGATCAACGACCCGCAGCTGTCTTTGGTGATGGTCATCATCGTCTACGTCTGGAAGAACCTGGGCTACTGCGCGGTGGTGTACCTCGCCGGCCTGCAGTCGCTGCCCCAGGACGTGATGGAGGCCGCCTCGCTGGATGGGGCCAACGGCTTCCGCCGTTTCCTGAGCATGTCGCTGCCGCTGCTCTCCCCCACCACCTTCTTCCTGCTCATTACCACGATGCTGAGCTCGCTGCAGGCGTTCGACCTGATCCGCATCATGACTCCGCTCGGCAACGGCACCAGCACGCTGATCTACGAGGCGTATCTTCAGGCCTTCGGCGCGTTCAACCGGGCCGGCTATTCGGCGTCGATCTCCGTGATTCTCTTCGCCATCCTGCTCATTATCACCGTGCTGCAGTTGCGGTTCGTCGAACGGAAGGTGCACTACTCGTGAGCACGCCCCCTCCCGCCAGCTCCGCCCCCGCGACCCGCACCGGTCAGGTCTTCGCCCCCGACGGCGGCCCCGGGATCCCGGTGCAGCGTCACCAGCCGTTTTCCCGCGCCAATCTGGTCCAGACGATTGCCGGCGGCTACATTCCCCTGATCCTGGCCACGCTCGTGGTGTTCCTGCCGCTGCTGTGGATGGTCCTGAGCTCCTTCAAGCAGCCGGGCGAGATCATCACCATGGATCTCAAGCTCCTGCCGGAGAGCCTGAACATCGAGAACTACCGCACCGCCATGACCACCGTGCCGTTCGCCCGGTTCTTCGTGAACAGCCTGATCGTGACCACCGTCGGCGCGACGATCAAGGTCCTCCTGGCCATCCTGACGGCCTATGCGCTGGTGTTTGTCCGCTTCCCGTACAAGAACGTGATCTTCGTGCTGATCCTCGTGGCCCTGATGGTGCCGCCGCAGGTGTCCATCCTGCCCAACTACATCCTGATCGCAGGCCTGGGTGGCAAGAACACCCTGTGGGGCATCATCCTGCCTGGGCTGGGCACCGCCTTCGGTACGTTCCTGCTGCGCCAGCACTTTATGACGCTGCCTTCCGCCATCCTCGAATCAGCAGAGATCGACGGCGCCGGGCACTGGCGCCGGCTCTGGCAGATCGTGGCACCGGTCTCCGGACCCTCGATCGCGACGGTTGCGCTGGTCACCGTGGTCAGCGAGTGGAACGACTACATCTGGCCGCTCATCATCACGGACCGGCCGGACACCATGACCCTTCCCGTTGGTCTGACGCTGCTGCAGAACTCGGAAGGCAACGGCTCCGGCTGGGGCATCCTGATGGCCGGCGCCGTGCTGGTGATCGTGCCCATTCTGCTGGTCTTCGCGCTCCTGCAGCGCTACATCGTGGCCGGACTCACCCAGGGCAGCGTCACCGGGTGACGCTGTCCTCTACGTTCCCCCATCGCCACCAAGTCTCCACAACTGACGAGTCAGCATCTTCGAGAGGATCCACCATGTCATTGAATCTTGACCGCAGGCATTTCCTGGGACTTGCAGGCGCCGGTGCGGGTGCCGCCGCACTTGCCGCCTGCGGAGGTCCCTCCACCGGAGCTACGCCGGCGGCAACAGGTGCCGCCGACATCGACTTCAGCGGCGTTAAGCCGGCCGCGTCCATCGATTTCTGGACCAACCACCCGGGCAAGTCCCAGGATGTGGAAAAGGCCATCATCGAGAAGTTCCACGCGAAGTTCCCGGACATCAAGGTGAACCTGGTGACGGCCGGGGCCAACTACGAGGAAATCGCCCAGAAGTTCCAGACCTCGCAGGCCGCGAAGTCCGGCCTTCCTGGCCTCGTGGTCCTTTCCGACGTCTGGTGGTTCCGCTACCACACCAACGGCAACATCATCCCGCTCGACGGCCTGATCAAGCAGCTCGACATCAAGACCGACGACTTCCAGAAGTCCCTCATCGCCGATTACAAGTACGCCGACAAGCAGTGGGCGCTCCCGTACGGCCGCTCCACCCCGCTCTTCTACTACAACAAAGACCACTTCCAGGCCGCCGGGCTGCCGGACCGCGCGCCCAAGACCTGGCAGGAGTTCGGAGAGTGGGCGCCCAAACTCAAGGCAAGCTCGGGCGCACAGTTCGCCTACATCTACCCTGCGCTGGCCGGTTACGCGGGCTGGACACTGCAGAACAATCTGTGGGGCTGGGGCGGCAGCTGGTCCAACGGGTGGACCTTCAACTGCGACTCCGCCGAGTCGGTCGCCGCGCTGCAGTGGGCGCAGGACTCGATCTTCAAGGACAAGTGGGCCGGCGTCTCCTCCAAGGAAGCCGCCGATGACTTCGCGGCAGGCATCACGTCCTCGACCATCTCATCCACCGGTTCGCTGCTGGGCGTCCTGAAGTCCGCAAAGTTCAACGTCGGCGTCGGCTTCCTGCCCGGCGGTCCCAAGGTTGAGAGCGGTGTCTGCCCCACGGGCGGCGCCGGACTCGGCATCCCCAGCGGCGTCAGCAAGGAAGTCCAGCTCGCGGCTGCCACGTTCCTGAAGTTTATGACGGAACCGGAAAACACTGCGGCGTTTTCCGCCGCCACGGGCTACATGCCCACCCGCACCTCGGCAGACATGGCAACCGTGCTGGCCAAGACCCCGCAGATCAAGACGGCCATGGACCAGCTTGCCGTCACCCGGGTCCAGGACAACGCCCGGGTGTTCCTGCCGGGCGCCGATCAGGAGATGGCGAAGGCGGCCGCGAAGATCCTCACCCAGCAGGGTGACGTCAAGGCGACAATGACCGAGCTCAAGACGACGCTGGAAGGCATTTACACCAAGGACGTCAAGCCGAAGCTCAAGAGCTGACGAGGCTCAAACCCTCTGCCGACGCAGAAAATCCCTGGCCATGCTGGTATTCCAGCATCGCCAGGGATTTTCTGCGTCGCAGGCGGTTTTGCGCCGCGCCGGGTGCCTGGCGTCAGGGAATGGGCACGGGCACGACGCCGAGCGGCGCGAGCTTCGCGGCTCCGCCGTCGGGCGCCGAAAGCACCCAGATGCCCTTCTCGTGGACCGCCACGGAGTGCTCCCACTGGCAGGACCGTTTGCCGTCAGTCGTCACCACCGTCCAGTCGTCCGCAAGCACGGCGGTGTCGATGCTTCCGCGGACCAGCATGGGCTCGATGGCCAGGCACAGCCCCGGCCGGATCTTGGGACCGCGGTGGTTTGTGCGGAAATTCGGGACGTCCGGGGCCATATGCATCTCGGAACCGATCCCGTGGCCCACATAGTCCTCCAGGATGCCCAGCGGCTTGCCCGGGACGGATGACACGTAGTCGTCCACGGCGTTACCGATGTCGCCAACGAACTTGCCCGTGGCCAGGGCGGCGATGCCGTGCCACATCGCCGCTTCGGTAACCTCGGAGAGCCTCAGGTCCTCGGGATCAGCGGTGCCCACCATGACCGTCCGGGCCGAGTCGGAGTGCCAGCCGGCCAGGATCGCCCCGCCGTCGATCGAGAGGATGTCCCCGTCCTGCAGGACGCGGTCGCCGGGGATACCGTGGACCACTTCCTCATTGATCGAGGTGCAGATGGTGGCCGGGAAGCCGTGGTAGCCCAGGAAATTGGAGGTGGCGCCAGCGTCCTGGAGGACGGCCGCGAACACGGCGTCGAGATCCAGGGTGGTCCGCCCCGGCGCCGCTGCCGCGACGGCGGCGTCGAGGGCGCGGCTGAGGACAAGCCCGGCCTCGTGCATGGTGCGCATTTGGGCGTTGGTCTTGTATTCGATGCGGGGCTGGCCGAAGGCCATCTGCAGCTTCCTTTCGGTGGAGCCACGCTTTCCTCCCGGGCAGCGCGGCCAAATGGCTGAGGCCCCTCCCGGTGCTCCGGGAGGGGCCTCAAAGTTCGTGGGCCGATCAGGCCGACTGTGCCTCTTTGATGGCCTGCATAACACGGTCGGTGACCTCGTCGATGCCGCCGATGCCGTCAACACGGGTCAGGATGCCGCGGTCGGCGTACTTGGCGACCACCGCTTCCGTCTGGCCGTGGTACAGGTCGAGGCGGTGGCGGATGACGGCTTCGTTGTCATCCGTGCGGCCGGTTTCCTTCGCGCGGCCCAGCAGGCGGGTGACGAGCTCCTCGTCATCGGCCGTGAGCTGCAGGACGACGTCGAGCAACTGGCCCCCGTCGGCCAGGATGTCGTCGAGGTAGTCAACCTGCGCGGTGGTGCGCGGGTACCCGTCCAGGAGGAAGCCGTTCTCGACGTCGGCCTCCTTGAGGCGGTCCCGGACCATCTTGTTGGTCACGGTGTCCGGGACAAAGTCGCCGGCGTCCATGTACTTCTTGGCTTCGACGCCCAGCGGCGTCTCACCCTTGACGTTGGCCCGGAAGATGTCGCCGGTGGAGATCGCAACGACGCCGAGGCGCTCCGAAATACGTTCCGCCTGTGTTCCCTTGCCGGACCCGGGAGGTCCGATAATCAACATTCTCGTCATCGCAAAAGCCCTTCGTAGTGACGCTGCTGTAGCTGCGCGTCAATCTGCTTGACGGTCTCCAAACCTACGCCGACCATGATCAGGATCGAGGTGCCGCCGAACGGGAAGTTCTGGTTGGCGTTGATCAGGACCAAGGCAACGAGCGGAATCAGTGCCACAAAGCCCAGGTAAATGGCACCGGGCAGGGTGATCCTTGAAAGGACATACTGCAGGTAGTCCGCCGTCGGCTTGCCGGCACGGATACCCGGAATGAAGCCGCCGTACTTCTTCATGTTGTCAGAAACTTCTTCAGGGTTGAAAGTGATCGCAACATAGAAGTAAGTGAAGAACACAATCATGGCGAAGTAGAGGGCCATGTAGATCGGGTGGTCGCCCTTGGTGAGGTTGTTGTTGATCCACTCAACCCAGGGCGCGATCGGTTCGCCGGGCTTGGGCTGGTTGAACTGCGAGATCAGGCCCGGGAGGTACAACATGGAGGAGGCGAAGATGACGGGCACGACGCCGGCCATGTTCACCTTGATCGGGATATACGTGCTGGTACCGCCCACGGTGCGGCGGCCGATCATGCGTTTGGCGTACTGCACCGGGATGCGGCGCTGGGACTGCTCCACGAAGACCACCAGGGCCACCGTCAGGAGGCCGATGGCGAGCACCATAAAGAAGGTGCCCGGGCCCTGCGAGCTCCAGATCGCGCCGAGCGAGCCGGGGAAGCTGGCGGCGATGGAGGTGAAGATGAGCAGCGACATTCCGTTGCCGACACCCTTTTCGGTCACAAGTTCACCCATCCACATGATGAGGCCGGTGCCGGCCGTCAGCGTGATGATGATCAGGATCGTGGTGACGATGCTTGTGTCCGGGATGATCGGAAGCTGGCAGTTCGGCAGCAGCTGGCCGGAACGGGCCAGGGACACCAGGGTGGTGGCATTAAGCAGGCCAAGGGCAATCGTCAGATAGCGCGTGTACTGCGTCAGCTTTGACTGGCCGGAGGCGCCTTCCTCGTAGAGCGTCTGGAACCGGGGAATGACCACCCGGAGCAGCTGCACGATGATGCTGGCCGTGATGTACGGCATGATCCCGAGCGCAAAAATCGAGACCTGCAGCAATGCACCGCCGCTGAACAGGTTGACGAGCTGGTAGATACCGCCCGAGGTCGAACCGCTCTGCAAGCATTGCTGGACATTCTGGTAGTTCACACCAGGCGAGGGAATGAAGGCACCCAAGCGGAAGATTGTGATGATTCCCAGCGTGAACAACAACTTGCGTCGCAGATCAGGCGTGCGAAAGGCCCGGCCAAATGCGCTAAGCAAGCGTCCTCCTGATGAATAAGTAAAGTCGTGTGAGACAGGTCAAATAAACCCAACAACCGAGTCTAACGGGTAGATGCGTTTTGCGGACAATCGACGGACCGGAAATAAAAAAACTCCCGGCACCGGAGGCCTAGGCCCCTGGTACCGGGAGTTTCAACAACGGGCAACTGCCCCTCCGCCTCGTTAGAGGGCGGTGGTGCTTCCGCCTGCTGCGGCAATCTTTTCTGCGGCGCTGGCCGAGAATGCGTGGACGGTGACGTCAACCTTGACGGTGATGTCGCCGGTGCCAAGCACCTTGACGGGCTGGTTCTTGCGAACGGCACCCTTTTCGACCAGGTTCTCCACGGTGACTGCGCCACCTTCCGGGAACAGCTCGTTGAGCTTGTCCAGGTTTACAACCTGGTACTCAACCCGGAACGGGTTCTTGAAGCCGCGCAGCTTCGGCAGGCGCATGTGCAGCGGCAGCTGGCCGCCGGCAAAGCCAGCCTTGATCTGGTAGCGGGCCTTCGTACCCTTGGTACCGCGACCGGCGGTCTTACCCTTGGAGCCTTCACCACGACCAACACGGGTCTTGGCGGTCTTGGCACCCGGGGCGGGACGCAGGTGGTGAACCTTCAGTGCGTTCTGCTTCTCAGCAGTGGCGCCCTGTGCCTTCTCGGCGGTTTTCTTCTCTGCCATTACTTCGCCTCCTCTACCTTTACCAGGTGCGGAACCGTGTTGAGCATTCCGACGGTCACGGCGTCGGCGGTGCGGACAACGGTGTGTCCGATCCGCTTCAGGCCGAGGGACCGCAGGGTGTCGCGCTGGTTCTGCTTGCCGCCAATGGCGGACTTGATCTGAGTGATCTCCAACTTGGCGTCGGAGACAAGCACGTTCTTAGCCATGACTCAGACACCTGCCTTCTGGTTCAACAGTGCACGCACCATTGCCGGCGGAGCAATCTCGTCGAGCGGGAGGCCGCGGCGTGCTGCCACTGCTGCCGGCTCTTCGAGGCGCTTCAGCGCGTCAACGGTCGCGTGAACGATGTTGATGGCGTTGGAAGATCCGAGCGACTTGGAGAGAATGTCGTGGATGCCCACGCACTCCAGTACTGCACGGACCGGACCGCCGGCAATAACACCGGTACCGGCAGAAGCCGGACGCAGCATGACGACGCCTGCGGCGGCTTCACCCTGAACACGGTGCGGGATGGTGCTGCCGATGCGGGGAACGCGGAAGAAGGACTTCTTGGCTTCTTCGACGCCCTTCGCAATTGCGGCAGGAACTTCCTTAGCCTTGCCGTAGCCGACGCCGACCATACCGTTGCCGTCACCGACGACGACGAGGGCGGTGAAGCTGAAGCGACGACCACCCTTGACGACCTTGGAAACACGGTTGATGGTTACGACGCGCTCTACGAACTGGCTCTTTTCGGCTTCGCGGCCACCATCGCGGCCACCACGGCCACCACGGTCGCCACGGCCCTGGCCCTGGCCGCGGTCGCCACGCTCGCCACGACGAGCGCCACCACGGCGGTCATCGGCGGCAGCGGGCGCAGCGGTCTCAGTTGCCGGAGCAGCTACAGCTTCAGTCACCTGAATGTCCTTTTCGTTATTTTCGGTCACAGTGACAGCCCACCTTCACGTGCGCCGTCAGCGACGGCGGCGATCCGGCCGTGGTACTTGTTACCACCGCGGTCGAAGACAACTGCTTCGATACCGGCAGCCTTGGCACGCGCGGCGACGAGTTCGCCGACGCGCTTGGCCTTGGCAGTCTTGTCACCATCGAATGCACGAAGGTCGGCCTCCAGTGTGGAGGCGCTCGCCACGGTCAGGCCCTGGGTGTCATCGACAACCTGGACGAAGATGTGGCGTGCGGAACGGTTGACGACCAGACGAGGACGTACAGGCGTTCCGGAGATGCGCTTGCGGATACGAAGCTGGCGGCGGCTGCGCTGGGCAGACTTGCTCTTGTTCGTACGCTTCTTGTTAATTGCGATCGCCATGGTTACTTACCAGCCTTTCCGACCTTGCGGCGGATGACTTCGCCTGCATAGCGAATGCCCTTGCCCTTGTACGGGTCCGGCTTCCGCTGCTTGCGAATGTTGGCAGCAACCTCGCCGACCTGCTGCTTGGAGATACCTGAAACAGAGAGCTTGGTCGGGGTCTCTACTGCAAAGGTGATGCCGTTCGGTGCCGTGATGTTAACCGGGTGGCTGTAGCCCAGAGCGAACTCCAGGTCACTTCCCTTGGCCTGGACGCGGTAACCGGTACCGACAATCTCAAGCTTCTTCTCATAGCCTGCGGTGACACCCTGGATCATGTTGGCGATCAGGGTGCGGGTCAGGCCGTGCAGCGAACGGGAGGCGCGCTCGTCGTTCGGGCGGGCGACAGTCAGGGTGCCATCTTCCAGGGAAACCTCGATCGGGCTGGGCACAGTGTGGCTCAGCTCGCCTTTGGGACCCTTGACGCTGACGACAGAGCCGTCAACCTTGACCTCAACGCCGGCAGGAACGGTGATGGGGAGACGTCCAATACGTGACATTATTCTCTTCCTTTCCCGTTACCAGACGTAGGCGAGGACTTCGCCGCCCACGCCCTTCTTGCCGGCTTGCTTGTCAGTCAAGAGGCCGGAAGAGGTGGACAGGATTGCGACACCCAGGCCACCGAGCACGTGCGGGAGGTTGGTGGACTTTGCGTAAACGCGCAGTCCCGGCTTGGAAATACGACGAACGCCAGCGATTGAACGCTCGCGGTTCGGACCGAACTTGAGCTCGAGGGTCAGCTTCTTGCCAACCTCAGCGTCTTCTTCTTTCCAGGAGGCGATGTAACCTTCGGCCTTCAGGATGTCGGCAACGCGTGCCTTGAGCTTGCTGTAAGGCATAGACACGGAATCGTGGTATGCCGAGTTTGCGTTGCGCAGACGCGTAAGCATGTCTGCGACGGGATCTGTCATTGTCATGGTGGGCTCTTGCCCTTCCTCATAACGGTTTCCGCCGTGCTGCTTTTCCCGAACATAGTTCGTGAACCAGCGCGTGCGGACCTTTTACGTAGCTAGATTAATCTTCGGTCTTGAACGGGAAGCCAAGCGCCTTGAGCAGCGCGCGGCCTTCGTCGTCGGTCTTGGCAGTGGTCACGACGGTGATGTCCATGCCGCGTACGCGGTCAATGGAATCCTGGTCGATCTCGTGGAACATAACCTGCTCGGTCAGACCGAAGGTGTAGTTGCCGTTGCCGTCGAACTGCTTGCCGCTGAGGCCCCGGAAGTCACGGATACGCGGCAGGGCCAGCGTGACCAGACGGTCCAGGAATTCCCACATGCGGTCCCCACGCAGAGTTGCGTGTGCACCGATCGGCATGCCTTCGCGCAGCTTGAACTGTGCGATCGACTTGCGGGCCTTGGTTACCTGCGGCTTCTGGCCGGTGATCAGGGTCAGATCGCGGACAGCGCCGTCGATCAGCTTGGAGTCCTTGGCGGCATCTCCAACACCCATGTTCACAACGACCTTGACCAGACGGGGAACCTGGTTGACGTTCTCGTACTTGAATTCCTCAACGAGCGTGCTCTTGATGGAATCCGCGTACTTGGTCTTCAGACGAGGAACGATCTTGCTTGCCGGAGTCTCGAGAGTCTCAGTCATTAGATGTCCTTCCCTGAGCTCTTGGCCACGCGGACACGCACTTCGCGCTTCACGCCATCGCGCTCAACGGTCTCGGTGCGGAAACCGACGCGGGTGGGCTTCTTGGTGGAGGGGTCAACCAGAGCCACGTTGGAGATGTGGATTGAAGCCTCAACGACCTCGATGCCACCGGTCTTGGTGCCGCGCTGCGACTGACCGACCTTGGTGTGCTTGGTTACGCGGTTCATGCCTTCGACCAACACGCGGTTGGTCTCGGGGAATACGCGCAGAACCTTGCCCTGCTTGCCTTTGTCGCCGCCGCGCTCAGCCTTGGCGCCAGTGATGACCTGAACCAGGTCACCCTTTTTGATCTTAGCCATGGACTAAAGCACCTCCGGAGCCAGAGAAACGATCTTCATGAACTTCTTATCGCGAAGTTCACGACCAACCGGTCCGAAGATACGGGTACCGCGGGGGTCACCGTCGTTCTTCAGGATCACAGCTGCGTTCTCGTCAAACTTGATATAGGAACCATCCGCACGGCGGCGTTCCTTCTTGGTACGGACGATGACAGCCTTGACGACGTCGCCCTTCTTTACGTTGCCGCCCGGAATTGCGTCCTTGACGGTAGCGACGATGACGTCGCCAATGCCTGCGTAGCGACGGCCAGATCCACCGAGAACGCGAATGGTAAGGATTTCCTTAGCACCCGTGTTGTCGGCGACCTTGAGTCGCGACTCCTGCTGAATCACTATTTACTCCTTGCGTCGCGCTGGTTCTCAGACCGAAAATCTTCCTACGGAATGAGCCTTGCGGAACGGTTGATCGGGGTGTCTCTTGACCTGCCTGGATTTTGCCAGACCAGGCCTAAACTCCCGTGCCAAAAACATTTGCTTCCCACGCGAATCCCGACACGTCGGGGCGCTAGGGGGCACTATGCCGTGGCACGATTGTTTACGAGGTTGATGACGGCGCACAGAGGGCGCCATACAAACTCAAAACCTTAGCACGTTTCGGGCATATCCCCATATCACAGCAGCGCCACAGGCCGGCCACGCAGAAACCCCCGCTCCCAGAAGGGAACGGGGGTTTCGGTCAAGCGTCTACTCACAGCGGGGCTGCAGGTATTACTTAGCCTTCTCGAGGATCTCCACCAGGCGCCACCGCTTGGTAGCGGACAGCGGGCGGGTCTCGGCGAGGAGAACGAGGTCGCCGATGCCGGCGCTGTTCTCTTCGTCGTGAGCCTTGATCTTCGTGTTGCGGCGAAGGACCTTGCCATAGAGGGCGTGCTTCACACGGTCCTCGACCTGGACAACGATGGTCTTTTCCATCTTGTCCGAGACCACATAGCCGCGCTTCGTCTTACGGTCACCGCGCTCGTCAGCCGTAGCTGCGCCGGAAACAGTTTCCGTCACGTTCTCGTCCTTTTCACTCACTTGGCGTCCTCCTCGGTCTCAGCCTCGGCCGGCTTTTCAGCCTTTTCAGCCTTGGTTGCGGACTTCTTGGACTTCTTTTCTTCCTTGGCTTCCACAACCGGTGCGGCAACCTCGGCACGAATGCCGAGCTCGCGCTCACGGAGAACGGTGTAGATGCGGGCGATGTCCTTCTTTACCGCGCGCAGCCGACCGTGGTTCTCCAGCTGGCCGGTGGCGGACTGGAAACGCAGGTTGAACAGCTCTTCCTTGGCCTTACGGAGTTCTTCAACGAGTCGCTCGTTGTCGAAACCGTCCAGCTGTGCGGATGCAAGTTCCTTGGATCCTACTGACATTTCTATTCACCACCTTCGCGACGCAGAATGCGTGCCTTCAACGGGAGCTTGTGGATTGCCAGGCGCAGTGCCTCGCGGGCAGTCTCTTCATCGACACCGGAGATCTCGAAGAGAACCCGGCCCGGCTTGACGTTTGAGACCCACCATTCCGGAGAACCCTTGCCGGAACCCATGCGGGTTTCGGCAGGCTTCTTCGTCAGCGGACGGTCCGGGTAGATGTTGATCCAGACCTTTCCGCCACGCTTGATGTGGCGGGTCATCGCGATACGGGCAGACTCGATCTGACGGTTCGTGACGTATGCCGGGCTCAGAGCCTGGATACCCCATTCACCGAAGGAGACCTTCGTGCCGCCCGTTGCAGCGCCGGAACGACCCGGGTGGTGCTGCTTACGGTGCTTGACTCGACGTGGGATAAGCATTTAAGCCTGTCCTCCTTCTACTGCCGGTGCGGCTGCGGTAGCGGCTTCGACAGCCGGAGCCTCGGCAGCAACAGGTGCTGCCTCAGCCGGGCGGTCGGGACGACGACGGCGGTCACCACGGTCAGCGCCACTCGGGCGGCCCGGGCGGTCGCTGGCACCACGGCCGCGGGACGGAGCAGCAGCTGCCTGCTGAGCCAGTTCCTTGGCGGTGACGTCACCCTTGTAGATCCAGACCTTCACGCCGATGCGGCCGAAGGTGGTCTTGGCCTCGTAGAAGCCGTAGTCGATGTTCGCGCGGAGGGTGTGCAGGGGCACCCGGCCTTCGCGGTAGAACTCCGAGCGGGACATTTCTGCGCCGCCCAGTCGACCCGAGCAAGCGATACGGATGCCCTTGGCACCTGCACGCTGTGCGGACTGCATGGCTTTCTTCATCGCGCGGCGGAAAGCCACACGGGAAGTCAGCTGCTCAGCAACGCCCTGGGCAACAAGCTGAGCTTCCATCTCGGGGTTCTTGACCTCGAGGATGTTCAGCTGAACCTGCTTGCCGGTGAGCTTTTCGAGCTCGCCGCGGATGCGGTCTGCTTCTGCACCGCGGCGGCCGATAACGATGCCCGGACGTGCCGTGTGGATATCCACACGGACACGGTCGCGGGTGCGCTCGATTTCAACCTTGGCGATACCGGCGCGCTCCATGCCCGTGGACATGAGCTGGCGGATACGGATGTCTTCGCGGACGAAGTCCTTGTACCGCTGGCCGGGCTTGGTGCTGTCGGCAAACCAGTGCGATACGTGATCGGTGGTGATGCCGAGTCGGAACCCGTGCGGGTTAACTTTCTGTCCCACTTAGCGAGCCTCCTCTTTCTCCGGGGTAGCAACTACCACGGTGATGTGGCTCGTGCGCTTCTTGATCTGAAATGCACGACCCTGGGCTCGCGGCTGGAACCGCTTCATGGTCGGGCCTTCATCAACATACATTTCGCTGATGATGAGGTCACCTTCGTCAAACGCCACGCCGTCGCGGTCCGCGAGGACCCGGGCGTTGGAGATTGCCGACTGAACTACCTTGAATACCGGCTCCGAAGCTGCCTGGGGGGCAAACTTCAGAATTGCCAGAGCCTCATTCGCTTGCTTACCACGAACAAGGTTGACGACGCGCCGGGCCTTCATAGGCGTTACGCGGATGTGACGCGCAATTGCCTTGGCTTCCATTGCTTTCCTTCTCTCGTCTTTGACGTAAGTGCAAGCGCCTAGCGGCGCTTGCCCTTACGGTCGTCCTTGACATGGCCGCGGAAAGTCCGCGTGGGAGCGAATTCGCCGAGCTTGTGCCCGACCATCGACTCAGTGACAAACACCGGGATGTGCTTGCGTCCGTCGTGCACGGCGATCGTGTGCCCGAGCATGTCGGGGATGATCATCGAACGGCGGGACCAGGTCTTGATGACGTTCTTGGTGCCCTTTTCGTTTTCCCTTGCTACCTTCACAAAGAGGTGCTGGTCAACGAAAGGACCTTTTTTCAGGCTGCGTGGCATGTGTCCAGACTCCTATCGCTTGTTCTTGCCAGTACGACGGCGACGAACAATAAGCTTGTCGCTCTCTTTGTTGGGACGGCGGGTGCGGCCTTCGCGCTTACCGTTCGGGTTGACGGGGTGACGTCCACCGGACGTCTTACCCTCGCCACCACCGTGGGGGTGGTCAACCGGGTTCATGGCGACACCACGGACGGTCGGGCGAACGCCCTTCCAGCGCATACGGCCGGCCTTACCCCAGTTGATGTTCGACTGTTCGGCGTTGCCGACCTCGCCGACGGTTGCGCGGCAGCGCACGTCAACGTTGCGGATTTCGCCGGAGGGCAGTCGCAGCTGGGCGAAACGGCCTTCCTTGGCAACAAGCTGGATCGATGCGCCGGCGGAGCGGCCCATCTTGGCGCCGCCACCCGGACGCAGTTCGACTGCGTGGATAACGGTACCGACCGGGATGTTGCGCAGCGGCAGGTTGTTGCCAGGCTTGATGTCAGCGTTGGCACCTGCTTCTACGGTGTCGCCCTGGGCCAGCTTGTTCGGGGCAATGATGTAACGCTTGGTTCCATCAATGTAGTGCAGGAGCGCGATGCGAGCCGTACGGTTCGGATCGTACTCAATCTCGGCAACGCGGGCGTTGACGCCGTCTTTGTCGTGGCGACGGAAGTCGATCAGACGGTACTGGCGCTTGTGTCCACCACCCTTGTGACGGGTCGTGATCTTGCCGGTGTTGTTACGCCCACCCTTTTTCGGGAGGGGACGTACCAACGACTTTTCCGGCGTCGACCGCGTGATTTCAGTGAAGTCCGCTACGCTCGAGCCGCGTCGGCCCGGGGTAGTCGGCTTGTATTTACGGATTCCCATAATTTATTTCCTCGTTAAAGTGGTCTCCGCTACGAGAGCGGACCGCCGAAGATGTCGATCGTGCCTTCTTTGAGGCTCACAATTGCACGCTTGGTGTTCTTGCGGGTACCCCATCCGAATTTGGTCCGCTTGCGCTTACCGGCACGGTTGATGGTGTTGATCGAGTCGACCTTGACGGAGAAGATTTTCTCCACGGCCAGCTTGATCTCGGTCTTGTTCGAGCGGGGGTCCACCAGGAAGGTGTACTTGCCCTCATCGATCAGGCCGTAGCTCTTTTCCGAAACGACGGGTGCAAGCACGACGTCGCGCGGATCTTTGATGGTGGCTGCACTCACTTGGCATCCTCCTCGTTCTTTGCCACTGCCCGGGAAGCAACGAATGCTTCATAGGCAGCCTTGGTGAAGACAACGTCATCGGAGACGAGAACGTCGTAGGTGTTCAGCTGGTCTGCGTACAGAACGTGAACATCCGTGAGGTTGCGCACGGAGAGTGCAGCAACATCGTTGGCGCGCTCGATGACGACGAGCAGGTTCTTGCGCTCGGAGACACCCCGCAGAGTTGCCAATGCAGCACTGGAGGACGGCTTGGTGCCGGCAACCAGTTCAGCAATAACGTGGATGCGGCCGTTGCGGGCGCGGTCAGAGAGAGCGCCGCGCAGTGCAGCAGCAATCATCTTCTTGGGGGTGCGCTGGCTGTAGTCACGCGGCGTGGGGCCGTGGACAACGCCACCACCGGTCATGTGAGGAGCACGGATTGAACCCTGACGGGCGCGGCCGGTGCCCTTCTGCTTGAACGGCTTGCGGCCTGCACCGGAAACCTCGGCGCGGGTCTTGGTCTTGTGGGTACCCTGGCGAGCAGCAGCGAGCTGGGCAACGACGACCTGGTGCAGCAGCGGCACATTGGTCTGTACGTCGAAGATCTCTGCAGGCAGGTCAACCTTGACAGTGCTAGTCATTGAACTAGGCTCCCTTCACGGCGGTGCGTACGAGGACGACCTGGCCGCGGGCGCCGGGGACGGCGCCCTTGATGAGGAGCAGCGACTTCTCGACGTCAACCGCGTGAACCGTGAGGTTCAGCGTGGTGTGACGCACGGCGCCCATGCGGCCGGCCATTTTCATGCCCTTGAAGACGCGGCTCGGGGTGGATGCGCCACCGATTGAACCGGGCTTACGGTGGTTTTTGTGTGCACCGTGGGAAGCACCAACGCCGTGGAAGCCGTGACGCTTCATAACACCGGCGAAGCCCTTACCCTTGGTGGTGCCAACGACGTCGATCTTCTGGCCGGCTTCGAAGAGCTCAACGGAAAGCTCCTGGCCCAGCTCGTAAGAGCCAGCATCTGCAGTGCGCAGTTCGACGACGTGGCGGCGAGGCGTGACGCCCGCCTTTTCAAAGTGACCAGCCAGCGGCTTGGTGACCTTGCGGGGATCGATCTGGCCGTAGCCGATCTGAACGGCGACATAGCCATCAGTGGCTGCATTGCGCAGCTGCGTGATGACGTTCGAGTCAGCCTGGACCACAGTGACGGGGATGAGCTTGTTGTTCTCGTCCCAGACCTGGGTCATGCCGAGCTTCGTGCCCAGCAGGCCCTTTACGTTACGGGTTGCGGTCATAGTCTCTCAGCACCTCCCTACAGCTTGATTTCGATGTTCACGTCGGCCGGCAGGTCGAGACGCATCAGCGAATCAACAGCCTTGGGCGTGGGGTCGATGATGTCGATCAGACGCTTGTGAGTACGCATTTCGAAGTGCTCACGGCTGTCCTTGTACTTGTGCGGAGAGCGGATGACGCAGTAGATGTTCTTCTCCGTCGGCAGCGGCACAGGGCCAACTACCGTGGCGCCTGCGCGCGTGACCGTCTCAACGATCTTCCGTGCTGAAGAGTCAATGACCTCGTGGTCGTATGACTTCAGCCGGATGCGGATTTTTTGTCCCGCCATGTCGCCTGACTCTCTTTCAGTTAGTGCTGCTCCGGTTAGGGCTGCTCTGTTTACTTGCGTGTTGCATGTGGCTGCCGAAGCAATTGAAGTCGTAACTACCACCCGCCGCACAAGCTGAATCCGGAAAAATCCGGGTTCCTCAACCTGCCGGCGTAACCGACCCCCGCGGTCGGGCGTGTCGCGCTTTTCACGCGTACTCGTCCGCAGTTCCATAGGGAGTTGGTTATGTTTGGTCTCCCACCTGGACCCTGACACCCGGCATTATCCGGATCGGGACGCGAAGGAGCGCTTGAACAACTCATCTAGTATGCCGGAAATTACGGGCAGAAGCGAATCAGGGCCCGC
Source organism: Pseudarthrobacter woesei (assembly GCF_055412745.1). Lineage (NCBI taxonomy): Bacteria > Bacillati > Actinomycetota > Actinomycetes > Micrococcales > Micrococcaceae > Pseudarthrobacter > Pseudarthrobacter woesei. The sequence continues at coordinate 163,550 of NZ_JBVAYU010000002.1, forward strand.
GGCCGTGGGGGTGCCGGTGGCGCCGGCCGGTCCCCCGACGGCGGGCACACGGCGGCGGACCGACGACGGCGGCGGCAGCCGCCCGCTCATTGCCCTCAGCAACCTTCGAATGGATGATGGGGACATGACCGTGCAGGATTCCGTAGCACTTCAGGCCCTCGCCGCGCGCCTGAGTCCCGAGTTCAAGCTGGGAGTTGCCTCGGCTGCCTTCCAGATCGAGGGCGCCCTCTCGGCTGGCGGCCGCGGGCCCTCCGGCTGGGATGCATTTGCCGAGAAACCTGGCAGCATCCAGGATGGCCACTCCCCCGCCGTCGCCTGCGACCACTACAACCGGACCCCCGAAGACGTCGAACTGATGCGCACCCTGGGCATCGACTCCTACCGTTTTTCCATCTCCTGGCCGCGGATCCAGCCCGACGGCACCGGCCCGTTCAACCGCGAAGGTCTCGACTTCTACGACCGGCTGATCGACCAACTGCTCGAGGCCGGCATCTCCCCCATGGCCACCCTGTACCACTGGGACACTCCCCTGCCGCTGGAGCACCGCGGCGGCTGGCTGAACCGCTCAACCGCGGAGCGCTTCGCCGAGTACAGCGCGGCGGCCGGCCGGCGCTTCGGCGACCGCGTTGCCCAGTGGGTGACGCTCAACGAACCGGTCTCGGTGACGCTCAACGGCTATGCCCTGGGGGTCCACGCACCGGGCCATGACCTGCTCTTCGATGCCTTGCCTTCGGTCCACCACCAACTGCTCGGCCACGGACTTGCGGTGCAGGCGCTGCGCGCAGAGGGAGTGTCCGGCGCTGTGGGCGTCACCAATCTGCACTCGCCGGTCCGGCCCGCGTCCCGCTCGGTGACGGACCGGTTCTTGGCGAACATCTTCGACCTGGTCCTGAACCGGGTCTACGCGGACCCGATTCTCCTGGGCCGGTACCCGAAGGTCCCACTGATCGCCAAGCCGTGGTTCCGGTCGATGGGGAAGATCGCCGATGCGGATCTGCGGATCATCCACCAGCCGCTGGACTTCTACGGGCTGAACTACTACTACCCGGTCAAGGTAGCCACCGGGCGCGGCGCCGGCGAGAGCCCGGCCGGCACTGCCGACGCCATGCTCAAGATGCCGTTCCATCTGGCGGCGTTCCCGGAATACGCGACCACGGGCTTCGGCTGGCCGGTGGCACCGGACCACTTGGGACCGCTGCTCCGCGAGCTGAAGGACCGCTACGGCGGGCAACTCCCCCCGCTGTACATCACCGAAAGCGGCGCCAGCTTCCCCGAACCAGACCATGTCGACGGTCCGATCGCGGATGCGGACCGGATCAGTTACATCGAGGCCCACCTCAACCATGCACTCGACGCCACCGGCCCCGGCGGCATCGCCGAGGACGTTGAGCTGCTGGGCTACTACGTCTGGACCCTGATGGACAACTTCGAGTGGGCGGCGGGCTATTCGCAGCGCTTCGGTCTGGTCCATGTCGACTTCGACACCCAGAAGCGCACCCCCAAGGACTCCTACTACTGGTACCAGGCGCTCAGCCGGGCCAGGAAGAGCTGAACGGCTGCGCCGGGCACCCCGGACGCCGTGTGCTAACGGTTCTTGTTGGCCCGGTTGATGCGCTTGGCACGGTCAATCTCGTGGCGGAAATGCTTCCTGGCCCAAAAGACGGCCGCGACCACGGCAACGGCCACCAACAGGAAAATGAACCAGCCCATTGTGAGCTCCCTTCGTTGGGAGCAACGATATCAGCGGCGGCAGCCCGCTGCCCGCTAAGAATGGTCGACTGGCTGGCGTTCCACGGCCGGCTCGGCGGCCGCCGGCTTGTTGCGGTTGAGCCGCCAGACCGCGACCGCGATCAGGGCCGCGGCGATGAGTGCCAGCAGCGCAAAAGTGTACTGGCGCATTGCCCACATGATGCACAGTGTCACCCCTGCGGCGCCCCACCGGACGAACAGCCGTTCGCCGCAGGCCAGCCCAGCAACCAGGAGCACCGCGAGAAGGGCCAGCGTCCAAAGCTGCTGCCCGGCGTCGCCACCGAAAAGGATCCCCAGCCCGGACAGGGAGAGCAGCCCGGCGGCAACTGAGATCAGCGTGCGGCCCGCTGTCCTGCCCCCGGACCACATCCGCAACGCCCCGAGAATCGCGGCGAGGACCACATACCACTGCACCGTCCAGAAGGGATCGGGCCAGCCGAGACCGGTGAAGAGCACGGCGCGCTGGAGTGCCGCCGTCGACGCGAAAAGCCCAAGTTCGACACTCAGTCGTCGGCCCTTCGCTGGCATCTCGGCACTGACCACCGCGGCGGTGGCTGCCACGAGTGCCGCCCCTGCCCAGGACGTTGCGTCGAGCCGCAGTCCGGCGACAGCGGCCGCGGCCAGGCCGAGCGTGGCCGACCCCGTGAGCGACCAGCGGCGGACGCGGTCAGCGGCCAGTTGATCACGGCGCAGCACCCGGGCGGCGTAGAGTCCTGCCCCGGCCAGACCACACCCCGCCAGCCACGGCAGGTAGCTGCCCCAGGGACCAGGCACAGCGTCCAGGAGTTCGGACACTTCCAGCGTTGCCCCGGCCAGCACCGCCGCTGCAGCCGGAAGGTAGATCACGGGCCACCGTTCGAGATGCGAGGCCGTGAAGCAGACGGCCGCGAGCACCAAGAGCGAGGCCCCCGCCAGCCAGCCGGAAGCAAGCGGCGCCCATGCCAAGGCCGAGACGGCAAAGGCGCCCGCCGCCGCCAGCCAGAGCCAGCGCTCGATGTCCGCCCGGGCCCTGCTCCGGAGCAGTCGTCCGGCCACCATAGCGACCGCGGAGAGTCCCATCAGTCCCAGGACCACGCCGTCGTGGCTGAGCAGCGGCCCGGCGAGGAACGCTTCCGCCGGCGAGCCGCCTTCGAACCCAGGCAGCGGCCCCAGCGCCACTGTGCCGAAGACCGCTGCAGGGACGGTCAGGTAGGCCGCCCCGCGGGCGGCGAACACCCGGCTGGCCACCGCCGCGCAGACCAGCAGCAGGGCCAGCTGCAGCAGGACGGCCCAGCGGCCGCCGTCGTCCGCCTTAGCCGTCAGGTAGCTGACCGGGAGGACCGCCTGGCCGGCCAGCGTTATCCAGACCGCGGCCTGCTGGAAGGGGACCTCCTGAAGGTGGTTCCGCATCAGCGATCGGACCACGTGCTGCGCGGCGAGCACCAGCGCAAAGGTCACCGACACCGCTGTCACGGAGGCCGTGGCGTCGTAGCTGAGCACGAGGGCCAGCGCGAGGGTCAGGACCCGTGCGGACGCGAAGTACACGCCCTTGGCGGTGCGGCCGACGGCGGAACGCACCATCACGGCACTGAAGGCGGTAAAGATGCCAAGGACCAGTTCGACGTCGCGCACCGTCCCCGCGCCGGCCAGCAGCAGCACGGCCAACGCTGCGGGCGCGAAGGCCGCCGCGCCGGCGCGCGCCCGCAGCACAAAACCCGAGGCCGCCGCGCCGAGGGCAACGATGATGACCGCGGCGGTGACTTGCCATCCCCCGGTGGCCACCAGGCCCTGGAGACCGCCGGCCCGCAAGGCCAGCATCGTGAGGACCTGCAGCGTCAGCACCGCGGCGGCGTCGGCGAAGACGCCGCGCGGAGCCCTGCCGCGGACTTCCGCCAGGAGCGGGAAGGCGAGCTGCAGCCCCAGCGCGAGCAGGGCGACCGTAGCGGGGGTGATGTCCTCGCCGCCGAGCAGGAGCGGTCCGTTTGCAAGGCGGAGCTGGTGGAACGCTGTGAGCACCAGGACGGTGCCGGCTGCCCGTCCCAGCCACCAGTAGCTCCATCGTTGCTGGAGCCCCCGGCGCCGCTGCCCGGTCACTGCCAGGTAAAGCACGGTCAGCCCGAGGGCGAGGTTTCCGTACCCCACGGACACGGCGGCAAACGCCATGCCGACCAGGGCCAGCGACATTCCCAGGGGCAGCAGCTCGGCGACGGCGGGCCGCCAGGGAGCCGCCGGATCGGAACGGCGATCCAGTGCCCAGCCGGTCCCCAGCGACGCCAGAAGCTGCAGTACCACCGCGGCTCCGGTGAGGGCCATCCCGTCCGGGCGGTCCGTCAGCGCCAGGACGGCCAGGACGGGGACGGCTGCTGCGGAGAAGGCGGCGAGGCTGGCGTTCGGGGCAACCGTCTCCAAGCCCAACCGTAGCAATAGTGCCGTGCCGAGCTGCTGGGCCACCAGCGCCAGCACGAGGGCGAACACAATAGTAGCGGCGCCGTCGGGACTGTCCCCGATCGTTGCCGCGACGATTGCCGGAACAGCCGCCGTGCCGACGATCCGGGCGGCGAGGACGAAGTGCCGGCGCAGGGGTTCCGCCGCGGGCCGGGCGCGGGAGGCCCAGAACAGCGCGGCCAGGACGAGGAAGCCGGTCAGGGCCCAGTCCCCGGCTTTGTCTCCGAAGGTCCCGGCAAGCATCAGGGCAGGAACGGGGGTCCACTCCGCCGCACCGCCCAGCCGCACCGCGAGGACCATTCCGGTGAGCAGCGCCAGCAGCAGCGGCAGCCACAGCGGGACGTCGGCGGCCGGGCTCCCGGCGGCGTCGAAGAGGATCACCGCTGCCCAGAGCAGGGTCAGGAAAAGTTGCAGCCCATAGGTACAAAGGGCGTCCGCCCGCCGTCGGCCGGCAGATCCCAGCAGCAGGTCAGGCAGGAGGTTCAAGCCGGAGGCGAGCAGCACGGCCTGGAGGCCGGCCAGCACGAGCGCGGCCAGCAGCGGCCACTGCAGGCCGTCGCTCACCGCCCAGACGCCGACGGCGGCCGAGACCGTCAGGCCCAGCCGCGCCCCGTAGTACTGCGCGACACGGAACGGGCTCTGCGGCACGGCCGCCATCAGTGCAAAGTAGGCGCCGCAGAGGAACATGATGAGGGCGTACTCGCCCCTGCCGAGCAGCAGAGGCACCAGGGTCACGGCCAGCGCGACGGCGGGGACCACGAAGGGATGGAGATCCATCAGCGGCTTGAGGTAGACCGGTGGCAACCAGCGGGGCCGCAGCAGGGCAAGGAGCGTCAGGACTGCGGCGAGGCCGATCATGGCCGCGAAGTACCAGACCAGCGCGCCGCCCAGGACGGTGATGCCGGAGCAGGTGGTCGAGACGAGGAAGGTGAGGGACAGGAAGACGAGGATCCTGCTGTCCATCCGAACGGCCGCGGCCATGTAGGCCAACGTTCCCACCACGGAGGTCACCAGCCAGGCGGCGGGGCCGTCGGGGAGGGCGAAGTTGTACAGGGCCAAGCCGGCTACCGGGACGAGGGCCAGCCCGGTTCCCGCGAACGCCACGGCCGCGGGCCGAAGCCGAGGGGCCCGGGCATGAAGCACGAGGCCCGCCCCGTAGAACAGTCCCGTGATGGCGCAGACTCCGGCGAGGCGGAGGAATTCCGGCAGCGACGTACCCACGAAGAGTGCGCCGGCGGCCACCAGCAGCAGGCTGGCAATGTAGAGGGTGACGTTGATGTTCTGGCGGTCCCGCTGTTCCTTCCTGGCGGCCCGTTCCCCGGCCGACTCCGGCGGCACGGGGCGCGGGGCAGCTTGTGGACTCCGCACCGGCCATGCGGCCTGCTGGTGCTGCGCCGGCCGTGGCGCCCTTGGCGGCAGCAGCGGCAGCGCCTGCCCTGGAAGGAGCCACGGTGCGATCGGCTGCGGCGGCAACGGGGCCGACGCTGCGGGCGGCTTCACGGGGGCTGCGGCGGCCTCCGCATCGTGCCAGCCCCGGAGGTGCCCTGCACGGAACCCGGCAGCGAAGGCCCCGTTCACGGCGTCGGCGGCACTGCGGCGTCCCCGGCCCCTGCCCCAACGGATCCCCAGCAGCAGAGCCCCCGCCAGCAGCAAGAGAATCAGCAGAGTTTGGACAGCCGTCGACATATGAAGATCCTTCGTAACGCAGGCCGTCCGGCCCAGTTCAGGCGCCATTAAATCCAATGACTAGAGAAAATATAGCAAAGAACAGCCCCGCCGCGGGTGCAGCGGGGCTGTTCTTTTCGTCACGGCGACCGCCAGGCGGCCGATCCGATCGGGGATCTAGACTCGGATCTTCAAGTATTACTTGAGGATCTTGGTGACGCGTCCTGAACCAACGGTGCGGCCGCCTTCGCGGATAGCGAAGCCGAGGCCCTCTTCCATGGCGATGGGCTGGATGAGCGCAACGGTCATCTCAGTGTTGTCGCCAGGCATAACCATTTCCGTGCCTTCCGGCAGGGTGATAACGCCGGTTACGTCCGTGGTGCGGAAGTAGAACTGCGGGCGGTAGTTGGAGTAGAACGGGTTGTGACGCCCGCCTTCGTCCTTGGAGAGGATGTAGACGTTAGCCTCGAAGTCGGTGTGCGGGGTGATGGAACCCGGCTTGACGACAACCTGGCCACGCTCTACGTCATCGCGCTTCAGACCGCGGAGCAGGAGGCCACAGTTCTCGCCGGCCCATGCTTCGTCGAGCTGCTTGTGGAACATCTCGATACCGGTAACCGTGGTCTTCTGGATCGGGCGGATGCCAACGATCTCGACCTCGGAGTTGATGGCGAGGGTTCCACGCTCGGCGCGGCCCGTTACAACGGTGCCACGGCCGGTGATCGTGAAGACATCTTCGATCGGCATCAGGAACGGCTTGTCACGGTCACGCACCGGGTCCGGCACGGAGTTGTCAACGGCTTCCATGAGATCCTCGACGGACTTGACCCAGATCGGGTCGCCTTCGAGAGCCTTCAGACCGGAAACACGTACAACCGGAGCCTCATCGCCATCGAAGCCCTGAGCCGAAAGCAGCTCGCGGACTTCCATTTCGACGAGGTCGAGGAGCTCCTCGTCATCGACCATGTCCGACTTGTTCAGTGCCACCAGCAGGTAGGGAACGCCAACCTGGCGGGCGAGCAGAACGTGCTCGCGGGTCTGAGCCATCGGGCCGTCAGTGGCGGCTACCACGAGGATTGCACCGTCCATCTGTGCAGCACCGGTGATCATGTTCTTGATGTAGTCAGCGTGACCCGGAGCGTCTACGTGTGCGTAGTGGCGCTTCTCGGTCTGGTACTCAACGTGGGAGATGTTGATGGTAATGCCGCGCTGACGCTCTTCGGGAGCAGAGTCAATAGACGCGAAGTCGCGCTGCTCGTTGAGTGTCGGGTACTTGTCGTACAGCACCTTGGAAATCGCGGCCGTCAACGTCGTCTTACCGTGGTCAACGTGACCAATGGTGCCGATGTTAACGTGCGGCTTAGTCCGCTCGAACTTTGCCTTTGCCACAGGTTCCTCCTAGAACGTTTTCAAATGACTTACCCTTCGACCGCGCTTGTCGCGGCGAAACTTCAGTAAGTCTACTTGGGGGGCTTTGGATTGATGAAATTGCAGATTCAGGAACTAATACTAGTCCCTCGAGCCTGTCGGTGCAGGTGGCCGGCCGGTCGGGCCGGAGCCGGCCACCTGCACCGGGTGAATCTCCGGAATCGGAGACGCACCCGAGTTTGTCGCTGCGTCAGTCCTGGGGACTATTCGCCGCGGTTCTTCTGGATGATCTCGTCGGCAAACGCCTTCGGGACCTCGGCGTAGCTGTGGAACGTCATGGAGTACACAGCGCGGCCCTGGGTCTTCGAGCGCAGGTCACCGATGTAGCCGAACATGCCGGACAGCGGGACGTGCGCGCGGATGACCTTGACGCCCTGGGCATCTTCCATGGACTGCATCTGGCCACGGCGGGAGTTGAGGTCACCGATAACTTCACCCATGTATTCCTCAGGGGTGCGGACCTCGACATCCATCAGCGGTTCGAGCAGGATGGGGTTCGCCTTGCGTGCAGCTTCCTTGAAAGCCATACGGCCGGCGATCTTGAACGCCATTTCCGAGGAGTCAACATCGTGGTACGCGCCGTCAATCAGCGTTGCCTTGATGCCGACAACCGGGTAACCGGCCAGGACGCCGTCGTTCAGTGCATCCTGGATGCCAGCGTCCACCGACGGGATGTATTCGCGCGGAATACGGCCACCGGTGACCTTGTTCTCGAACTCGTACAGCTCGCCCTCGGACGTGTCCAGGGGCGCGATCGCGATCTGGATCTTCGCGAACTGGCCGGAACCACCGGTCTGCTTCTTGTGCGTGTAGTCGTGACGCTCTACAGCCTTCTTGATGGTTTCGCGGTAAGCAACCTGCGGCTTGCCAACGTTGGCCTCGACCTTGAATTCGCGGCGCATGCGGTCCACCAGGATGTCCAGGTGGAGCTCGCCCATGCCGGCGATGATGGTCTGGCCGGTGTCCACGTTGAGGGAGACCTGGAAGGTCGGGTCCTCGGCGGAGAGCTTCTGGATGGCCGTGGAGAGCTTCTCCTGGTCACCCTTGGTGTTCGGCTCGATCGCAACAGAGATCACGGGCTCCGGGAAGCTCATGGACTCAAGGACGATCTGGTTGGCCGGGTCGCACAGGGTGTCTCCCGTGGTGGTGTCCTTCAGCCCGATCGCTGCGTAGATGTGGCCGGCGGTAGCGCCGTCAACGGGCATTTCCTTGTTGGCGTGCATCTGGAACAGCTTGCCGATGCGCTCTTTCTTGCCCTTGGTGGAGTTGACCACCTGGGAGCCTGCTTCCACGTGACCGGAGTACACGCGGATGAAGGTCAGCTGACCGAAGAACGGGTGCGTAGCGATCTTGAACGCCAGGGCCGAGAACGGCTCTTCGGAGGAAGGCTTGCGCGTCAGTTCCTTCTCGTCGTCGCGGGGATCGAGACCGATCATCGGCGGAACGTCGAGCGGGTTCGGCAGGTAGTCCACGACTGCATCGAGCATCGGCTGGACGCCACGGTTCTTGAATGCGGAGCCGCAGAAGACCGGGTAGAGCTCAGAGTTGATCGTCATCTTGCGGATGCCGGCCTTGAGCTCTTCGACGGTGATTTCTTCGCCTTCGAGGTACTTCTCCATGAGTTCTTCGGAGGACTCAGCAACAACCTCAACGAGTGTTGCGCGGTACTCCTCGGCCTTCGCCTGGAGGTCAGCCGGGATCTCCTGGATCTCGTACTTCGCACCCATGGTGACGTCACCCTTGGAGTCGCCGGGCCAAACCAGTGCGCGCATGAAGAGCAGGTCGACGACGCCGATGAAGTCGTTCTCGGCGCCGATCGGCAGCTGCATAACGAGCGGCTTGGCGCCGAGGCGGCTGATGATGGTGTCGACGGTGAAGTAGAAGTCAGCGCCGAGCTTGTCCATCTTGTTGACGAAGCAGATGCGCGGGACGTTGTACTTGTCAGCCTGGCGCCAGACAGTCTCAGACTGCGGCTCCACGCCTTCCTTGCCGTCGAACACGGCAACTGCGCCGTCGAGGACGCGCAGGGAGCGCTCCACCTCGACCGTGAAGTCGACGTGGCCGGGGGTGTCGATGATGTTGATCTGGTTGTTTTCCCAGAAGCAGGTCACGGCGGCAGACGTGATGGTGATGCCGCGTTCCTTTTCCTGTTCCATCCAGTCAGTGGTCGAAGCGCCGTCGTGCGTTTCGCCGATCTTGTGGTTCACACCTGTGTAGAACAGGATGCGCTCGGTAGTAGTGGTCTTGCCGGCATCGATGTGAGCCATAATGCCGATGTTGCGGACCTTGCTAAGGTCGGTAAGCACGTCCTGTGCCACGGTGTCTCCCTTTCGGATGGACTGCACGTTCGCCGCCGGCTCGGTTGAGCCGGCGGCGTCCGGGAAGTATTACCAGCGGTAGTGTGCGAAGGCCTTGTTGGACTCGGCCATCTTGTGGGTGTCTTCGCGACGCTTCACAGCGGCACCGAGACCGTTGGAGGCATCCAGGATCTCGTTCTGGAGGCGCTCGGTCATGGTCTTCTCACGGCGGGCCTTGGAGTAGCCAACCAGCCAGCGCAGGGCGAGGGCGGTGGAGCGGCCCGGCTTGACCTCAACCGGAACCTGGTAGGTGGCGCCACCGACGCGGCGGGAGCGGACCTCGAGGGAAGGCTTGACGTTCTCCATAGCCTTCTTGAGGGCTGCAACCGGGTCGCCGCCGGACTTGGCACGGGCACCTTCGAGGGCACCGTAAACGATGCGCTCTGCGGTGGACTTCTTGCCGTCAACCAGCACCTTGTTGATGAGCTGGGTGACCAGCGGGGAGCCGTAAACGGGATCTAGAACTAGCGGCCGCTTGGGGGCCGGACCCTTGCGAGGCATATTACTTCTTCTCCATCTTTGCGCCGTAGCGGCTACGAGCCTGCTTACGGTTCTTGACACCCTGGGTATCGAGGGCGCCACGGACGATCTTGTAGCGGACACCCGGAAGGTCCTTAACACGGCCGCCACGTACGAGCACAATGGAGTGCTCCTGGAGGTTGTGGCCTACACCGGGGATGTAAGCGGTGACTTCAACGCCACCGTTGAGGCGCACACGTGCCACCTTGCGGAGAGCCGAGTTCGGCTTCTTCGGGGTCGTCGTGTAAACGCGGGTGCAAACACCGCGGCGCATCGGACTGCCGTTAAGCGCGGGAGCCTTGGTCTTTTTGACCTTCGGCGTGCGGCCCTTGCGGACCAGCTGGTTAATCGTAGGCACTCTCGTGTTCTCCGTTTTATCCGGAGCGGCCGTTGGCAGCCGCTCTCTTGTCGCTGCGCCTCGCCGCCCGAGCCGTGAAATTCTCTCCAGGGCAGCTGAGGCGAAGCCTTAATAGTCGGACCGCACGCCGGGACTCACGGACTTGCATCCTGTAGTGCCCCTAGGCATGCGAAAATGTGGCATACGCTGCACAAGAACCGTGCAAACCGGAAACGTCGTCCTGACCCAGCTCTTCAGCTGTAGCCGGCGCACTCATCCACTGCCACAAAAACAATTAGTCCCAAGTCTAACACGGGCGGCCCCCAGCCATTAATCGGCGGGGAACGGCTCTTAAAAAGCAACGCGGGGTCACTTTGAGCCCAATCCATAGGGTGGATTGGGCCGTAAGTGACCCCGCGTTGCTTGTAAGGGACCCTGTCCGTTAGCGGAAGTCGCTGCCCAGGTCGTAGTCATCCAGCGGGATGGCGTGGAACTCGGGAGCCCCGTCGCCGCCCAGGGAATCGTAGGAGAAGTCACTGAACGCGCTGGGGCCGGTGAACAGGTTGGCCTTTGCTTCTTCAGTGGGCTCCACGGTGACCTCGGTGTAGCGCGGGAGACCCGTGCCGGCCGGGATGAGCTTACCGATGATGACGTTTTCCTTGAGGCCGAGCAGCGGATCGCTCTTGCCTTCCATGGCCGCCTGCGTCAGGACGCGGGTGGTCTCCTGGAAGGAAGCTGCGGACAGCCAGGACTCGGTCGCCAGGGACGCCTTGGTGATGCCCATGAGCTCGGGACGGCCGGAAGCCGGCGTCTTGCCCTCGGACACAACACGGCGGTTGGCATCCTCGAAGCGGCTGCGCTCGGCGAGCTCGCCGGGCAGCAGATCCGATTCGCCGGACTCGATGACCGTGACGCGGCGCAGCATCTGGCGGACGATAACCTCGACATGCTTGTCGTGGATACCGATGCCCTGGCTGCGGTACACGCCCTGGACTTCGTCAACCAGGAACTTCTGCGCGGCACGGGGGCCCATGATGCGCAGAACCTGCTTGGGGTCGACCGGGCCGTTGATGAGCTTCTGGCCGACGCTGACGTGCTCGCCGTCTTCGATGAGAAGACGTGAACGGCGCAGCACCGGGTAAGCGATCTCTTCGGATCCGTCATCGGGGGTGATGACCAGGCGCATCTGGCGCTCGGACTCTTCGATGGCGATGCGGCCGGCTGCTTCAGCAATCGGTGCGACGCCCTTCGGAGTACGGGCTTCGAAGAGCTCCTGGATACGGGGCAGACCCTGGGTGATGTCGTCGCCACCGCTGGAGGAAACAGCACCACCGGTGTGGAACGTACGCATAGTCAGCTGCGTACCCGGCTCACCGATGGACTGTGCGGCGATAATGCCGACTGCCTCACCGATGTCCACCGTCTTGCCCGTGGCCAGCGAACGGCCGTAGCACAGGGCGCACGTGCCGACGCCGGACTCACACGTGAGTACGGAACGGACCTTGACCTCGGTGATGCCCGCCGCGAACAGCTCGGCAATGACGACGTCGCCGCAGTCGGTGCCGGCTGCTGCCAGGACCTTGCCCTTGGAGTCAACGACATCCACGGCCAGGGTCCGGGCGTACGCACTGTTCTCGACGTTTTCGTCGAGGACCAGCTCGCCGTTGGCGTCAGCCACAGCGATGGCGGTGATGAGGCCGCGCTCGGTGCCGCAGTCTTCCTCACGGACAATGACGTCCTGCGACACGTCCACCAGACGACGGGTCAGGTACCCCGAGTTGGCAGTACGCAGCGCGGTGTCGGCCAGACCCTTACGGGCACCGTGCGTGGCGATGAAGTATTCCAGCACCGACAGGCCCTCGCGGTAGGAGGACTTGATGGGACGCGGGATGATCTCACCCTTGGGGTTGGCCACCAGGCCACGGATACCCGCGATCTGACGGACCTGCATCCAGTTACCACGGGCACCGGAGGACACCATGCGGTTAATGGTGTTCATCGGCGACAGGCTGTCACGCATCGCCTGGGCGATTTCGTTCGTTGCCTTGTTCCAGATCTCGATCAGTTCCTGGCGGCGCTCGTCGTCGTCGATCAGGCCCTTGTCGTACTGGCCCTGGATCTTGGCGGCCATGGTCTCATAACCGGCGAGGATCCGCGGCTTGTCCTTGGGCACCTCGATGTCGGAGATGGCGACGGTGACGCCGGACCGGGTGGCCCAGTAGAAACCGGCATCCTTCAAGTTGTCCAGCGTTGCCGCCGTGACCACCTTCGGGTAGCGCTCGGCGAGGTCGTTGACGATCGTGGACAGTTCGCCCTTGTCCGCAACGTTCTCAACCCACGGGTAGTCGGCAGGCAGGGTCTCGTTGAAGAGGACCTGTCCCAGCGAGGTCTGGACCAGGACGGTCTGACCCGGCTCATAGCCTTCCGGAGCTTCCCAGCCGGCGTAGGGGACAAAGCCCTCAAGCCGGATCCTGACCTGGGAGTTCAGGTGCAGTTCGTGCAGGTCGAACGCCATGATGGCTTCCGAAACGGAGGAGAAGATCCGGCCCTCGCCAGCTGAACCGACACGCTTGGTGGTCAGGTGGTAGAGGCCGATGATCATGTCCTGCGAAGGCAGCGTCACCGGGCGGCCGTCAGACGGCTTCAGGATGTTGTTCGAGGACAGCATCAGGATGCGGGCTTCAGCCTGGGCTTCGGGGCTCAGCGGCAGGTGGACTGCCATCTGGTCGCCGTCGAAGTCGGCGTTGAAGGCGCCGCAAACCAGCGGGTGAAGCTGGATTGCCTTACCTTCAACAAGCTGCGGTTCGAACGCCTGGATGCCGAGACGGTGCAGGGTAGGTGCACGGTTCAGCAGCACGGGGTGCTCGGTGATGATCTCTTCGAGGACATCCCAGACCTGCGGACGGTAACGCTCGACCATCCGCTTCGCCGACTTGATGTTCTGCGCGTGGTTGAGGTCAACCAGGCGCTTCATCACGAACGGCTTGAAGAGCTCCAGGGCCATCTGCTTCGGCAGGCCGCACTGGTGCAGCTTCAGCTGCGGGCCGACGACGATGACGGAACGGCCGGAGTAGTCAACGCGCTTACCCAGCAGGTTCTGGCGGAAACGACCCTGCTTGCCCTTGAGCATGTCGCTCAGGGACTTCAGCGGACGGTTGCCCGGTCCGGTGACCGGACGGCCGCGGCGGCCGTTGTCGAAGAGGCTGTCAACGGCTTCCTGAAGCATGCGCTTCTCGTTGTTGACGATGATCTCCGGGGCACCGAGATCAAGCAGGCGCTTGAGGCGGTTGTTGCGGTTGATCACACGGCGGTAGAGGTCGTTGAGGTCGGAGGTCGCGAAGCGGCCACCGTCCAGCTGGACCATCGGGCGCAATTCCGGCGGGATGACCGGGACGGCGTCCAGCACCATGCCGAGCGGGCTGTTGTTGGTGGTCAGGAAGGCATTGACAACCTTGAGCCGCTTCAGGGCGCGGGTCTTGCGCTGGCCCTTGCCGTTGGCAATGATGTCGCGCAGCATGTCCGACTCGGCCTGCATGTCGAAGTTCTCAAGACGCTTCTTGATGGCCTCGGCACCCATGGAGCCTTCGAAGTACATGCCGTAGCGGTCGCGCAGCTCGCGGTACAGGCCTTCGTCACCTTCGAGGTCAGCGACCTTCAGGTTCTTGAAGCGGTCCCAGACCTGCTCGAGACGCTCGATTTCAGCATCCGCGCGCTTGCGGACGTTAGCCATCTGGCGGTCAGCGGAGTCGCGGGCCTTCTTCTTGTCGGCAGCCTTGGCGCCTTCGCCTTCGAGACGGGCAATCTCGTTCTCGAGGTCGCGGGCGATCGTGGCGATGTCCGAGTCGCGGTTGTCGATCAGCTGCTTCTTCTCGATGTCGTGCTCAACCTGGAGGTTGGGCAGTTCTTCGTGGCGGCTGTCGGCGTCGACGCTCGTGATCATGTAGGCAGCGAAGTAGATGACCTTTTCGAGGTCCTTCGGCGCCAGGTCAAGGAGGTAGCCCAGACGGGACGGAACACCCTTGAAGTACCAGATGTGCGTGACCGGTGCGGCCAGCTCGATGTGGCCCATACGCTCACGGCGCACCTTCGCACGGGTGACCTCAACGCCACACCGCTCGCAAATGATGCCCTTGAAGCGCACACGCTTGTACTTACCGCAGTAGCACTCCCAGTCGCGGGACGGGCCGAAGATCTTCTCGCAGAAGAGGCCGTCCTTCTCAGGCTTGAGCGTGCGGTAGTTGATGGTTTCCGGCTTCTTAACCTCGCCGTAAGACCAGCCACGGATGTCTTCCGCGGTGGCGAGGCCGATCTGCATGAGGCCGAAGGAGGATTCGCTGGACATATGGTCCCTGTTCTCTCTTGTTCTCTAAATTCTGAAGTCTTGGGTTACGGGAAGAGGGAGGTGATGTTCGACGGCGGGTGGTGACCCGCCGTCGAACCCCACCTGCTAAACCTCTTCTACGGAACTGGGCTCTGCACGAGACAGATCGATGCCCAGTTCTTCCGCAGCCGTGAAGACTGCGTCATCAGAGTCACGCATTTCAATTGTGGTTCCGTCCGTGGAAAGCACTTCCACGTTCAGGCACAGCGACTGCATTTCCTTGATCAAGACCTTGAAGGACTCAGGAACGCCCGGCTCCGGGATGTTCTCGCCCTTGACGATGGCTTCGTAGACCTTCACACGACCGTGGATATCATCGGACTTGATCGTGAGGAGCTCCTGGAGCGTGTAGGCGGCGCCATACGCTTCGAGCGCCCACACTTCCATTTCGCCGAAGCGCTGGCCACCGAACTGTGCCTTACCACCCAGCGGCTGCTGCGTGATCATGGAGTACGGGCCGGTGGAGCGGGCGTGGATCTTGTCGTCCACCAGGTGGTGGAGTTTCAGGATGTACATGTAGCCGACCGAGATCGGATCCGGGAACGGCTCGCCGGAGCGGCCGTCGAACAGACGGGTCTTGCCTGAGGAGTTGATCAGGCGGACGCCGTCGCGGGTGACGTTCGTGGAGTCGAGGAGACCAGTGATTTCCTCTTCACGAGCACCGTCGAAGACCGGCGTGGCAACAGTGGTCGAGCCACTCTCGCGCGGCAGGTTCGGCAGCTGCTTGAGCCACTCGGGCTCGCCTTCAATCTTCCAGCCAGTCTTGGCAACCCAGCCGAGGTGCGTTTCCAGCACCTGGCCGACGTTCATACGGCCCGGAACACCCAGCGGGTTCAGGACGATATCAACGGGGGTACCGTCGGCAAGGAAGGGCATGTCCTCGATCGGAAGGATCTTGGAGATAACACCCTTGTTGCCGTGGCGGCCGGCGAGCTTGTCGCCGTCGGTGATCTTACGCTTGGCAGCGACGTAGACGCGTACCAGCTGGTTGACGCCCGGGGGAAGCTCGTCGTCGTTGTCGCGGTCGAAGACGCGGACACCGATAACCGTGCCGGACTCGCCGTGCGGAACCTTCAGGGAGGTGTCGCGCACTTCGCGGGACTTCTCACCGAAGATGGCGCGCAGCAGTCGCTCTTCCGGGGTCAGTTCGGTCTCGCCCTTCGGCGTGACCTTTCCGACCAGGATGTCGCCGGCTTCAACTTCGGCACCGATGTGGATGATGCCGCGCTCGTCCAGGCCCGCCAGGACTTCCTCGGACACGTTAGGGATGTCACGGGTGATTTCCTCGGCACCAAGCTTGGTGTCGCGGGCATCGATCTCGTGCTCCTCGATGTGGATCGAGGAGAGAACGTCCTCGGCCACGATGCGCTGGGACAGGATGATGGCATCCTCGAAGTTGTGGCCTTCCCATGACATGAATGCCACGAGCAGGTTCTTTCCGAGGGCCAGTTCGCCCTGGTCCGTTGCCGGGCCGTCAGCGATGATGCCGCCGACCTCCAGGCGCTGGCCTTCGTTCACCAGGACACGGTTGTTGTAGCAGTTGCCCTGGTTGGAGCGGGCGAACTTGTTGATGCGGTAGTTGGTTTCCGTACCGTCATCGTTGAGCATGATGACGAGCTCAGCGGAGACCTCGGTCACCACACCCGCCTTCTTCGCGATAGTCACGTCACCGGCGTCGACTGCAGCGGCGCGTTCCATGCCGGTACCGACGAACGGCGCCTCGGAACGCACCAGCGGCACGGCCTGGCGCTGCATGTTGGCACCCATCAGTGCGCGGTTGGCATCGTCATGCTCGAGGAACGGGATCAGGGCGGTAGCCACCGACACCATCTGGCGCGGGGAGACGTCCATGAACTCGACCTCGGCGGCGGGAACCAGCACAGGCTCGCCTCCACCACCACGGGCGCGGACCAGGACAGTCTCTTCGGCGAACTTCTTGTTCGCGTCCAGCGGAGCGTTGGCCTGGGCAATCAGGACCTCGGCCTCGTCATCGGCCGTCAGGTACTCGACCTCATCGGACACGACGCCTTCGGCGACGAGACGGTACGGGGTCTCGATGAAGCCGAACGGGTTGATGCGTCCGTAGGAAGCCAGCGAGCCGATCAGGCCAATGTTCGGGCCTTCAGGGGTTTCGATGGGGCACATACGTCCGTAGTGCGACGGGTGAACGTCCCGGACTTCCATGCCTGCGCGGTCACGGGACAGACCACCCGGGCCAAGGGCCGACAGACGGCGCTTGTGGGTCAGGCCCGACAGCGGGTTGTTCTGGTCCATGAACTGGGACAGCTGGGAAGTTCCGAAGAACTCCTTGATGGCTGCCACGACGGGGCGGATGTTGATCAGGGTCTGGGGCGTGATGGCCTCGACGTCCTGGGTCGTCATACGCTCGCGGACGACGCGCTCCATCCGGGACAGGCCGGTGCGGACCTGGTTCTCGATGAGCTCGCCGACGGCGCGGATGCGGCGGTTGCCGAAGTGGTCGATGTCATCGATCTCGACGCGCAGCTCGTGCTCCTGGCCGTCGCGCTTGCCCATGAGTGTCTTCTCACCGGCGTGCAGCGCAACGAGGAACTTGATCATGGCAACGATGTCTTCAACGTGCAGGACGGACGCTTCCTTGTCACCAAGGGAGCGGTCGATGCCGAGCTTGCGGTTGATCTTGTAACGGCCAACCTTGGCCAGATCGTAGCGCTTTGAGTTGAAGTACAGGTTGTCCAGCAGGGACTGGGCAGCCTCGACCGTGGGCGGCTCGCCCGGTCGCAGCTTCCGGTAGATGTCCAGCAAAGCATCTTCGCGGGTCTCGGTGGCGTCCTTCTCCAGCGTTGCGCGCATGGAGTCGTACTGGCCGAACTCTTCGAGGATCTGGCCTTCGGTCCAGCCGAGGGCCTTCAGCAGTACCGTGACGGACTGCTTGCGCTTGCGGTCGAGGCGAACGCCGACCTGGTCGCGCTTGTCGATTTCGAGTTCGAACCAGGCGCCGCGGGACGGGATGATCTTCGCGGTGAAGATGTCCTTGTCGCTGGTCTTGTCCGCGGTGCGCTCAAAGTAGGCGCCCGGGGAACGGACCAGCTGGGAGACAACAACACGCTCGGTGCCGTTGACGACGAAGGTACCCTTTTCGGTCATCAGCGGGAAGTCACCCATGAACACGGTCTGCTGCTTGATTTCACCCGTGTTGTTGTTCATGAATTCGGCCTTGACGTACAGCGGAGCCGAGTACGTAGCGTCCCGGTCCTTGCACTCAGCCATGGTGTACTTCGGATCAGCGAACTCCGGCTCGGAGAAGCTCAGGGACATGGTGCCCTGGAAATCCTCGATCGGGGAGATCTCTTCAAAGATGTCAGACAGACCCGAGGAGGTGGCGACGCTGAGGTCGCCTTCTTCGGTGGCCTTCGCCACGCGTGCCTGCCAGCGTTCGTTTCCGACCAGCCAGTCGAAGCTGTCCGTTTGCAGGGCAAGCAGATTCGGAACGTCAAGAGGTTCGTGAATCTTTGCGAATGAGAGCCGGCGGGTTGCACCGTCGGTGCTGTCGGCATTGATAGCGGTAGCGTTGTTTACATTAGAGGTGCTCGAGGCGACCAAGAGGGATCCTTCCACAGACCTTCAGGCGTTTTCAGATCTCCCCCGTTATGCACCCTGCAGAGTGACTCCGCAGTGCTACCAGTCCGGTTCCGCTATATGACCCGGGACCCGCGCTGGCCATGGTGGTGCGCGTTGTAGACGGCACATTGATGGCGCAGCTGCCAGGCTAAGCCCACCGCTATATGAAGGCTGAAGGTAAACAGGGAAGACGCAAATATCTACGATACGGCAAAGTAACCTACTTGTCTACCCCACTTCCGGCGCGATTGCAAGCACCGGGTTTGGCCGAAGGACCGCCGGGCAGGGGCCGAAATGGCCAGGTGACGGGGCTCACGATAGCCTTGTCCTACATCGTCATAGATCGGAAGAGACCAACCATGACCAGCCCCGCAGACAACAATGATGTTGTTATCCTCGCCGCCGCCCGCACACCCCAGGGCCGCCTCAACGGTCAGCTGGCCAGCTTCACGGCCGTTGAACTCGGCGCCCATGCCATCCGCTCGGCCCTTGCCGCCAGCGGAGTGCCGGCAGAGCGGGTGGACGCGGTCATCATGGGCCAGGTCCTGCAGGCCGGCGCCGGCCAGAACCCCGCCCGCCAGGGCGCCATCGGCGCCGGCATCGGCTGGAACGTCCCTGCCGTCACCATCAACAAGGTCTGCCTTTCCGGCCTCACTGCCGTGATCGACGCGGCCCGGATGATCCGCAGCGGTGACGCCACCGTCGTCGTCGCCGGCGGCCAGGAGTCAATGACCCGTGCCCCGCACATCCTGCCGGGATCCCGGCAGGGCTGGACGTACGGCGCCGTCCAGGCGCTCGACGTCGCCGCCCACGACGGATTGACCGACGCTTTCGATGGGCAGTCGATGGGTCTGTCCACGGAGACCAAGAACCTCACTCTCGGCATCGACCGCGCCTCGCAGGACGAGGTAGCGGCCATGTCCCACCAGCGCGCCGCCCGGGCCGCCAAGGACGGGGTCTTCGACGGCGAGATCGCACCCATCAGCGTCAAGCAGCGCAAGGGCGAGCCGGTGGTTGTGGCCAAGGACGAGGGCATCCGGCCCGACACGACGGCCGAGTCCCTCGCCGGCCTGCGGGCAGCGTTCGTCACGGACGGCACCATCACCGCCGGCAACTCCTCTCCCCTGTCCGACGGCGCCTCCGCCCTCGTGCTGTCCTCGCGGAAGTTCGCCGAGGACAACGGCCTGGACTACCTGGCGGTCGTGGGCAAGCCCGGGCAGGTTGCCGGACCGGACAACTCGCTGCACTCGCAGCCGTCGAACGCGATCACGAGCGCGCTGGAGAAGGCGGGCTGGTCCGCCGCCGACCTGGACTTCATCGAGATCAACGAGGCGTTCGGCTCCGTCGCCGTCCAGTCCCTCAAGGACCTCGACTACCCGCTGGAAAAATGCAACATCCACGGCGGCGCGATCGCCCTGGGACACCCGATCGGCGCCTCCGGTGCCCGCCTGGCCCTGCACGCTGCGCACGAGCTGAAGCGGCGCGGCACGGGCAAGGCAGCCGTGTCCCTCTGCGGCGGCGGCGGCCAGGGCGAAGCCCTGCTGCTGTTCCGCGACTGAACCGGACGACGCCGTGACAGAAGCCGCGGCAGGGACCGGCCCCGCCGGCGTCGGACGGCAGCGCTTCCTGGCCGACGCCGCCGTGCGGGGGCTCGACGTCCGGCTCGTCGAGCGCCCCGCCGCCGACAGCCTCGAGGAAGCGGCCCGGATCCTGGGGCTCCAGCCTGCCGACATCGTGAAATCCCTCGTGGTCAAGCACAAGGACGGCAGCTTCCTCTTCGCGCTGATTCCGGGCGACCGGCAGATCTCCTGGCCCAAGCTCCGGGCGCTTATCGGCGTCAACAAGCTTTCGCTCCCGGCCGCGGAGGTCGCCCTGCAGGCCACCGGCTATGAACGCGGCACCATCACGCCTCTCGGCAGCACCGTGGCGTGGCCGGTGTACGCCGACCGGAGCATCGCGGGCAAGCGGGTTTCGATGGGGGCCGGGGAGCACGGCTACAGCGCCTTCGTCGACGCCGATGCCCTCACGGCCGCGCTGGACGCCGTCGTCGCGGACATCTCCGAACCGGGTTAAGAAGCAACGCGGGGTCACTTCCGGCCCATCCCACCCGGCCGGATGGGCCGTAAGTGACCCCGCGTTGCTGTTGGGGGCGGGGCTTAGGGTGTCACGGTGAGAGCCTCGCCGTTGACGGTGAGCCGCCAGTTGTCCTGGTTGAATACGGCCACGTCCAGGGTCCCGTGGTCCACGACGTAGTCGATGATGCGCTGCCGGATCTCCTGCTGGCTGTTGGAGAGCACCGGCGCCGTCTTCACACCGGGGAAGTTGCCGCCGCCGCTCTGGCGGTAGTTGTTGATGGCCAGGGCAAACTCCTGGTCCATGCGCAGGGCTGCGCCGCCGTACGTGAGCTTGGCGATCCGCTCCCCCACCGGCCTGGCGAGGTCGATCTGGTAGGTCAGCGGCGCGTCCAGGCCGTAGACGACGTCGTAGTTGTAGTCCGGTGTCCCGCCCGGCGCCATGGCCGTGACGGCGTTGGTGACGTCCGCGGCGCGGGCCGTGGTGGTGCCGACCGGCCTGAAGTACTGGGCGGACCACTCCAGATAGGCCTTGACCTGCGCCCCGGTGACCTTGATGGACAGCAGCGTGTTGTCGAAGATGTACAGCCCGGCCACGTCGCGGATGGTCAGCGGACCGGCCTTGACGTCCACCGAACGCGAGAAGGCCGCCGCGATGGACAGCACGGGCAGCCCGGCATCCGGTCCGCCGGCCAGTTCCGCCTTGATGGTGCTGGCCTGGACGTAGTTGATGGCGTCGATTGCGGCCGAGTCCTCCCAGCAGGCGGTGGCGGTGCTCAGCGGAGCCGTACACGTGCCGATCACCTCGTTCACGTACGTCACCGTGGCCTCGTGCCCGGCCTGCACGGCGCCGACGACGGCGGGATCGGCGTCGGCCGTGCTGGCGTCCAGCAGGTGCGCGCGCGAGGTGGTGACGGTCCAGGAACCCTTCACCTTGGCCAGCTCCAAATCCATGACGGACACCCGCATGCCCCACTTGAGCGGTTCGCTCAGGAGCACCGGCCGGCCGGTGGCCTTGTTGGTGACAAAACGTTCCGGGATCTCCAGATGGGCGTGGCCGACCAGGATTGCGTCGATACCGGGGACCTCTTCGGCCAGCTGTGTGGAGGCGTTCTCGGGGAAGGGCAGGGCGTCACCGTAGGAGGAGCCCTGCGTCGCGCCTGAATGGCTGGAAACGATCACGACGTCGGCCCCGGCCGCCTTCATCTGCGGGATGACGGTCCTGGCTTCCTCGACGATGCCGTTGAAGTCCAGCTTGCCCTGGACGTTGTCGCGGTCCCAGAGCGCGCAGCCGGGGGTGACAAAGCCGACCAGGCCCACGGTCAACCAGCCGTTATCCGTCTTCACGCGTTTGAGGACGTAGGGGGTGAACGCGCGCCGGCCGGTCACGGCGTCGTGGACGTTGGCACCGAGCAGCGGGAAGTCGAGCTGATCTTCCCAGATGCGCAGCAGCGGGATGCCGTAGTTGAATTCATGGTTGCCGAGGCCAACGGCGTCATAGCCCACCGCGTTCATGGCCAGCGCCATGGGGTGCTTAACAGTTGCGGAGATGGGCCTGATCCTGGCGAAGTAGTAGGCCAGGGGCGTGCCCTGGATGGTGTCGCCGGCGTCGATGGTGAGGGTGTTCGCCGCACCACGCTCGGCCCGCATGGCCTTAATGAGGGTGGCGGCCTGAGCCATGCCGATCTTGTTCCCGGCCGTATCGGCATAGGGCGCGTTCTTGAAGTAGTCCCAGTTGAAGACGTTGTTGTGCAGGTCTGTGGTGCCGAGCACCGTCAGGGTGAACTGCTTCCTGCCGTTCGCCGGGGTGCCAGGCACGGCGGGCCCGGCATGGGCGGCGGGGGTTCCGGCGAGGGTCGCAGCGGCGGCGCTGCCACCGACGAGGGCAGCACTGAGCATGGCGCGGCGGGAGAGTGAAGGATTGGGGTCTGTCATGGTGTGAACTCCTCAACATTGGCGGCCTGTTGGCACAAAGCCTGAGTCTAGGGGCGCCGGCACACCATGGAACAGAGAGTTCGCAATCTTTTCTGGAAGCTTCACGGTCCGTTGGCTTCTGCCCGGGTATCGCCCGGGACGCAGAAAACCCCGCCCACCGGAGTGGACGGGGTTCCCGGAGCAGGACGGGAACTGAAAGTTCCCGTCCTGCCGGAGCAGCGAGTTACTTGAGGGTAACGCGAGCGCCGGCTTCCTGGAGCTGTGCAACAGCCTTCTCGGCAGCTTCCTTGGTGACGCCTTCGAGGATGGCCTTCGGAGCGCTGTCAACAACGTCCTTTGCTTCCTTGAGGCCCAGGGAAGTGATGGCGCGAACTTCCTTGATGACTGCAATCTTCTTGTCGCCCGGGTGCTCCAGGATGACGTCGAATGCGGTCTGCTCTTCTTCTTCTGCAGCACCGCCGGCGGCGGGGCCAGCAACTGCAACAGCAGCAGCCGTAACTTCGAAGGTCTCTTCGAAGAGCTTAACGAACTCGGAGAGCTCGATGATGGTCAGTTCCTTGAAAGCTTCAATGAGCTCTTCGTTGGTGAGCTTCGCCATGGTGTGGCGTCCTTCCTATAGTGGTGCTCGGCGGCCGGGGCCATGCCTTCGCACCGGAGTCTGGTTTAGAGAGTTAGTTCTCTTCGGGGGCTGCGGCGTCGGCGGGAGCCTCAGCTGCTGCATCTGCTGCGGGAGCCTCAGCCGGAGCTTCAGCGTCGGCCGGGGCTTCGTCAGCGGCGGGTGCTTCGGCTTCTGCCGGTGCACCGTTCTCTTCTTCAAGCTTGAGGCGCAGTGCGTCGATGATGCGTACAGCAGCGGCAGCAGGAGCCTTGAGGATGCCTGCAACCTTGGCGAGCTGCAGCTCGCGGGACTCGAGTGCTGCCAGGGCAGCGACTTCGCTGGCGTTCAGTGCCTTGCCCTCGAAGTAACCGGTCTTGATAACCAGCTGCTTGTTGGTCTTGGCAAAATCCGTCAGGCTCTTGGCAGCGGCAACTGCGTCACCCTTGATGAACGCGATTGCAGTGGGGCCGGCGAGCTGGCCGTCGAATGCTTCGACACCGGCTTCCTTGGCTGCAATAGCGGTCAGGGTGTTCTTGACGACCGAGAACTTGGTGTCCTGGCCGAGAGAGACACGCAGCTGCTTGAGCTGTGCAACGGTGAGCCCACGGTATTCGGTCAGGACAGCGGCGTTCGATTCCTTGAAATCGTTAGTGATCTCAGCTACTGCTGAAACCTTGCTAGGCGTTGCCATAACCCTCCTTCCGGGGATAGTGCCGGTGTTTCCGGGTCCCCGCTCAGATGAGCTAAAACAAAAAAACGCCCCGCGCAGATGCACGGGGCTTGTCTCGACGCGGTTCATGACCACGGAGCTTTGCTTCGTTCACCTGCGCCGGCCGCCCTATGTTCAGGGTCCTTCGTCCGGAGATCCACTGGCTCTCCCCGGCGCGACTGCAGAAGTGAGTCTTGCTTGGGAGAGTGGATTTCCAACAACCGACGGTCTTTGGTTTCCCCAGCTTACGGGACACCGTGCGCCGCCGCCAAATCGGGCCCGCGCGGGGGCCCGGCCGGGGACCAGCGTTAGCTGACGCTCGGCCCGAAGTCCGGCAGTTCCTTCTGCCAGATGCCCGTCACGCCTGCCGTCGTGAAACCGAGCTGCTGATTGACCTTGAGCAGGTAGCGGTTCTCCGGGGCGTTCCAGGTGTAGAGGACCCTGGCGTCGGGGAACTGTTCGGTGAGCCGCTCCATGTTGGCGACCTTGATCAGCAGGCCCAGCTTGTTGCCGCGATGGGTCTGGAGCATCACGGTGTCGTCCTGGAAAACGACGTCGGGGCGCAACGCAAGGACACTGATGGTGGTCAGGCCAACGAGCATACCGGTGGCGAGGTGTTCGACGGCGGTCACCACCGTCCGGCGGCCCTGCGCGATGGCGACGTCTTCGGCGTGGCGCAGGATGCCGCCGTCGAGCACCATGTCCGGGTCCTCGACCCCCGGCACACCATCCTCGCCGGCACTGTTTTCCAGCGCAGCGACGGCCTCGAGCCACTGCTCCGGGCAACGGTCCGTCCAGTGGTGCAGGCGGTAGCGGCCCCCGTTGGCCTCGTCGGCCTCGGCCTCCAGCTCGACGACGAGCTTGCTGTCGAGGGGAAGCCGGCAGGCACTGAATTGTTCGATGTGCTGCAGGGTGTAGCCGGTGTGCCGGGCGAACTCCACCTCCCGACTTCCCAACGGGACGAAGCCAAGGCCGCTTCCGGGCACCAGCTGGCCGGACCCGCTGGCGCTGAGAGACGCACCCGAATGGTTCGTGTCGATCAGGATGGTGTGCCGGCCTTCGTCGCGGGCAAAGTGTTCAGCGGCCTCGAGCAGCTGCCGGCCGACGCCCTGACGCTGGAACTCGGGCAGGATGTCGAGGGTGAATTCCGCCAGGTCGAGGTTGTCAGCGAGGGGCAGCGCAATGTCGACCGTCCCGACAATTTCCCCGCCGATCTTGGCCACCAGGATCACCTGGCGTTCGTAAGGGTCCGCCATCTCGAGCAGCTTTTCCGCCGGGGCGTACGCGAGGTCGTCGCTTCCCCAGGTCTGCATCCGCACCTTGCGGCCGACTTCGACGGCGGCAACGAAGTCCGCCGCGTCCGGCCCGTCCACGGAATCGGGAATCCACAGCTGTTCAATCCGCACATCGCTTGCCATAGAGGGCATTGTCCCCGCCGTTCGGCCATCCATTACGGGTTACGGAAACCCGGCTTTGGCCGGGCTTTCAAGCCACAGCATATGCCTGATTGCGCCGCCGTTCCATCGGTTAGGCCGGCCATGCTTTACGCGGTGATGACCCGCTGCCATTCGCCGTCGTACCCTGCGGGCCGGAAGCCGAGCGCGATGTTAATGGCCAGCATGTGATCGTTTTCCGCGGCGTTGAAGGTGATCACTCGCTCCACCGCAGGGTACTCGGCGCGGAGCCGGCGGAGATTGAGGAGCTTGACGAGCATGCCGAGGCGGTGGCCGCGGTGACTGGCTGCGACGAGGGTGTCGTCCTGGTCGGCCAGCCAGGGTTTGCTGGGTGCCAGTTCCAGCACGGAGTAGGCGGCCAATTCGCCGTGTTCCCGGTGCCGGGCGGCAGTGACGAGCGAGATGTTTCCGGCCTGCTTCCAGATGTCCTCAACATGCCGGACGCGGGCAACATCCCACGTCTCTGCCTCGTAGCTCAGTCCTCCCGTCGGCGCGTCCGTGCTCATCCGGGACATCAGTACGGCAAGCTGTTCCACGTACTCATCCGGACAACGGTCCGTCCAGGAAACCAGTTCGTACTGCTCCGCCTTGGCCAGCGCCTCCCGCTCCAGGACGTCGAGTTCCGGCACTGGAGCGGCGACATCCAGGCTGCTGAACCGCTCCACCTGCTCCAACTGGTAGCCCGCCGCCGTGGCGAAGCGGACGCCGCGGGCCGCCGTCGGCAGGGCGCCGGAGCCGGTCAACGGCGTGATCACGTCCGGGCCGTCGACGTCGAAGTCGGCCGGGTGTTCCGTGAAGCTCATCAGGACGGTGCGGCCGTCAGCCACGGCCAGGGACTCACCGTGGTGCAGCAGCGCGCGGCCGATCCCGTGGCCGGTGTAGGCCTTCAGCACTGCAACGTGCAGGAGTGCACTGCCGAGGTTCTCCTGCAGTTCGCAACTGATCCAGGACCGCGCGACCATCCGGCCATCGACGCGGACAAAGAAAAGCCGTATCCGGGTGTAGGCGTCGTCCCGCCAGACCCGGAGCCGGGCACCGGGCGGCGCGGCCCGGTCGAGGTTCCCCCAGCCCTCCAGAACCAGAGCGTCGCAGAGCTGACTGAAAGCCAGGAAGTCAACGGCGTCCGGAGCGTCGATGGATTCCGGCAGGATCAGGGGTTCGATGCGGAACGGCGCTGTAGTCACCGGGTCAGCCTAACCGGGCGCCGGAATGCAGAAAAGACCGCCCCGCGGATGCGGGACGGTCTCTCTGTTGCTTGCTGTACAACCGCCGAGGATTAGACCTCGGTCAGGACCTTGGTGACGTTGGGGTCAACCGAGATGCCCGGGCCAAACGTGGTGGCGACGGTGGCCTTCTGGATGTAGCGTCCCTTGGAAGCGGACGGCTTGAGGCGAAGAACCTCTTCCAGGGCGGCCGCGTAGTTCTCGGCCAGCTTGAGGGCGTCGAACGAAACCTTGCCGATGATGAAGTGCAGGTTCGAGTGCTTGTCGACGCGGAAGTCGATCTTGCCACCCTTGATGTCGTTGACAGCCTTGGCGACGTCAGCGGTCACGGTGCCCGTCTTCGGGTTCGGCATCAGGTTACGCGGACCCAGGACCTTTCCGAGGCGGCCAACCTTGCCCATGAGGTCGGGGGTGGCGACGGCGGCGTCGAAGTCGGTCCAGCCGGCTGCGATCTTTTCGATCAGGTCATCGGAACCGACGAAGTCGGCGCCGGCAGCGATTGCTGCCTCAGCCTTGACGCCCGTTGCGAAGACGAGGACGCGGGCGGTCTTACCGGTGCCGTGGGGCAGGATAACGGTGCCGCGGACCATCTGGTCAGCCTTGCGCGGGTCGACACCCAGGCGGAAAGCGACCTCTACGGTGGCGTCGAACTTGGACGGGTTGCTGTCCTTGGCCAGCGTCACTGCCTCGAACGGCGCGTAGAACTTCTCCGCGTCGATCTTGGCTGCGGCTGCCTCATATGCTTTGCTGCGCTTTGCCATGCTGCTTATTCTCCTTGTGCAGTTGTGGTCTGCGGACCGCGCTGGGCCCTGCCACAGTCGGGATTCCGGCCGGAATATCCGTGCCGGTTCCGACATTTTTCAATGATTGGGTGGTGCCGGTTTCCCGGCGGTGCTGACCGGCGTCGTGCTCGGTTTCCCGAACCCTTCGCCCCAGCGGTGGGGAACTAACCCTCGACGGTGATACCCATGGAGCGGGCGGTGCCGGCGATGATCTTCGCGGCGCCTTCGAGGCTTGTGGCGTTGAGGTCTTCCATCTTGGTGGTGGCGATCTCGTTGACCTGGGCCTGCGTCAGCTTGGCAACCTTGACGGTGTGCGGGGTCGGTGAACCCTTGGCAACGCCTGCAGCCTTCTTGATGAGCTCTGCGGCCGGCGGGGTCTTGGTGATGAACGTGAACGAGCGGTCCTCGTAAACCGTGATTTCAACCGGAATAACGTTGCCGCGCTGGGCTTCCGTCGCAGCGTTGTACGCCTTGCAGAATTCCATGATGTTGACACCGTGCTGGCCAAGCGCAGGACCGATCGGCGGGGCCGGGTTAGCGGCACCTGCCTGGATCTGCAGCTTGATGAGGCCGGTGACCTTCTTCTTGGGAGCCAATGTAGGTCCTTCTCTCAAATACGTCCTGGGACACAGGAGCGTGACTCAGGTTGGTGGCCGCCATGGCGAGGCGGCCGGCCGATCCGGGGCTGCTAAGCGGGCAGCCCCGGAGCGAATTCTTTGCGGAAGCTAGATCTTGCTGACCTGGTTGAACGCCAGGGTAACCGGGGTCTCGCGCTCGAAGATGGAGACCAGCACCACGAGGGTCTGCGAGTCCACCTTGATTTCGGAAATCGTCGCCGGAAGGGTCTCGAACGGGCCCTCCTTGACGATCACCGACTCGCCGACCTCGAAGTCGACGTCGACATGCGCGGCAGCGTGCTTGATGGGCTTGCCCTTCTCGGCCTGCTCTTCTTCGAAGACCGGGGCGAGCATGGAGAAGACCTCGTCGAGGCGCAGCGGAACCGGGTTGTGGGCGTTGCCCACGAAACCGGTCACACCGGGAGTGTGGCGGACGGCGCCCCAGGAGGCATCCGTCAGGTCCATGCGGACCAGGACGTAGCCGGGGATGCGGACGCGGTTGATGACCTTGCGCTGAGCGTTCTTAATCTCAACGACTTCCTCCATCGGGACCTGGATTTCGAAGATGTACTCTTCCATGTCCAGGGTCTGGATGCGGGTCTCAAGGTTGGCTTTGACGCGGTTTTCGTAACCGGCGTAGGAGTGGATGACGTACCAGTCACCTTCCTGGCGGCGCAGCTTGGCTTTGAACTCATCGGCCGGATCCACCTCGGCGGCGGCGGCAGCAGCGGCCAGCGCGTCGTCGGACTCGGCGGCGGACTCTTCGTCAGACTCGGCGGCGTCGCCTTCAGTTTCTTCCCCGGCGTCTGCATCTTCTGCAGCGTCGGACTCTTCGACGGCGGCTTCCCCGGCTTCAGCCGTGTCAGCGGCCTCGTCAGCGACGTCGGATTCGGGCGCAGCAGACACGGCCTCGGACTCTTCCCCGGCTTCCACCGCGGCGTCCTGGCTCTTATCCAGCTCAGTCTCAGTTACCTCGAGCTCCTGCTCAGACACTTGGTCTCCTGCTTCCTCATTGCCTAACATGCCTATTTAAATGACTCAATTCCGCACACCCCGCAGAGCCTCCGGTATTCCGGGGAAATCCACGCAGTCTGCGGACCGGCCGCCCTTAGCGGTCCGTGGGGCCCGTGCCGCCGAAGACCCAGCTCACTCCGGTCCCGAAGGCCAGGTCCAGCAGGGTGACGATGATCATCATGATGACCACGAATACCAGCACCACGAGCGTGTAGTTGATCAGTTCTTTGCGGGTCGGTGCGACAACCTTCTTCAGTTCGCCGATGACCTGGCGGACGAAGAGCGCAATTCGAGCGAAGAAGCCTGCCTTTTTGGCGGCATTCTTAGTGGGGCGGCCTTTGGAGCTGCTGGCAGCTGTTTCGGTCACCTGGTCCCTCACTCATCCTCGCAATGTCGGATCCCCGGCTCTGAACTGAACCATGGTTGCTGCGCTTGCTCCGGATTGCCCGGAACAGCTTGCGCAGGGCAGACAGGACTCGAACCTGCAACCTGCGGTTTTGGAGACCGCTGCGCTACCAATTGCGCCACTACCCTATGGATCGAAAACCAATTCCGGCCGCTTGAGCCCCAGACTTCCCTGAGGCGCAGGCCATCGTCGTGTTTTCAACACCGGAGAACCAGTCTACGCAACAACTGCGCCTACGTCGAACCGGCCCTCCCGGACCCTCTGGCGCGCCGCGAAAAGCATCTGACTGCCTGCAGTCACAATTCCCCGCGGTCACCCCGGACGATCCGCTGAACAGCATAGAGTAGATTTCGTCGAATCCCACAAACAGCTACCGAAGCTGCAAGCGAAGAATGGACCCGTCATGCCTGCCGCCCGCATTTCACAGCGTATTTCCGCCATCGCCGAATCCGCCACACTGGCAGTTGATGCCAAGGCGAAGGCGCTGAAGGCGGCTGGTCGTCCCGTCATCGGCTTCGGCGCCGGCGAGCCGGATTTTCCGACCCCCGGTTACATTGTGCAGGCCGCCATCGAGGCCGCCAGCCAGCCCAAGTATCACCGCTACTCCCCCGCCGGCGGCCTGCCGGAGCTGAAGCAGGCCATCGCGGACAAGACATTCCGGGATTCCGGCTACAAGGCCGAGGCATCGCAGGTGCTGGTCACCAACGGCGGCAAGCAGGCCGTGTACAACACCTTCGCCACGCTGCTCGATCCGGGCGACGAGGTCATCGTCCCCACGCCGTTCTGGACCACCTACCCGGAAGCCATCCGGCTCGCCGGCGGCGTGCCGGTGGAGGTGTTCGCCGGTCCCGACCAGGACTACCTGGTCACCGTCGACCAGCTCGACGCCGCTGTGACGGACCGCACCAAAATCCTGCTCTTCGTCTCCCCGTCCAACCCCACCGGTGCCGTGTACCCGCCGGAACAGGTCAGGGAGATCGGCCGGTGGGCCGCCGCCAGGGGCCTGTGGGTGGTCACCGATGAGATCTACGAGCACCTGACCTACGACGGTGTGCCCTTCACCTCGATCGCCACGGCTGTCCCGGAGCTGGGAGACAAGGTGGTCATCCTCAACGGTGTCGCCAAGACCTACGCCATGACCGGCTGGCGGGTGGGCTGGATGATCGGCCCGGCCGACGTTATCAAGGCCGCCACGAACCTGCAGTCCCATGCCACCTCCAACGTCTCCAACATCCCGCAGATGGCAGCCCTGGCCGCGGTCTCGGGCCCGTTGACCGCCGTCGACGAGATGAAACTGGCCTTCGACCGCCGCCGCAAGGCGATCGTGGCCGGCCTGAACGCGATCGAAGGACTTGAATGCCCGACGCCGAAGGGTGCCTTCTACGTCTACGCCGACGTCCGCGCCCTGCTGGGCAAGGAATTCCCGTCCGTTAGCGGTCCGGTCCGGCCCTCGACGTCGGCCGAGCTGGCCACCCTGATCCTGGACGAGGTCGAGGTGGCCGTGGTTCCGGGCGAGGCGTTCGGCCCCTCCGGCTACCTCCGGCTGTCCTACGCCCTCGGCGACGAGGACCTGGCCACCGGCGTCGCCCGCCTGCAGGACTTCCTGGGCAAGGCGAAGTAGGGCGCTCCCGCACTACGCACCGCTGGACATGTCCAGCGGCAATCACCAACAGTGGACAGAATGCCCTTCCGCCCACTGTTGGTCTTTAAGAATGAGCATGTCCATGGTGAGGAACCGCTAGAGCAGGCGGCGTTCGGCGGCCCAGCGGGTGAGTTCGTGCCGGCTGGAGAGCTGGAGCTTGCGCAGCACCGCCGAGACATGGGTTTCGACCGTCTTGATCGAAATGAACAGCTCTTTCGCGACTTCCTTGTAGCTGTACCCGCGCGCAATCAGCCGCATTACCTCGAGCTCACGGGCGGAGAGCCGGTCCAGCTCATCGTCTGCGATGTCCGCGGGCGCGGTGCCGAACGCGTCCAGCACAAAGCCCGCCAGCCGGGGCGAAAAGACCGCGTCGCCCCCGGCCACGCGGCGTACTGCATTGGAAATTGCCGCGCCGGAAATGGTCTTGGTGACATACCCGCGGGCCCCGGCCCGGATCACCGAAACGACGTCCTCCGCCGCGTCGGAGACGCTGAGGGCAAGGAACCGGGTGCTGCCCAGCAGCGGCACCGATCCGGCCAGCACTTCTCGCCCTCCGCCGCCGAGCCCGCCGGGCAGGTGCACATCCAGCAGCACGACGTCGGGGCGCACGGCGGCGATGACCGCGATGGCCTCTTCGACCGTTCCGGCCTCCCCCGCGACGACGATGCTCGGATCCAGGTCGGCTTTCAGGCCGGACCGGAAGATGGCGTGATCATCCACGATCACCACCCGGATTCCCGGGGCCGGGCTCCCTGCGTCTGCGTGATTCACAGTCTTACCTCTCCATTGTCGGCGGCGGCCGTGGTGGCGGACAGCGGCAGCCGCAGGCGCACCTCGGTGCCGTCCGGGCTGCTGGTGATTGCGGCGGTGCCGCCGTGCCGGCTCATCCGGCCGATGATAGATTCACGGACGCCGAACCTGTCCGGGGGGACGGCGTCCGGATCGAAGCCGGGGCCGCGGTCCTTGACGAAGACTTCAGCGGCGTCGTCTGTGACTTCAAGGTACACGGAGACCGCGCCTCCGCCGTGACGGGCTGCGTTCAGCATGGCCTCGCGGGCAGCCTGGACCAGGGCCTCGCGCCGTTCGGTCAAGGCGCAGTCGCCTACGCTCACCACTTCGACAGCGTGGCCGAGCGAGTCCTCGACTTCTGCGGCCGCGGCCCTGACAGCTTCGGAGAACTGGCCTGCTTCCTTGCCCGGGTCCCGGTACAGCCAGCCCCTCAGCTCGCGTTCCTGGGCGCGGGCCAGGCGGAGAACGTCGTGCTCGCTGCCGGCACGCCGCTGGATCAGGGCCAGAGTCTGGAGGACGGAGTCGTGCAGATGGGCGGCAATCTCGGCCCGTTCGGTGGCGCGGACGCGGCCGGCGCGCTCAGTCTCCAGATCACGCCAGAACTTCAGCCCCCAGGGGAACAGCACCAGGGCCACGCCTCCCAGAACCGCCACGGAGGAGAGCAGTGCCAGCCAGGTCTGTTCCCAGGACCCCGAACCCGACACCATCACGAGCACCCCGGCCACCACCAGTGCCAGCCCGGCCGCAAGCCGGGCCCAGCCGCCGGCCTGATCGGCCTTGGTCTTGTCCACGAGCCCCGCCCGCCGGGTTTCGTCCAGTTGCATCCAGGCGATGGCGGCGCCACCGAGGATCGCCGCAACCGGGATGAGGGTGCCGAGCGGGATGTCGAAACCGAGCAACCGGGCGCTCAGGATCCCGGCCGCCAGGAGCAGCCCCGCGCCGAGCAGGATCTCCTTGCCGTACCGCAGGCCGGTGACCCGGCTCCGCCAAGACTCTGTGATGGCCTCCGGTGCCGGTGCGGCCGGGCCTGGCCGCACCGGGGCCGGCGGTTGCGGCCCCGGTGTCGAGGGTGCGGGGAAGCCCGGGTACGGGGCGCTCACCGCGGGGGCAATGGGCGACGCCGGCCGGCGGGCGTCGCGCTTGGCGCTTTCATCGGCGGTGGGGACCATGATCCAGAGCCAGGCGTAGAACGCGACGCCGGCGCCGCCGGCGAGGGCGGCGACCACCATGCCGATCCGGATCATCCGCACAGGCCAGCCCAGATGGCTGGCGAGGCCCGCGCAGACGCCGGCAATCACACGGTCGCCGCCGCGGACCAGCGGCGGGCGGGGTACGGCGGTTGTCATGAATCAATCCAAGCACGGATCAGGGTTCCCCGGACCGATTTGGGGCCCTAACCGGGGCTGACTCAGGGACAGTTCAGGGTGTTCCCCAGTAGAGCGGAACCGCCGCGGACGGGAGGATCGAAGTATGAATCCGCACACTCCGCACCCCGATGAAAGCAACGACCCTTCCGGCCGCCCGGCAGGGCAGTCCGGCGGGCAATCCACCGATCAATCCACCGGCCAGATCGGTGGACAGCCGGCTGAGCAGCCCGCCGATGCCTCCGGCAACCCGGCTGCGGGTGAGGTGCCCGCTGCGGCTACTTCCGCCACCGTCCCGCTGGATTTTCCGGCGGCCACCGGCGCCCACGGCGCACCGAATGTTCCGGGCAGCGACCCCTCCCCCCCGCCGCCTCCGCCTTACTACGGACCCAACCCTCCGCATGCCGGGGCGGAGCCGCAGAATTTCTTCGACTGGATCCGCAGCCACGGCATCCACCGCGGACGCGAACGCTGGATCGGAGGCGTCGCGACCGGCATCGCCCAGCGGCTCGGCGTCGACCCCCTGATTGTCCGCGGCATCCTGATTGTCCTGACCGTCTTCGCGGGCGTCGGGGTACTCCTCTACGGTCTCGCCTGGGCGCTGCTGCCCGAACCCGACGGGCGCATCCACGTCCAGGAAGCCGCCGCAGGCCGGTGGACCTCCGGGATGACCGGTGCCTTGATCACCACGATCATCGGACTCCCCAGCCTGGGCAGCGGCGTCTGGGGCTGGGACCGCTACGGCTTCGGCGGCTTCATCTGGACCGTGTTCTGGGTGGGCGGTGCCATCTACCTCATCTACTACCTGACCCAGCGCAACAAGACTCGGAAAGGACACCTTGCCATGTCCTCGCACTCCCCGAGCTACGGCGGGCCGGCAACCTCCGCCGACCCGGCCGGCCCGGCAAATCCACCGACCGCCGCCAACACAGCGGCCTTCGCCCATACCCCTTACGGCAGCACCGGTCCCTTTCCCGCCTATGGCCAGTCAGGGTATGCCCCGTCCGGCAAGGACCACTCCACCGTGCCCGGCCCGGCGTGGGGCCCACCGCCGCCGTCGGGTCCTGTGCCCCCGCCAGGCGGCGGCTACCGCCCCGACCCCGGCTGGGGTCCGGTACCGCCGGCCAAAGCCCGGAACCTCGGCCCGGGCGCTCCCGCAGTGGCCGTCACCGCCGGCGTCGCCCTCCTCGTGGGCGGCGGCATCAAGGCCCTCGACGCCGCCAATGTGATCGCCCTCGGCGATTCCGGCAACGCCATCGTCTGGGCCAGCGGTGCGGCGGTCCTCGGCCTCGGAATCCTCATCTCCGGGCTCAGGGGCCGCACCTCGGGAGTCCTCGGGTTTTTCGCCGTGGTCGCCCTGATCATCGGGGCCATCTTCAATGTGGTCCCCAACGGCGACAGCTTCCGCTTCCAGAACGCCGACTGGTCCCCGGCCAGCATTGAGCAGGCCCGGAACGGGTTCGAGATCACCGGAGGCACCGGGACCGCGGATCTTAGGGCGCTGGCGCTCAACCCGCCGCTGGGCACCGACGTCGTCGTACCCATCGACGCGACCGCCAGCAACCTCACCGTGATCATCCCGGGCACCGTCCCCGTGCAGATCCAGGCGGACATGACGATGGGCAACCTCAATGAGGGCGGCCGGAGCCACGGCGGAATGACTACCCAGCAAAGCGACTACAACACCGGAATGCCGGGGGCCCGGCTGATCCTCAAGATCTCCGGCACCGCCAGCAACGTCACCATCCGGGAAGGGAACTGACATGAGCAGCTTTGACGCACCGGCAGGCAAGTCGACAGCCAACGCCGCCGGCAAATCGACGGGCAGCGTGCCAACCGCTCCGCTGCAGTCCGGGAAACCGGAACAGCCGGAACGCTTCCCGGCCCGTGTGGGAACCGTCGTCTGGGGGCTGATCGTGCTGGCCCTCGCAGCACTGATCATCATCTCCCGGCTCGGCCTGGTCGCCCTGAACGGCACCTATGTGCTGATCGGCCTGATGATCTGCGCCGGGGCAGCACTTGTGATCGGCGGGCTCCTCTCCGCCCGCGGACGTGACAAAGAGTCATCAACAGGGAAGTCTTGAACCATGGATAAATTCTTCAGCACCGTCAGGGGCCTCGGCCTGAAACGTGGTCCGCAGCGTTG
The DNA here is from genome assembly GCF_055412745.1 of Pseudarthrobacter woesei. Lineage (NCBI taxonomy): Bacteria > Bacillati > Actinomycetota > Actinomycetes > Micrococcales > Micrococcaceae > Pseudarthrobacter > Pseudarthrobacter woesei. The sequence continues at coordinate 198,761 of NZ_JBVAYU010000002.1, forward strand.
GATGGGCGGTGTCTGCGGCGGCATCGCCGCCAGGCTGAACGTCGATGTGGCGTTCGTCCGGATCGCCTTCCTGCTCTTCGCCCTGCTCCCCGGACCCGCGTTCGTGGTCTACCTCGCGGCGTGGCTGCTCCTTCCGGACCAGCAGAACGCAATAGCCCTCGAGTCCTTCCTGGCCAAGCGGTCCGTACGGCCCTGAGGCCCGCCCGCCAGGCCCCCTAGCGACGCGAAGTGCCCCTGCCGCACGGGCGGGGGCATTTCGCGCTGTAACCATTTGTGTCCTTCCCCACATGCCCCATTAGACTCTTGGTGAGCTCAGTGTGGCGCTCTGCCTGAACCCCTTCGAACCAGGATTTGAGCCGAGACATGAAAATTGGAATCCTCACCAGCGGCGGAGACTGCCCCGGGTTGAACGCCGTCATCCGCGGCTCCGTCCTCAAGGGCATCGCCGTCCACGGCCACGAATTCGTGGGATTCCTGGACGGCTGGCGCGGCGTCGTCGAGGGCGACACTATCGAGATCCCCCGGGCCATGGTCCGCGGCATCGCCAAGCAGGGCGGCACCATCCTTGGCACCTCCCGCACCAATCCGTTCGAAAACAACGGCGGCCCCGAGGTCATCAAGGCCAATATGGACCGGCTGGGCATTGACGCCATCATCGCGATCGGCGGCGAAGGCACCCTGGCCGCGGCCAAGCGCCTCACCGACGCCGGACTCAAGATCGTCGGCGTCCCCAAGACGGTCGACAACGACCTCGACGCGACCGACTACACCTTCGGCTTCGACACCGCCGTGGAGATCGCCACCGAGGCGATCGACCGCCTGCGCACCACCGGAGAGTCCCACCACCGCTGCATGATCGCCGAGGTCATGGGCCGGCACGTGGGCTGGATCGCGCTGCACGCGGGCATGGCCTCCGGCGCGCACGCCATCCTGATTCCCGAGCAGAAAGCCTCGATGGACCAGATCGCGGAGTGGGTCCTCTCGGCCCGCGACCGTGGCCGCGCTCCCCTCGTCGTCGTGGCGGAAGGCTTCGTCCCCGATGGCAAGGAATCGCCGCACTCCGAACGCGGCCTGGACACCTTCGGCCGGCCCCGTCTTGGCGGCATCGGCGAACGGCTCGCCCCCGAGCTGGAGGCCATGACGGGCATCGAGACCCGCGCCACCGTGCTCGGCCACATCCAGCGCGGCGGGGTCCCGACGGCATTCGACCGGGTGCTGGCCACCCGCCTCGGCATGGCTGCTATCGACTCCGTGGTGGAAGGGCGCTGGGGCACCATGGTGTCCCTCAACGGCACGGACATCGTCCATGTGGGCTTCGAGGCGGCCCTGGGCAACCTGAAGACCGTACCGCAGCACCGCTACGACGAGGCCGCCGTCCTCTTCGGCTGAGCCGCCGCCGGGCCTCAGGCGGTGAGTCTCCGGCTGAGCCGTCGGCCGGGCGCCGGCGGGCGTGGGTAGGGTTAAGTCATGACTCTTGAGCCAGGTTCCGCCGACATCATCCAGCTCGCGTGGTCCCGTCGCCTGGGGTTCGACGACGGCGCGTTTGCTGCCGCCGCGGGCGAACGCCTCACCCGGGCCGACGACGCGGCCCGCGCCGTCCAGTTCGTCCGCCTGTTCGGCAACTCCGCCCTGGTCGGCCCGCAATGGGCACTGGATGCCGCCGTCGGGCTGCCCGACGAGGAACTCGCGCAGCATGTCACGCTGTTAACCATCACCCGGAGCCATGGCGGCCACGGGCACGGCGCCGCCGCACTGTTCTTTGCTGACGATCTGCCCTTGCGGCAGCCGTCGGAGGAGTTGACCGTCTCGCACGGCAATCCGGAAGCGATCGAGCTGGAAGCGGCCTGCCCGCCGGATGACGTCAACGAAGTCGGCCTCTCGGAGCTTGAGCACCGCTTCACCATCATGCATGTGGAGGACGGCCGCCGGTCACCGGTGGCGTGCGCTGCCTACACCGAGTGGGAAGGCATCCTGGCGCACATGGGGGTGCTGGTCGCTCCGGACTGGCGGCGCCGCGGGCTGGGATCGCTGGCTGCCTCCATCGCGGCCCACGAGGCCCTTGCCTCCGGGCTGACGCTGCAGTGGCGCGCCGAAGTCAGCAACAAGGGCTCGTTGGCCATCGCCCGGAGCCTCGGCTTTGCCGCCGGCGGCATCCAGACCAGCGTGCTGCTGGGCTGACCCGCCAGCCCCGGGGAAGGGCCCGGATCAGCCCGGATTGAGGCCGGTTTTCGCCCCGGCTGAAGTCGCCGGCACGGCGCCCGGCATTCCCCAGCCGTGCACCGGCTGCGGCTTGGCGAAGAACAAGGCCACCGCGGCCCCCAGCAGGATGACCGCGGCCGGGAGCATGATGGACTGGCCCATCGCCGTCGAGAAGCCCTCGTGCAAAGGCACGGGCAGGGTGCCCCCAAACGACATCGGACCCGCCCCTTCGGATCCCCCCGCAACTGCGGGGAGTTCCGCCGCGAGCCGCGCCTGGATCAGCACGGCGATGGCGGCGCTGCCGAGGACGGCCCCGATCTGCCGGGTGGTGTTATAGACGCCGGCGCCGGCGCCGGCCTGCCGTGGCAACAGGTTCCGGGTAGCGGTTGTGCTCAGCGGCGCCCAGATGCCGGCGTTGGCGAAGCCCAGGACCGCGCTCGGCAGCAGGAACAACCAGATGGGCGTGTCCGGGTGCATCAGGGCGGCATTCCAGAACAGCGCCACGGACATGAGGACCAGGCCGGCCGCGGTGATGAACTTCGGGTTGACCCGGTCGATAGTTTTCCCTACGACGGGGGCCAGCCCTCCCGAGATCACGGCCATGGGCACCATCATGAGCGCGGACTGGGTGGGCGTCAGACCGCGGACCATCTGGTAGTAGAAGATCAGCGGCAGGCTGAAGGCGGTCACGGTGAAGCCGACCGTGGTGATGCCGATGTTGGCGAGCGAGAAGTTGCGGTCCTTGAACAGGGACAGCGGCAGTAAGGGCTCGCCCGTGTTGAACCGTTGCCACACCACGAACACCGTTAGCACGGCGATCCCGGCGATGATGAGCCCCCAAACGGTGATGGGCCCGGTGATGGTGCCCCAGTCGTAGGTCTCGCCTTCCTGGATGCCGAACACCACCAGGAAGAGCCCGACGGCGCTGAGCAGCACACCGGGGATGTCGAACTTATGCGGGTGGGTACTGAGCGCCGGCACAAAGCGCACCGCGAGGATGAAGCCGGCGATTCCCACCGGGACGTTGATGAAGAAGATCCATTCCCAGCCGAGCGCGTCGACAAGGACGCCGCCGAGGATCGGTCCGACGAGGGTGGCAACGCCGGCGGTGGCGCCCCAGATGCCCATGGCGGCTCCCCTCCGGTCCGGCGCGAAAATCCGGGTGATGACGGCCATCGTCTGGGGCGTCATCATGGCCGCGCCAAAGCCCTGGAGTACCCGGGCCCCGATGAGGGCCTGGACGTCGCCGGACAGCCCGCACCAGAGCGAGGCCAGGGTGAAGACGACGAGCCCCGAGAGGTAGAGCTTCTTCGGGCCGAAGCGGTCACCCAGCCGGCCGGTGATAAGCAACGGGACCGCGTAGGCAAGAAGGTAGGCGCTGGTCACCCAGATCACCGAGTTGATGTCAGTGTCCAGGCCCTCCATGATCTTGGGGTTGGCCACCGAGACGATGGTGGTGTCGATCAGGATCATGAAGAAGCCGATCACCAGGGACCAGAGGGCCGGCCACGGCCTCGCTACGTTTTCCATGGAGATTCCTTAAGTGCCGGGGTGGTTGCGATTCGGTCAAAGGTGTGACGGGCCCGGTGACGGCCTACCATGGCAGTTTTCCGCTGCCGAGTTGCCCCTGGAGGCCGCGGATCCAGGCGATCTCGGTGCGCAGCATGGTCTGCTGGTACTCGATGTCGATCCAGTACTTGCGGTCGACGCCCTTGGCCCGGACCAGGGCCTCCCCCGCGTCAAGGAAGCCGAGTTGCTCCTGCAGGCCGGTGAGCCGACGGTCAAGGAGCTCCACGACGACGCCGGCTGGCAGGTTGTAGGCCTCCGAGACGGCCAGCGGAAAGGACGGGTACTCATTGACCGGGTTGGCGAGCATGTCCTGCAGCCGCAGGGTCAGGGCTTCCCTGCCGGCCTCGGAGATCTCATAGGTGGTGCGTTCCGGGCGGTTGCCTTCCCGGTCGGTTCCCGTGGCGTCAACGAGTCCTTGCTCCTCCAGCCGCCCTACCGCGTGGTACAGCGTTCCGGGCCGGACCTTGATGAGACGGTCTTCGTGCCGGGTCATCAGGAGCTGATACATCTCGTACGGATGCATCGGCTCTTCAACCAGCAGGGAGAGTGCGGCGACACCAAGTGGTGTCAGGGGCGCGGCTCGGGCCATGGTGCGGGGTCCTTCGTGGTGTCCAATGCTCGGTCAATCGCGGCGTTCCCACAATGCTGCTATTCCACAAGAACTATTCCACATGGAGTATTCAGGGGCAAGATGACCGGGGAACGGCTTGCGCCGCGTTCAGCCGAACAGTGCGAGGATGTCCTTGCGCTCGAACATCCCGGCGGCCGCCCGCGCGGAGGGGGTCCCGGCGTCGGGGTCCGCCCCCGCCTCCACGAGCGCCTGCACGACCTCCGGATAGCCCTTGAACACGGCGCCGGCCAGCGGTGTCTGGCCGCGGTCGTTGGCCGTGTTCGCGTCGCCGCCGTGCTGCAGGATCAGCCGGACGGTGCCGGCGTGGCCATGGTAGGCGGCGAGCATCAGCAGGGTGTCCCCGGCATCATTGGTCAATGTGGCCGGCACTCCAGCGGCGAGGTAACCGCCAAGGAGTGTGGAGTTCCCCTCGCGCGCCGCGTCGAAGAGCTGATGGGCCAGGGCGAGCGTCTCTTCATCCGGTGCTGTGCCCGGTGCGGTGTTGTCGCCGGTCATCGTGTCCCCCTCAGGAACCCGGTCTGGCGCCCCACCACCTGGCCGGCGTCGGGAGCCACGATGACTTCCTGCGCCGCGGTATAAGGCTCCTCGCCGTCGAGGACTGTCAGTACTTCATCCGGCGCGACGGACCGTTTGACGACGGCCAGGGCCACCGGGCCCATCTCGTGGTGCTGGGCCACGGAGGTCACGGTGCCCACCTTGCGTCCGCCGACGCGGACCTCGCTGCCGACGGCGGGCATCGTATGCTGGGAGCCGTCGAGCTGCAGGAACACGAGCCGTCGGGGCGGGTGGCCCAGGTTGTGGACGCGGGCCACGGTCTCCTGGCCTTTGTAGCAGCCCTTGTTCAGGTGCACGGCGGTGCGGAGCAGGTCCAGTTCGTGCGGGATGGTCTTGTCATCGGTTTCGGCTCCCCAGCGGGGCCGCCAGGCGGCGATGCGCAGCGCCTCGGCTGCCCAGACGCCGGCCAGCGGCCGTTCGCCCACGGTGGCCTCGAGATCGGCGGCGGGAACGAGGTATTCGAACCAGGGCCGTTCGAGGCCCGGGTGGGACTCCTCCCCCACCACGGCGTAGGAGTAGCCGCCCGCCCCGACGTGCGGCCAGGGGTCTTCCCAGGCCTGCAGCGCGGACCATTCCGGAATCCGCCGGGTGCAGCCGAGCACGGCCCAGTGGTCGGAAACGTCGCTGATTTCGACCCGGAGCATGAACTTCATCTTGTTGAGCCACTCGGCCAGCGGGGCTGCTTCGGCGGCCTCGACGATCAGCCAGGTGGTGGCGCCGTCGTCCACCACGCCGGCGTCGAACTCGATCCGGCCCTGCACGCTGAGCAGGAGCAGTTCGGTGGACCGGCCCGGGGCCAGGCCGGTGAGCTGCTGGGAGGACAGGGTGTTGAGCCAGCTCAGCCGGTCCGGACCGCTGACGGTGACCACACCGCGGTGGGACAGATCAACGACGGCGGTGCCGGCGGCCAGCGCCCGCTGCTCGCGCAGCGGCTCGCCATAGTGGGAGGCGACGCCGGTGTCAGCGCCTCCGGCTTCGACGGCGCCGGGGCGCGACAGCAGGGGGCTCAGGATAGTCATATGTAGTAGAAGTCCTCAGGGGCTAGCGGTATTCCGGATTTTCGAAGTCGAACCGGGTGCCGGCTTTCCAGGCCTCGGGCAGGTTGCCGTAGGCCGGGATGCCGCCGGCGTCTTTGAGTATCCGGGCCAGATGCAGCAGGTTCCACGTCATAAAGGTGGTGTTGCGGTTGGTGAAATCGCTGTCCGGGCCGCCGGAGCCTTCGTCGAGGTAGCTGGGCCCGGGGCCGACGGCGCCGATCCAGCCGGCGTCGGCCTGCGGCGGGATGGTGAAGCCGACGTGCTGGAGGCTGTAGAGAACGTTCATGGCGCAGTGTTTGATGCCGTCCTCGTTGCCGGTGATCAGGCAGCCGCCCACCTTCGGGTAGAACGCCCACTGGTCCTTGGCATTGAGCTGGCCCGAATGCGCGTAAAGCCGTTCGATCAGCTTCTTGGTCTGCGAGGAATTATCGCCCAGCCAGATGGGTCCGGCGACGATCACGATGTCGGCGTCCAGGACGGCGGGGTACAGGCCCGGCCAATCATCGGTTTCCCAGCCGTGCTCGCGCATGTCCGGGTAGACGCCGCTGGCGATGTCGTGGTCCACCGTCCGGATGACGCGGGTGGCAACGCCCTGTTTCTCCATGATCCGGCGGCTGACGTCGATCAGCCCCTGGGTGTTGGAGGTCTCCGGCGACTTTTTGAGGGTGCCGTTGAAGTACACGGCCTTGAGATCGCTGTAATCGGCTGTTTTCACAGCCTCAGTCGGTGTGGCATTCACTGTAGTGCTCCTTGCGGTCGCTGCGGACAACGGACAAACAGTGGGACCTCCAACCCGGCGTCGGGACGCGCCCGGCCGGGTCAGCTGAGTTTGCTGAGGATGGCGGAGGCGTGGGCTTCCAGGCCGCCGCCCGGCGTCGTGCCCTTACCGGCGGCCACGTCCCAGCGCCATAGCAGCTGCCCGTCCACGAGTCCGAAGATCCGGGTGGCCGCCGTGTACTCCTTGGAGTGGCTGCCGCGCATCACCATGTCGGTGCTGAGCTGGATCTGCGGACCCTTGATCTGGCCGTAGTACAGCTCGGAGATACCGCCGGGGTGGGAGATCGAAACCGCGATATCGAACCCGCCGTCTTTGTTGCGCAGGGCCTCGACCTCGTCGGCGCTTTTGAGTACCGGAACGATGTCGGCCGGCACCAGGCCGGGGCCGCCGTCCTCTTCGCGCTGTTTGCGTTCCAACGCCCAGAACCCGGTCTCGACCGTCAGCGGACGAAGCTTGGTGCCCTCGTCATCGGTCAGCCAGCTCTCGGCCCGGTACTGCAGGTACGGCAGGCCGTTGTGGGTGAAGGAGACACGTTGCACGAAGTGCTCGGAATCCTCTTCCCCGGCGCCCAGCCGGCCGCCGCCCTCCCACTCGCCTATGAGCCAGGACAGCGGAACGATTTCGGGGGTCAGATCTGTAGGTATTTCAATCGGCACAGCAACTACCTTTGGAAACGACGGGTGGAAATTGTGGGGTCTTTACTTCTGACCCTTGAAGAGGCGGTACACCACAAAGCCGGCGAACCAGGCCATGGAAATACTGGCGATGCCAAGCAGAACAAGGAAGAAGATTTCATATGCAAGTACGGACATGATGCCATCCTAACGCCTTAGTAGATGAGGAGTTTGTCTATGAAGTAAGCCAAAGAACCGACGGCGGAGACCGGCCCCAGACCCATGCCCACGGCGGCCGCGAGGTTGAGCGTGTCGCCGCGGAGGATCACGAGGCGGCGGAAACTCACCAGCACGGCCCCCACCACTACGCCGACGAGGGCCGCCGGCAGGACGGCGATATCGGAGAACACGAGCCCCGCGAGAGGTCCGGCCAGCCCGGCTCCGAGGATGCCCAGCGGCGCCACAATCCGGTCCGGCCAGCGGATCAGGCCGGCCATCAGCGCGATCGCGGAGCTGATGGCCGCGACCAGGAGCATTTCCCGAACGCCGTTGAAGCGGGAGCAGGCGATCCAGCCCGCACCCAGGCAGGACAGCATCACTCCGGCGCTGGAGCCGAGCGTCGATTCGAGCCGCTGGGCCTGGCCGGTGCCGCGGATCAGCTGCATAACAAAGATCGCCATGACGCCGGCGGCCATCAACGGCGGGGTCCAGTTCAGGAAGCCCGGGGCGGGAAGATATGTGGCGGCGACGGCGGAGCCGATGCCGGGGAGCGCGATCAGGGCGGCCAGTGTCTTCTTGGCCGGGATACCGAGGAAATGCGGCCAGCCGATGCCGACGCCGGCGGCCGTGAGCACCGCGACGGCAAGCAGTGCCGCAGGCGAGGAGTAGGCGGCGCCGACAATGGCCGTGAGCCCGGCCAGGCCGATGATTCCTATGCTCCACGACTTCATTGTGTACCCGCCATTAATCCGTACCTTCGCTCACTGCGGACCCCAATTCGACCTGGTCAACCTCGGAGGACTGCGGGCCCTGACGGATCAATCCTGCCCTATGTGACCGTTTTATGTCGCAAAAGAACCGGCTCCGGGTGACGGGACCGTGTCTGGAAAGGGGCCTTTGGGTATACTCAGCATCAGCTACAGACGCCCAAAGATGCGCGGACACCCCTTGGAGGAACCATGTCGCACATCCTGCTCCTGACGAACAGCACCGGCTCATCGGTGGATGTTCTGCCTGCTCTGGAACTGCTGAACCACCGGGTGCACATTCTTCCGGCCGAGCCCACGGCCCTGCTGGACACCGATCCCTGTGACATCGTCCTGTTGGACGCCCGCAAGGACCTTGTCGGCGCCCGCTCCCTTACCCAGCTGCTCAAGGCCACCGGCCTGAGCGCACCGCTTATGCTGATCCTCACCGAGGGCGGCATGGCGGCGGTCTCCTCGGCCTGGGCCGTGGATGACATCGTGCTGGAATCCGCAGGACCGGCCGAGGTCGAAGCCCGCATACGTCTGGGCGTGGCGCGCGCCGTCCCGGATAAGGACGATGCCCCGACGGAAATCCGGGCCGCCGGCGTCGTCATCGATGAGGCAAGCTACACGGCGCGTGTCAACGGCGCGGCGCTGAACCTGACGTTCAAGGAATTTGAGCTCCTCAAGTACCTCGCCCAGCACCCCGGACGCGTCTTCACCCGCCAGCAACTGCTCACCGAGGTGTGGGGCTACGACTACTACGGCGGCACCCGCACTGTGGACGTCCACGTCCGGCGCCTGCGCGCGAAGCTCGGCGCCGACCACGAGAACCTGATCAGCACCGTGCGCAATGTCGGCTACCGCCTGACCCTGGTCCGCCACCCGGAGGAAGAGCTGACCGAGGCCTAGGGCGTGCCTCAACGTCAGCTTTCCTAGTGCATGGCCAACGGCCTTGCCCCAGACTGAAAGCAGGTTTCGTTCATGGCATGTCGTATCAGTGAGCTCGTGCTCGGTTGCCGTGACCCTGAGGTGCTGGCGCGGTTCTGGTGTGGGGTCCTGGACTTCGTGGTGCTCGATCGCGAGGACGACGGCTCGGTGGAGATCGGGCCGCGCGAAGGGTTCGGCGGTCCGCAACCGACCATCATCCTCAGTCGCCATGATGAGCCGGATAAGGGGAAATCCCGGCTGCACATCGACGTCAGCGCCACCGACCGCGATCAGGGCGCCGAGCTCGAACGCCTTCTGAAGCTCGGTGCGCGCCCGGCCGACATCGGCCAGACAGGGGAAGAGCCGTGGCATGTCCTGGCCGACCCCGAAGGCAATGAGTTCTGCCTGCTCAAGGCCCGCCTGGACCCACTCTGATGTTCATCGGCCACACCTCGAACACAGCGAAAGCCCCGGACTTTTACGTCCGGGGCTTTCGCTGTGTTCACTGCTGAAATTCGCTAGTGGAGGACATACGGGTCGAACGTATCGAGGCCACCCCAGTGGTGGATCCCCCTCGCATCCGGCGCAGCAAGTGCCGTAGGCCGGATGAGTTAACGACTATACGGAACAGTCCCGGAAACATCAAAATCGGCCCCGCCGCGGCCCCAGCGTATAGCCTTGCACCATGAGTCCTGCGCATCCGGAAAACTGGCCCGTACTCGCTGCCGTCGGAGCTGTGGATGAACAGCTGTGGCGGGACGTCAAAGCCCTCGTGACCGCCGCCGAGGAGTCCGACGGCAACCCGCCGCTCTCCGAGCAGACCCTGGTGACGCTCCGGGCGGCCGACACCGGCGAACATACCGTGCTGACCCTCGCCCTTTACTCTCCAGACGACAAGTCCGACCCCGCCACAGCGCAGGATCTGGCGGGCGTCGCCGTCGTCGTCGGGGAACCGGACGGCACGGGGGTGCTGGAAATCGCTGTCCATCCCAGCTACCGCAACCAGGGTGCGGCGGGCCGGCTCGTGGCCGAACTCCGGGACACCCGCGGTTTCGCCGGGCTCAACGCGTGGTCTCATGGCAACCACGAGGCCGCCGCGGATCTGGCTGCCCACTACGGCTACGGCCCGGTCCGTGAACTGTGGAAGATGCGGCTCACCACCGCGGCGGCCGGCCCGTCCGACGCCGCCCTCCCGGACATTGCCCTGCCGGACGGCGCCAGCCTGCGCCCCTTCGTCCCGGGCCAGGACGAGGACGCCTGGCTCGCGGCGAACAAGGCCGCGTTTGCGCACCACCCGGAACAGGGCAATATGTCGCGCGCCGACCTCGACGCCAGGATGGCCGAGCAGTGGTTCGATCCCGCCGGCTTCCTGCTGGCCGTGGACGCTTCAGGCCAACTCCTCGGCTTCCACTGGACCAAGGTGCACCCCCGGCACGGCGAGCACCCGGCCATCGGCGAGGTCTACGCCGTGGGCGTCGCCCCGGCAGCACAGGGAACCGGGCTGGGCACGGCACTCACCGTCGCCGGCATCAGGTACCTCCAGGACCTGGGCCTGCACGCGGTCATGTTGTATGTCGACGCGGACAACATCCCGGCCGTGTCGCTGTACCGCAAGCTCGGCTTCGCCCGCTGGGACGTCGACGTTATGTACGCACCATTGGAGGGGCGCTAAACCAATCGGCAGACCGCCGCTCCGCGCCGGCCGAAATCTGGACTCTCCGGAAGATGACCGCACGGCGAATGCTTGTATGGTTGAAACTAAATCGCGCCAGCCTTAGGAGAGACCATGCAACCGGACGCTGCCCGGACCGCCACGTCTGACCCCGCAACCTCGGATAAGAGAGCCCTTCCGGTGCGTGCCCGTTTCGGCTCCTCCGAAGTGCCGGCCTCACGCGCCACCCAGGACCGGATCGACATCCCCGAGTTCGCCCCCAACCTGGCACCGGAAGGCGACATCAGCCCGGACCGTTTCCTGGACCGGGAACTCAGCTGGCTCGCCTTCAACTCCCGCGTCCTGGAACTGGCCGAAGACCCGGATCTGCACCTGCTGGAGCGGGTCAGCTTCCTGTCCATCTTCGCGTCGAACCTGGACGAATTCTTTATGGTCCGGGTGGCCGGGCTCAAGCGCCGGATCGCGACCGGCCTCGCCGTGCCCTCCCCCGCCGGGCTGAGCCCGGTGCAGGTGCTGGAGCAGATCGGCGAGGAGGCCCACCGGTTGCAGCAGCGCCACGCACGGGTCTACGCCGAGCAGATCCGCCCCGCGCTGGCCTACGAGCACATCCACCTCATGCACTGGGATGAGCTCGATTCCCAGGCCAAAGACCAGCTCAGCGCCATGTTCGCCGAGAAGGTCTTCCCCATCCTGACACCGCTGGCCGTGGACCCCGCGCACCCCTTCCCCTACATCTCCGGGCTGTCCCTGAACCTGGCCGTGGTGGTCCGCAACCCGGTCAGCGACAAGGAACTCTTCGCACGCCTCAAGGTCCCGGACCAGCTCCCGCGCCTGATCTCCATCGACGGTCCCCGCGCCGGCTCCATTCCGGGACGGGTGGCCCGCTTTATCGCCCTCGAGGAAGTCATCGCCGTCCACCTGGACCAGCTGTTCGCCGGCATGGAGGTGCTGGAGCACCACACCTTCCGGGTGACCCGCAACGAAGATGTCGAGGTGGAAGAGGACGACGCCGAGAACCTGCTGCAGGCGCTGGAAAAGGAACTGCTGCGCCGCCGTTTCGGCCCTCCGGTCCGGCTCGAGGTCACCACTGACATCAATCCGAACATCCGGGCGCTGCTGATCCGCGAGCTCGGCGTCGAGGAATCCGAGGTCTACTCCGTCCCGGCACCCCTGGACCTGCGCGGGCTCTCGGTCATTTCCGGGATCGACCGGGCGGACCTGCACTATCCAAAGCACGTCCCGCACACCTCGCGCTACCTCAATGAGTCGGAGACTTCCAAGGCGGCCAACGTCTTTGCGGCCATGCGCCGCCGGGACATCCTCCTGCACCACCCCTATGACTCCTTCTCCACCTCGGTCCAGGCGTTCCTCGAGCAGGCCGCCTCGGATCCGAAGGTCCAGGCCATCAAGCAGACCCTGTACCGGACCTCCGGTGACTCCCCGATCGTCGATGCCCTGATCGACGCCGCCGAGGCCGGCAAACAGGTCCTGGCCCTCGTGGAGATCAAGGCCCGGTTCGACGAGCAGGCCAACATCTCATGGGCCCGGAAACTGGAACAGGCCGGCGTCCATGTGGTCTACGGAATCGTGGGCCTGAAGACCCACTGCAAGCTCTCCCTCGTGGTGCGCCAGGAAGTGGATGGCCTGCGCCGCTACTGCCACATCGGCACCGGCAACTACCACCCTCGGACGGCCCGCTACTACGAGGACCTTGGGCTGCTGACGGCGAACGAGCAGGTGGGTGAGGACCTGTCCAAGCTCTTCAACCAGCTCTCCGGCTACGCCCCGAAGTCGACCTTCAAGCGGCTGCTCGTGGCACCCCGTTCAGTGCGCTCCGGTCTCATCGACCGGATCGAAACCGAAATCCGCAACGCCAAGGCGGGCCTCGCCGCCCGGGTCCAGATCAAGGTCAACTCGATCGTGGACGAGGCCATCATCGATTCCCTCTACCGGGCGTCCCAGGCCGGTGTTCCGGTGGATATCATCGTCCGCGGCATCTGCTCCCTGCGCCCCGGGATTCCGGGCCTCAGCGAGAACATCACGGTCCGCTCCGTCCTTGGCCGCTTCCTGGAGCACTCCCGCGTCTTCGCGTTCGCCAACGGCGGGGATCCGGTGGTCTACATCGGTTCGGCAGACATGATGCACCGTAACCTTGACCGCCGCGTGGAGGCCCTGGTTCAGCTCACCAGCGGGGACGACACGACGTATGTTATGGACCTGCTGCGCCGGTACATGGATCCGGCCACGGCGAGCTGGCACCTGGACAACGGCGGGGAATGGACCCGCCACCACCTTGCGGAGGACGGCCGGAACCTGGCGGACATCCAGTCCTGGCTGCTGGCGTCCCGCTCGCGGCAACGCTCGACCGGCCTGCGGTAGGGGCTCTGGCGTTGAGTAGCGACTCCCCGCTCGCCGACCAGACAGACCATCCCGGCGAGCCGATTGCCGTGACCGCGGCGGGCGCCCTGCCGTGGCGGCGCACTGCGAACTCGAGCGACAAGGGCAAGCTTGAGGTCCTGCTGATCCACCGCCCCCGCTATGACGACTGGTCCTGGCCCAAGGGCAAGATCGACGCCGGGGAGACGGTTCCCGAATGTGCCATCCGCGAGGTGGAGGAAGAAATCGGGCTGAAAACCACTCTGGGCATCCCCCTCCCGCCCATCCGTTACCACGTCCCGGCCGGGCTGAAGGTCGTCCACTACTGGGCGGCCGACGTCGACGGCGCCACCCTGGTGCCGGACGGCAAGGAAGTGGACAGCGTGATGTGGTGTTCGCCGGAAAAGGCCGCCCGGCTGCTGAGCAACCCGAGCGACGTCGGCCCGCTGGAGCATCTGGCGGCCGCCCATGCCCGCGGCGAACTGGAAACCTGGCCGCTCGTGATCGTGCGGCATGCCAAAGCCAAGCCGCGTTCCTCCTGGACCAAGGCCGAAGGGGACCGGCCGCTGGCCGCCACCGGGATGCGGCAGGCGCAGGCGGTAGGGCGGCTCCTGCAGGTCTGGAAACCCCTGCGCATCGTCTCAAGCCCCTGGCGCCGGTGTGTGGCCACTATCGCGCCCTATGCCAAGGCCGCCGAGGCCAAGGTCAAGCTGAATGATGCCCTCACGGAACACCGGCACGGCCGGCACCCGCACAAGACGGCCGCCGCCGTCGAGGGCCTGTTCGATAAGCAGCGGGCTGTGGCGCTCTGCACACACCGGCCGGCCCTGCAGACAGTGTTTGCCCAGCTCGGGAAGCACATGAGTTCCCGGCTGCGTGCCCTGCTGCCGGACGCCGATCCGTTCCTGGCCCCCGGCGAGGTGGTGGTGTGCCATGTGGCGCGCGGCAGCAAGAACCAGGTGGTCGCAGTGGAGCGGTTCAGGCCCTTCGACGACTGATGTCCTTAACAGTGGGCAGGGCGCCCGTCATAGCTCAGTAGACTGTGACGGTGAGCATCCCTACGCCCTATGAAGACCTGCTGCGCGATGTCCTGGAACACGGCACGCACAAATCGGACCGTACCGGGACTGGCACGCTCAGCGTGTTCGGCCGCCAACTGCGCTTCGATCTGGGCAAGAGTTTCCCCCTGATCACCACCAAGCGCGTGCATTTCAAGTCTGTGGCCGTGGAGCTGCTGTGGTTCCTCCGTGGCGACTCCAACGTGAAGTGGATGCAGGAGCAAGGCGTCACCATCTGGAACGAATGGGCGGACTCCGACGGTGAGCTCGGCCCGGTCTACGGCGTCCAGTGGAGGTCCTGGCCCACGCCCGACGGCGGTCACATCGACCAGATCGCGGAGCTGGTGGAGAACCTCAAATCCAACCCGGACTCGCGCCGGCACATCATCTCGGCCTGGAATGTCGCCGAGCTCAAGGACATGGCCCTGCCGCCGTGCCACGCCTTCTTCCAGTTCTATGTGGCCGACGGCAAGCTCTCCTGCCAGCTGTACCAGCGATCCGCGGACACCTTCCTGGGCGTGCCGTTCAACATCGCCTCCTACGCCCTGCTGACCTGCATGATCGCCCAGCAGACCGGTCTTGAACCCGGCGAATTCGTCTGGACCGGCGGCGATGTGCACATCTACGACAACCACATGGACCAGGTCCTCAAGCAGCTCACCCGCACCCCGTACGAGTACCCGCGGCTGTTGATCAACCGCAAGCCGGAGTCCATCTTCGACTACACCCTCGAAGACTTCGAGGTGGTCGGATACCAGCACCACCCGACGATTAAGGCCCCGATAGCCGTATGAGCAACGACAAAATGCAGGGCGTACAGCCCGCTGACTTTACCGGCAAGCTGGCCGCCCTCACCGGGCTCGGCGTCGTCTGGGTCCAGACGAGCACCGGTGTCATCGGCAAGGACGGCGGCATGCCGTGGCGCCTTCCCGAGGACATGGCGCACTTCACCCGGCTCACAACGGGCCACCCGGTGATCATGGGCCGCAAGACCTGGGAATCCTTTCCCGAGAAATACCGCCCCCTGCCGGGCCGGACGAACATAGTCATCACCCGCCAGGAAGGCTGGGGCGGGACATCGGCGGCGGAAGGCGCCATCGCGGTCAAGTCCCTGGACGACGCGCTTCTGGAGTCCCAGTTCGCACCGGGCAACGAAATGGTCTGGATCATCGGCGGCGGCAACATCTATGCGCAGTCCATGGACCTCGCCAACGTTGCCGTCATCACCACGATCGACACCACCACGGAGGGCGACACGTTCGCCCCGGACCTCGGCTATGACTGGACCGCGGAAGTATCCCTGCCGGCCGACGGCTGGTTGACGTCGGCCAACGGCACCCGCTACAGGATCAACCTGTGGCGCCGGACGGAGGCCTAGGGATGCTGAAGAAACCCGAAACCCTCTTTGTCCTCGGCTACATGCTCCTGCCCCTGCTGGCGCTGCTATCCGCGATCGTCGGACTGACCATGATCCTGGGCGACAAGAAGATCGTCGGCGCGATCGTGCTCGTGGTGGTAACCCAGGTGTTCGTCTTCGGAGCGGTGCTGGCGCTGCGGAAGCGCAAGAGCGCGCTGCTGCAGGAGCACGACGGCGAGTAGCGCCCTGCGGTGCCGCCCCGTTCCGGCGGCCGTCCGCCGCGCGCGGCACCAGAGCAGGGGATGGGGAGATCACCCCATCGCCGGATTCGGCCGTTCCGGTTAGATTGGGCGGGTTGGAATTTCACGTCGGAATGCGGTCGGCCTCGGTCGCGGCCGGTTAGGCTGATGCACGGATAAGGGGGAGCCGCTATGGCAGGAAATTTGTGGGGTGCCGACGTGGCCCAGTTGCGCACACTCGCACAGCAGTTCGGCAAGACGTCCGAGACGCTGCTGCGGCAGTCATCCACCCTGACCTCGGCCATCAACAGCACCTCATCCTGGAAGGGTGCCGACGGCGCACGGTTCACGGCCGAATGGAACGGCAGCCACCGCGCGCTCATCCAGAAGACGGCACAGGCACTCAGGGAAGAGTCCAAGCGGCTCCTGACGCACGCGGACCAGCAGGAGAAGGCCAGCACCGCCGGGCGGCAAGGTACCACCGGATCCGCCGGCGGGCCGGGGACTATCGGCGGGGCCCGAAACGGTGCCGGCGGCTGGGCGCTGCTCGGCGGAGCCCTGGTGGGCGGAGCCGGCGGGCTCAGGGCCGCCATGGGCGTGCAAAAGCTCATCAAGGGGCCCCTGACCCTGGCCAGGCACACCGGCCAGCTGGGCTGGGTGCTGAAGAACCAGCGCGCGGATTTCGTCAAATCGTTCACGCAGGGGAAGCACCGGATCGGCGGGCCCGGGTTCGCCCCGCACCGGCTGATGAGCAATCCGGCCCTTGACAACCTGCTCAAGGGCTCCGCAGCAGCGAACCGCGGCCTCGCCGCGATCGACAGGGTCTCAGATATCGCATCGCTGAAGAACCTCAACCGGCACATCGGGCCGCTGGCCAGGTTCGGGCCGTTGCTGGAGGAGAAAGCCTGGCTTGGCGCCGGCACCAAACTCGAGTGGCTCGGCAAATCCGGCCTCGCTCGCGGCCTTGGCTGGGCCGGTGTCGGCTTCAGCGCCGTCGACTCCGTGCGGAGTTTCGCCGACGGCGACGTTAAGGGCGGTATGGCCAGCGCGGGCAAGGGACTCCTCGGCGTCGGCTGCTTCCTGCCGCCGCCCGCCGGAACCGTCTGCCAGGTCGCCAGCGTCGGGATCGCCGTCTACGAGAACTGGGACACCATCTCCAGCGTCGGGAAGAACATCGGCGAGGGTATCGTCAACGCGGTGCAGGATCCCGGCGAGTTCGTCAGTGACGCGGCAGATACCGCCAAAGATGCAGGCAAATCCGTGGCGAAGTTCTTCGGCTTCGGGGATTAGGAGACCAACATGACTATCCAGGATCAGACACAGCAGGAGCCGCGGCTCGGCGTCGACGTGATCGGCTTTGGCGTGGGCGAATTCGCCTACCTGCTCAATGTGTTCGAGGGGCCCTCCCGGGACCGTTCGGTCAGCGTCTTCCGTGCCCAGGACATGGTGGACGATGTCACGCTGTCCACGGCCGGGGCATCGTCCCTCATGGCGCGGGACATGGCCACCATCGATGATGACGGTGACCTTGGAGTCACCGGGGTAGCGGCCGCCGTTGCCACGGCCCTCGGCCAGGCAACCCGGTGGACCGAAGTGTCCCTGCTCACCGGGGACACCATGGACAACGTTGTGCTGATCGAGGCTCCCGGCGTGGCCCTCATGCTGCAGCCGCGGCTGCTGGGAACCTGGTTCGTCTTCGCCCAGGACCCCGCTATCAGCTCCGCCGAAGCGACGCTCCGCGTGGTGCGCCAGCACGTCGAACAAAACACCGGCGGCTCCGCCTACCTCGTCTTCAAGACCCTCGACGCAGAACAGCACCTGCTGGTCCGCCGAGAGGCAAGCTTGTGGACCACCGGCATCCCGGACTTTGGTGCCGATGAGGTCGCGGAAACCGGGGGCCTGGACGACGCCGGGCTGCTGCGCGCCATCGAGGAGACCCGTGGCCAGGCGTAGTCCGGATGTGCCCCAGGAACCGGGCTACCCGCACGCCCGGCCAGGGAACGACGGCGTGGTCCAGCGCCGGGCCGAGAACGGCGAACTGGTTGCCTACACCGCCGAGGAATACGGGGTCCGGAAGGATGACGGCCACGGGCTGGTCAAACCGGTCAACTCCTCCGGCGGCCTGCTCTTCCTGGCCATCCTCGCCTCGCTGTTCGCCGGCGGAGTGGCCTACGGCCTGGCCCGCATCGCGCTGGACGGCACCTGGGAGATTCTGGCCGACATCTGGTGGACCATCCCGGTGGGAATCCTGGTGCCGCTGGTCGCCTGGACGAGCTACGCCAAGGAACGCCGGGCCGAAAAGCTGCGCAAAGCCCGCAACCTACCCCGGCCTGTTGAGTAGCCCCGGGCCGTTTACGGTGACAGGTGAGTCGTCACGTCCAACGGCCAGGACCCGTTGAAGTGAGCGGTGACGTAACCGACTGCGCCCCGGAGCCGGCAAAAGTCTAAACTGGCCCAATGACTACAGCAGCTACTCCGTCCGTCGGACTGGTCGGTTGGCGTGGCATGGTCGGTTCCGTCCTGATGCAGCGCATGCAGGACGAGGGCGACTTCGCCACCATCAACCCGGTATTTTTCTCCACCTCGAACGCCGGTGGTGCCGCCCCGGTCCTTGCCGGTTCTGCGGCCGGCGACGCCGGCAGGCTCGAGGACGCGTTCGACGTCGAGACCCTGGCCAAGCTGCCGATTATCGTCACCGCCCAGGGCGGCGACTACACCAAGCAGGTCCACGGCGAGCTCCGCAGCCGCGGCTGGGACGGCCTCTGGATCGATGCCGCCTCCACCCTGCGGATGAACGACGACTCGATCATCGTCCTGGACCCGATCAACCGCGACGTGATCGACGCCGGCCTCGCCGGCGGCGTGAAGGACTACATCGGCGGCAACTGCACGGTCTCCTGCATGCTGATGGGCCTCGGCGGGCTGTTCAAGAACGGGCTCGTCGAATGGGGCACCTCGATGACCTACCAGGCGGCCTCCGGCGGCGGCGCCCGCCACATGCGCGAGCTCCTGAGCCAGTTCGGCACACTCAACGCCGAGGTCAGCACCGAACTGGACGACCCGGCGTCGGCCATCCTCGAGATTGACCGCAAGGTCCTGGCCCACCAGCGCACCAACATTGACGCGAGCCAGTTCGGGGTGCCGCTGGCCGGCTCCCTGATCCCGTGGATCGACGCGGACCTCGGCAACGGCCAGTCCAAGGAAGAGTGGAAGGCCGGGGTGGAGACCAACAAGATCCTGGGCACCGCCGGCGATGAGCACATCATCATGGACGGCCTGTGCATCCGGATCGGGGCCATGCGCTCGCACTCCCAGGCCTTGACGCTCAAGCTCCGCGAGGACCTCACCGTCGCCGAGATCGAGAATCTCCTCGCTGCTGACAACGAGTGGGCCAAGGTGGTGCCCAACACCAAGGAGGCCTCGATGGCCGACCTCACCCCGGTGGCGGCCTCCGGCACCTTGGACATCCCGGTGGGCCGCATCCGGAAGATGGAGATGGGCCCGCAGTACGTCAGCGCCTTCACGGTCGGAGATCAGCTGCTGTGGGGCGCGGCCGAGCCGCTGCGGCGTATGCTCAACATCGCGACAGGCACCCTCTAGGGACGTTCGCCCGGCGCCGTTCAGGCGCCCAGGAATCTCCGGTATTTCGCGGCCTGCACCTCAAAGGACTTTTGAGCCGCAGGCCGCAGCCCGTTAACGTTGTCGAAAGGCTCGGGCACGGCGGCGCCCCGGCCGGACGCGGAACCCGCCCAGGTGCCGATCACCGCACCGCCGGCCACAATGGTCTTCTTGAACACGCCGTTGCCGCCCGGCACGATCTTGTTCGCATGCTCCGGCGGCAATACCAGCGACCGGTCGGTGTAGCCCAGCAGGAACTCATCAAAGCCCGGCAGCGCGAGCACGGTCCGCGCACCGGGGACACCGTCGTCGAGCAGTTCCGCGCACTCCGGGGAGAGCCAGTAGCTGGTCCCTTCGAACTCAAGCTCCACCAGCTGGCCCTTGATTTCGGCCAGTGCTGCCCGGACCTCGGCGAGCGGGATGCCCGCCCACCAGGAGAAGTCACGCTCGGTGGCGGGGCCGTGGCTGCGCAGGTACCGCAGCAGCCACTCGGCGATGCCCTCGGCCCGATCCAGGCTCCGCGACCCTGTGATCCAGTCGTCAAAGGCCACCACGAGCTGTTGGTTGCCGGCCAGTGGCCCCTGCACCAGCCACCCCCGCTGGCAAAGGATCCCCAGCAGGTGAATGCCGCGCTGGCCGGCGCTGGACTGTCCGGCCCGTTCGAAGGCCCGGAACAGCTCCGCCCGGCTGGCGGGCGCCCCGCCGGCAACCAGCTGCCGGGCGGCTTCAGCGGCAGCGCCGACGTCGGCCGCAGTAATCCCGAGCTGCCGGTGACGCCCGGCCATACCGCGGATCAGCCGATCGGCGGTGATGTCCAGGATCCACAACAGGTCCTCGGGCGCAAGCAAGTGCAGCGTGCCGCGCATCGGCCAGGACCGGACAATCTCGCCCCGGTCAAGCGCCGAACGGACGTCACCGAGGCGCGAGCCCGGGACCCGCTGCCCGACAGCCCAGAGGGCGGCCTGCAGATCCTGGCCCTGCATGGCCGTCATCCACCGGACGGCGTCCGCGGCGCTGTTGAAGCCCGGCCCGATCAGGCCCTGCGAGACCAGGCGGAGCCGGCCGATGATGCCCCTGCTGAGCCGGGCACGAACTGCTGCCATGGACTTATCCTAGGTCCGGGGACCGGCATTTCCGGCCCGGTCCGGCTCGTGTCCGGGCCGTTCCCAGCCATCGTCCAGCAGAGCTATCTACCCTTGATGGATGACCATGAGTGAGATGTGGCCGCAGTTGCGGCCCCTGAGCAGGAGGCTGGCCTTGCTGGGCTGGGCCTCCAGCGCAGCCGGCATGGCCGCCGGGCTCGCCGTCGCAATCGCCAGCGGCACCCGGCTCTCCCCGATGATGAGCACCATGCAGCTGGTTGCCGGGGTGTGCATGGCGGTGTCGGTGGCCTGCTTCGTCACGGCCGCCACGCTGCAGCCCCGCACCGAGACACCGCACAACACCCAGCCGCGCGACGGGGAACTCCATTTTGAATCCACCGCGGATTTTCCCGCCACGGTGCAGAGTTTCCTGTTCGGTTCCCTCGCGCTGCTTGCCGGGGCGGTCGCCTTCGCCTGCGCCGGGTTGCTGCTCCGGAGCGGTCCCAGTGCCCAGTCCGTGGCGTTCTGCCAGGTCTTCCTGCTGGGCGCCGCGGCCTCCGGCTTCACCTTTATGCTGTTCAGCAAGGTAGCCCCGCCCGGCAGCAGCGACTGAGTCCGCCGGCGCGGCTCCGCTTCCTAGAGTTCGACGCCGATCAGCAGCGGTTCCCGGTGCAGTTCAATTCCGAAGCGTTCGACGACGCCGCGGCGCACCTCGCGTGCGATCGCCAGCATGTCCGCAGTGCTGGCACCACCGCGGTTGGTGATGGCCAGGGTGTGCTTGGTCGACAGCGACGCCCGGCCGCCGGAGATGCTGCCCGGCTCGAGGCCGAAGCCCTTGCCGAAGCCGGCCTGGTCGATCAGCCAGGCCGCGGAGAGCTTGGTCAGCCCGTCCGCGCCTTCCGGAAATCTCGGAGCGTCCGCCGGCAACTGCGCGGCCACACCGGCCGGCACAATCGGGTTCGTGAAGAAGGAACCGGTGGAGTAGGTGTCCCGGTCCGCCGCATCCCAGACCATGCCCTTGGACGCCCGAAGCCGCAGCACCTCGCGGCGCACCTCGTTCGAATAGGCCCGCTGCCCGGCCTCGACGCCGAGCACCCGGGCGAGCTCGGCGTAACGGATCGGAGCGCTCATCCGGCCCAGCGGCAACTGGAACTCGACCGTGAGCACCACATAGCGCGGGGATCCGTTGACCGTGGTCTGTTTGAGGATGGAGTCGCGGTAGCCGAACTTCAGCTCCGAGTTGGTGAACGTCCGGACGGCAGCGCGCTCCCGGTCCCAGGTCCGCACCGCGGCGATCGTCTGGGACATATCTGAGCCGTACGCGCCGACATTCTGCACCGGGGTGGCACCGGTGGCGCCCGGAATGCCGGACAGCGCAGCGATGCCGGACCAGGCGTGCAGCACGGAGTGTCCGACGAAGTCGTCCCAGTTGTGGCCTGCCTGGACCACGACGGCGACGCCGCCGCAGGAGTCCTCCGCGGTGACGGTGAACCCCGCAGAGGCGATCTTCAGCACAGTGCCGGGGAACCCGTCGTCGGACACCAGCAAGTTGGAGCCGCCCCCGATGATGAGCAGCGGCTCACCGGCAGCGTCCGCCGAGCGGACGGCGTCGATGATTTCGGCCTCGGTGCGGGCTTCGACGAAAGTCCCGGCGGGGCCGCCGACGGCAGCCGTGGTCAGGGCAGAAAGCAGAGTCTGGGTCACCTGACCAGCCTAACCGGGATGGGCCAGTTCAGTGCCTTCCCCGCAGCCCGGGCTACGCCGGGCTGATCTTCCGCGATACCGGGGACAGCAGGAAACTGGCCACCAGCATCACCATGACGGCCAGCAGCGAGTGCAGGATGCCCACGTGTTCCGCGAGCAGGCCCAGCAACGGCGGCCCGCAGAGGAACGCGCCGTAGCCGATCGTCGACACCACGGAGACCCGTGCGGCTGCCTTGACGGGGTCGTCGGCGGCAGCGGACATGCCCACCGGGAAGCCCAGCGAGGCGCCCAGCCCCCAAATGGCCAGCCCCACGTAGGCCAGCCACGGCGCCGGGGCAAAGACGAACAGGCCAAGGCCGAATACGGCCAGTGCCGCGCACCAGCGCATCACCGGGACGCGGCCGAAGCGGTCCAGGACCAGGGTCCCGGCGAAGCGGCCCACGGTCATGAAGGTGACGAAGAGGCCATACCCGGCGGCACCCGCGGCGTCGGACTGGCCGTGGCCGTCGGCGAGCGCCAGCGCCACCCAGTCCCCCGCCGCCCCTTCGGCCAGGGCAAGCCCCAGGACCAGGACGCCGAGCAGCAGGGTCCGGCGGTCCCGCCAGGCGTGCGCGATCTGGCGTTTGCTGTCCAGCGGCTCCTCGGGGCGGGCGGAGGCCGTGATGATGGCCAGCGGGCCGGTCGAGGGATCCTCGAAGGTATCCGGAGTGGCCGGCTTGAAGTTCTGTGTGGCCTCCACCGGAGTGATGTCTGCCCGGAACCACCCGGCCGCGGCCGCCACGGTGAAGGCCACGAGCAGCCCCACAGCGGCGAGATGCCAGAAGACCGGAACACTCGCGCCGGCGGCCCATGCCCCGGCCCCTGCGCCCGCGACGGTGCCCAGGCTGAAGGCTCCGTGCAGCCGGGGCATGATGTGCCGGCGCACAGCCCGTTCCACTGCGGCGCCCTCGACGTTGGAGGCCGTGTTCCAACTGGCCGTGCCCAGGCCGATTACCGCGAGTCCCGCTGCCACGACCAGCGGGTTGACCAGTACCGAGGTGCCGAACCCGGCCAGGACCAGGCCGGCGCCGACCATGATGCTGCCGATCCGGATGGTCTGCTTGGACCCAAAGCGCAGCACGATCAGCCCGGAGGCGGACACGGAGATGAACGAGCCAAGCGTCATGCAGAGCAGCAGCAGGCCAATGTTTCCCGGGGTGAGGTCCAGGCCGTCCCGGATGGCCGGGAGCCGGGACACCCAGCTGGCGAAGGCAACGCCGCTCATCGTGTAGGCGGCGACGACGGCGTTGCGCCACCGGGTGGTCTCTGCGGCCGATGCCGTGCCTGCGCTCACAGCAGCGACATGCGGCTTAGGCCAGCCTGACGACGGCCTGGGCCTTCATCAGGACCTTCAGTCCTGCCGAGAGGACCGTGAGGTCGACGCGGGCGGTGCCGGCCCCGGCGTCGAGCGCCCCAATGGCGCCGCTGACCTCGATCACGGCGCCGGCGTCCGGCGTCCCGGTGGTGTCGGCCACCGGGACGGGCTTGGTGAAGCGGGTCTGGAAGTCGACGACGGCGGCGGGGTCGCCTGCCCAGTCCGTCACGAGCTGGACGACCGCACCCATGGTGAACATGCCGTGTGCGATCACGCCCGGCAGCCCGACGCCGGTGGCGAACGACCCGTTCCAGTGGATCGGATTGAAGTCACCGGAAGCGCCGGCGTATTTGACCAGGTCAGTGCGGGTGACGTCGATGCTGCGGCTGCCGATGGACTGGCCGACCGTGAGTTCTGCAAGGTTGGGTGTAACGCGCTGCGTATTCATAGTCACTGTCCCTCTCCGCGGACCAGGATGGACGACGTGGCCGTGGCGACGGCCTCGCGGGAATCGGCGCCGGCCAGGGCGAATATTTCCGAGCGGGTGGTGATCATCGCACCGCCGCCCATGGCGCGGACGCCGTCGACGTGCAGTTCGGCGACCAAGCGGTCGCCGGCGACGATCGGCCGGTGGTGGACGAAGCGCTGGTCTGCGTGGACCACGCGGGAAAAGTCGATGCCGGAGTCCGGGTCCTCGATCAGCTGGGCGTCGGCCCGCTGCGCGACGATGATCGCGAAGGTCGGCGGCGCCACAAGGTCGCGGTGGCCCAGGGCCGCTGCCGCGTCGACATCGAAGTGGGCGGGATGAGTGGCTTTGACGGCGCGCGCGAACTCGCGGATCTTCTCGCGGCCAACGTCGTACACCTCTGCGGCAGGGTAGCTTCGGCCCTGCAGATCCGGATTGATAGTCATGGTTCCAGCCTATCGGGCCTGCCCGCGGGTCATCCTTCGTGACACCAGCCGGCCAACGCGGTATGATGAAAACATCAATTCATCAATTCATGCGGGTCCCGTTCCATCCCGCGGCACAGAGAAGGAGCGGGCCAGCCGTGATTTCAGCAGCACAGAGCCCTTTGTATGAGATCAAGGCCAACCTGTTCAAGGCTCTCGCCCACCCGGCCCGAATTCGGGTGCTGGAACTCCTGGCCGCCGCCCCGGACAGCTCGGCGCCGGTCAGTTACCTGCTGGCAGAAACGGGGCTTGAGGCCTCGCACCTGTCCCAGCACCTGGCCACGCTCCGCCGGCACGGGGTGGTGACGTCCGTGCGGACAGCGAATGCTGTGACCTACCGGCTGGCGCATCCGATGATTTCGGAGCTCCTGTCCATTTCCCGGACCTTCCTTCTGGACTCCCTGGCCGATTCCGGTGAACAACTCAGGCTCGCCCAGGAACTTCCCGGCGGGCACCTCGCAGCACGCCGCGGCGCGGCCCCGCGCACCGCCGCATCCCCCATGGAAGGACCGGCATCATGAGCATTCCGCCAGAACCCCGTGTCGCCGGCAGACCCGCCGAAAAAGACGCCAGCACGGTGCAGCCCGGCCCGGGCCGGCGGTTCTCGCTCCGGACCTTCCTGCCGTCCCGCCGCGACTACGACGGACTGCGCTCGTCCTGGCGGGCTGACCTGGTGGCCGGCATCACGGTCGGCATCGTGGCGCTGCCGCTGGCCCTCGCCTTCGGGGTCAGTTCCGGCGTGGGCGCCGAGGCCGGCCTCATCACCGCCGTGGTGGCCGGCCTCGTGGCCGCCGTCATGGGCGGTTCCCATGTCCAGGTCTCCGGCCCGACGGGCGCCATGGTGGTGGTCCTGGCCCCGGTGGTCGCAACCCACGGTGTCAGCAGCATCGCCCTGGTCTCGCTGATGGCCGGCCTGCTGGTCATCCTTCTTGGCATCAGCGGGCTGGGCCGTGCCGTGGCCTTCATCCCCTGGCCGGTAGTGGAGGGCTTCACCCTCGGCATCGCCCTGATCATCTTCCTCCAGCAGGTGCCCATGGCGACCGGCACCGAGGGTATCCCCGGCCACAACACTCTGCTGGCCGCCATCGAGAGTGCCTCGCACGCGACCTTACCAACTGTGCTGCAGACGCTCGCCGTCGTCGTGGGGGTTGCCGCCGTGATGTACCTGCTCCCGAAGCTGCACAAGTCCCTGCCCGCGAGCCTGATCGCGGTGCTGCTGGCCACCGTCGCCGCCGAATTGCTTCGGCTCGACATCCCCAGGATCGGCGCCCTGCCGCATTCCCTGCCCGCGCCGTCGATGCCCTCCCTCGATCCGGGTGCGCTGGGCGGGCTGCTCATGCCCGCGGTGTCCATCGCGACACTCGCCGCCATAGAATCCCTGCTCTCGGCCCGGGTGGCCGCCGGTATGGTGGGCCCGGACGGCAGGCCCTCCGGGGCCTACAGCCCGGACCGGGAGCTCACCGGGCAGGGCCTCGCATCCGTCGTGGCAGGGTTCTTCGGCGGCATGCCTGCCACCGGCGCCATCGCGCGGACTGCCGTGAACGTCCGTTCCGGCGCCAAGACACGACTCTCCGCGATTGTCCACGCGCTCGTGCTGCTCGCCATCATCTACCTCGCGGCCGGGCTGGTCGGCCGGATCCCGCTGGCGGTCCTGGCCGGTATCCTGATGGTCACGGCAACCCGCATGGTTTCACGGCACACGGTCACCGCCATCATGCGATCCACACGCGCCGACGCCTTCGTGTTTGTCCTGACTGCCATCATCACCGTGGCCTTCGACCTGATCGTCGCCATCGAGATCGGGTTTGTTGCCGCGGCCGTCTTCACCCTGCGCAAGTTCGCCTCCCTGAGCGGGGTCCGGCGCGAGGAGATTCCCGGGACACCCGTCGCCGGGGACGAGCACATCACCATCTTCAGCCTGGACGGGGCAATGTTCTTCGGCGCCGCGGAACGCGTCCTGCAGCAAATCAGCCAGGTCAGGGACATCCAGGTCGCGATCATCCGGCTCTCGCAGGTCAGAATGCTTGATGCAACGGGCGCCCACACCCTGGTGGAAGTCATCTCGGCGCTTGAACTGCGGGGCATCACGGTCCTGCTCAAGGGTGTCCAGCCGCAGCACCTGGACCTTGTGACGAATGTCGGGGTGATCCGCTCTCTGCGGCATCACAAGCACCTGTTCTCGTCCCTGCCCGACGCCGTGGAGCATGCCCGGAGCCATGTCCGGCGGAACGCCGAAGCTAGCGCTTGAGGTTTTTCCGGATAGTCTGGCCGCGCACCACAATCCCGGCGATGTGCAGGACCAGGCCCAGGCCGATGACCGGCAGCGAGGCAACGGAGAGGGCCTGGTTGCCCGTGGAGTTTCCCACCAGGTTCAGGACGATGCCGGTGGCGATCAGGGCCATGGCACTGAAAACGAGCACCTTGTAGGCGGTTGGCGCGGAGTCCCAGAATTCTT
Source organism: Pseudarthrobacter woesei (assembly GCF_055412745.1). NCBI lineage: Bacteria > Bacillati > Actinomycetota > Actinomycetes > Micrococcales > Micrococcaceae > Pseudarthrobacter > Pseudarthrobacter woesei. The sequence goes on from NZ_JBVAYU010000002.1 coordinate 225,905, forward strand.
TCAGCACCGGGCCAGTCTACCGGGGCGCGCGGGAAACGCCGCGAGGCGCAAACCCCCTGGCGACGCTCAAATTACCTGCCGACGCGGTTATACGGGCGCGTCCGGTATTTTGCGCGTCGCTGGGTAATTCAGGCGTCAGAACAACGCTTCCTGCACCGCCGGGACGCCCGAGCCATGGCGGCCGAACGCGATGGTCCTGGTCTTAAGCTGACCGAGGTCGACGACGAATTCCAGTTCCGTGCCGTCGAGGGAGGCCAGCGCAATGCTGCCGCTCAGCGAGGCGATCCGGAACCCGTGGGCCCCAGCGCCGAGGTTATGCGGGTATGCGTGCCGTGCTGCCGGCGCGCACGCGGTGTCCGCCAGTCCGGGCCGGACCCACCGCTCATCCACCGCCTCGAAGCCGCCGATCCCGGCGCCTGCCAGCAGTTCCCTGGCCCCGCCGGCCAGCCGTCTGTTCAGGGCGTCCAGTTCGACGGCGGGCGCCGGCCCCGCCAGGGCGGTGGCTTTGGCGGCCGAGCGGACCTGCTGCGGCAGGCCGGCGTCGCGGGTCACCAGGTCTTCCAGCATTCTGACCACCCGGCCGTCGTCGGCGCGGGCGATATAGCGGGCGACGACGGCCCCCTGCTCGGCGAGCCTGTTCCACTTGCGCACGTGTGCTGCGGTCCCCACCTTGCTGGCCCCGCTGGCGAAGGTGGCGACGTAGAGCCAGTGCGGCTGCATCAGGTAGGCGCGCAGACCCGGCGGGACGCGGCCTCCGCGGTGGAAGTCGTGGATAAGCCGCGAATCGTCCACCACGAAGCAGCGCCCGCACTGGCTCCCCCTCGTGGCTGCAGCCCGGGCAGGGCAGAGGATGTGGTCGCGGTCCGCGGGTCCGTGCACCTTGTGGTGCCCCAGGCAGGACTTCCCGTCGGCGGCGAGCCGGAAGCCTAGCCGGACGCCGGCGTCGAGCACCACCTCGGCAAGCGTTCCGGACCGGTCCTGCAGCCGCATCACGGGGCGGCCGGCATCGGGCGCTACGGCCGGGGGCCCGTCCCAAAAGACCCCGTGGACCAGATAACAGGGATCGGTCACGGGGTCTCCTTGGCTTCTGGTGGCGGCTACAGGGCCGGCTGCACCCCAAACGCTATCGCGAGCTTCATGATCTTCTCGGCGCGGCCCAGGCGCGGCAGGTCCGAGCCGTCCCGGATGACACGGCCGCTGGCCTCGAAGTCGGCCATGAAGTCCGTGGCCCAGGCGACGTCGGACGGCGTCGGGCTGATGACCTCGTTGATGACGTTGGTCTGGTCGGTGGCCAGGCAGAGCTTGCCGGTCATGCCCATCATCACGGTGATGCCGGTCTGCTCGCGCAGGATCGGGTGGTTGGTGCCCACCGTGGGTCCGTCGACGGGGCCCGGAAGATTGCCGACCCGGCTGGCCACCACAAGCTTGGCGCGCGGGTAGGCCATGGCCTCGGCGGTGGCCGCCATGCCGGTGTCGCGGCGGAAGTCGCCGGAACCGAAGGCCAAGCGGAATGCGCCCTGGGCCTTGGCGATGTGGTTGGCCTCCTCGATCCCGACGGCCGACTCGACGAGCGGGATGACCGGGGTCTTACCGTCCATGCGGTGGAAGCTTTCGGTGACCTGGTCCGCGGACTCGGTCTTGGCCAGCATCACGCCCAGCAGCCCCGGTGTGCCGCGGAGACCGGCGAGGTCATCGGCCCAGAACGGGCTCGTGGCGTCGTTGATCCGGACCCAGGCGTTGCCGCCGGCGGCCAGCCACTCGACAACGTGCGCGCGGGCGGCGTCCTTCTGGGAAGGATCCACCGCGTCCTCGATATCCAGGATGATGGCGTCCGCGCGGGACACTGCGGAGGGGTCGAAGAGCTCGGGTTTCATCGCATTAACCAGGAGCCATGAGCGGGCGATTTCAGCTGGAATATTGCGTTGGGGCCGGACGGTCCCGGCAGTGGTGGTAGACGTCATGTATCTACGCTAGCCGTAGAGGGGGGCCTCCCGCTAAGCCAGCCCGCCCTCGTGGCGACCATTACGACCAAGATCACGTCCCGCATCCCATCCAGCTCGCAGCAGGGGCCGTTTTGGGCCCTCAAAACGGCCCCTGCTGCGAGCCGGTTCGGCGGGGCATGATGGCGTCCGGCTACGGGATGTTGCTGCCCCGCGCCGTAACCCAGAGCCGGTACCACTCGGCCCGGGTCATGGCTGCGGCCACGTCCGCGGCGCCGGCGCAGGCCCGGATACGTTCCGGGTTGGCGGTGCCGATCACGGGAGCGATCCCGGCCGGGTGCTTCATCAGCCAGCCCAGCAGGACCGACTCCCCCGTCGTGTTCTTCTCCGCGGCCAGCTTGGCCACGAGCGCGGCGGTGGCCTCCTCGGCGTCGGTGGGCGTTGCCGCCGGCGCCCCTGTATAGAGGCCCCGGGCCAGGGCGCCGTAGGCCTGCAGGGTGATCCCGTGCCGGACACAGTGCTCCACGGTGCCGTGCGGGAAGATGTAGTCCGCTCCCTCGGCGTGGTTGACCAGCACGGTGCTTTCCAGCCAGGCGCGTTTGAGCAGGCTCATTTCCAGCTGGTTGGCGACCACCGGAGTCTCCAGCCGGTCCTGCAGCACCTCGATCTGCGCCCCCGACATGTTGGACACGCCGAGGGCCCGCACCTTGCCTTCAGCCATGAGCTGCCCGACGGCGGAGGCCACCTCGGCGGGGTCCATCAGCGGATCGGGCCGGTGCAGCATCAGCACGTCGACGTAGTCCGTCCGGAGACGCGCCAGGCTTTCGTTGACCCGCTCCAGGATGGCGACCCGGCTCAGGTCGTAGTGCGTCTCCAGGCCCTGTTCGTTGAGCCGGATGCCGCACTTGGTCTGCAGCCGGATGCGTTCCCGCAGCCCCGGGGTATTTGCCAGCACCTCGCCGAACACCGCCTCGGACTTGCCGCCACGGTAGATGTCGGCATGGTCGAACAGGGTGATGCCGGCTTCGAGGGCGGCGGCGACGGCGGCAGCCGCCTCGTCCACGTGCATGGACGAGTGCGGCTCCGACGACCAGCTGCCGCCCAGACCCATGCAGCCGTACACCAGTTCCTGGCCAGGCTGTGGGGCCCGCGCGCTGCTTTCGGGGGCGCTCACCGCAGCCAGACGGTGGTGCTGCCCGGCAGGAGGTTCTCCTCGAGCGGTCCGCTGCTGAGCAGCACCTCACCGGCGGGCAACTCCACCGGCATGTCACCGAAGTTGGTCACGGTCTGCCAGCCGCCCGGCCGGCTGAAGTGCAGCACGTGGGCGCTGCCGGATTCCAGCCATTCGAGTTCCTCCGAGGTCTGCAGCCCGCGGCGCAGCGTCAGGGCCTGGCGGTAGAACTCGAGGGTGGAACCCTCCACCCCGTCCTCGGCTGCGACGGCGTAGCGGCTGAACCACGCCGGCTGCGGCAGGTGCGCCCCGCCGTCGCCGAATCCGAAGGAGGTGCCCTCGGCGGCCCAGGGGAGGGGCACGCGGCAGCCGTCCCGGCCGATCTCGACGCCCTTGTTGCGGAAGAAGGTGGGGTCCTGGCGCTGTGCGTCGGGGATCTCGCCAACTTCCTGCAGGCCGAGTTCCTCGCCCTGGTACAGGTACGCGGAGCCCGGCAGTGCAAGCATCAGCTGTGTGGCCGCGCGGGCACGGCGCAGGCCCAGCTCGACGTCGAGCTCCTCGGCCGGGGCGCCGGCCAGCAGCCAGCCCTTCCCGTCCTGGCCCTTGGCATGTTTGCCGCCGCCCTTGGGCAGCCCATAGCGCGTGGCGTGGCGGACGACGTCGTGGTTGGAGAACACCCAGGTGGAGGAGGCACCGGACTCGGTGGCCTCGGCGAGGTTCCGGGTGATGATTTCGCGGAACTCGTCGGCGTCGAAGTCGGCCTGCAGGAGGTCGAAGTTGAACGCCTGGCCCAGGCCCTCCGGGCTCGCGTAGCGGCCGCGGCGGCTGGCGTGGACCCAGGCTTCGGCGACGGCGGTGCGCGGCGGGTTGTATTCGTTGAAGACCTCGCGCCACTCGACGTAGATCTCGTGAACCTCGTCGCGGTCCCAGAACGGGTGCGAGCCGTCGTCGAAGCCGTCGGTGCCGCTGTTGGCCTCGCTGAGCTCGACCTTGGACAGCAGCGGCTCGGTGAGGTCCTTGGTCAGGGCGTGCGCCACGTCGACCCGGAAGCCGTCCACGCCGCGGTCGGACCAGAAGCGCAGGGTCTTGAGGAAGTCGTCGCGGATTTCCCGGTTGGACCAGTTCAGGTCCGGCTGTTCCTTGGCGAAGATGTGCATGTACCACTGGCCGGGGGTGCCGTCCGGCTCGGTGATGCGTTCCCAGGCCGGGCCGCCAAACACGGACTCCCAGTCCGACGGCGGGATCTCACCGTTCTCGCCTTTACCGTCACGGAAGATGTAGCGTTCCCGCGCATCGGAGCCGCGCGGGGACGCGAGGGCTTCCTGGAACCACACGTGGCGGTTCGAGGAGTGGTTCGGGACGATGTCCGCGATCAGCTTGATGCCGGCCGCGTGGAGGGCGGCCGACATTTCAGCGAAGTCCTCCAGGGAGCCGAGCTTGGGGTCCACGTCACGGTAGTCGTCGACGTCGTAGCCGCCGTCGGCAAGCGCCGAGGGGTAGAACGGGCTGAGCCAGACGGCGTCGATCCCGAGTGCCAACAGGTACGGCACCTTGGCCGTGATGCCCTTGATGTCGCCAAGGCCGTCGCCGTTGGAGTCGGCGAAGCTGCGCGGGTAGATCTGGTACACGGCGGCCTGGCGCCACCAGTTGGGGTCGGCGGCGAGGTCGGAACCGGACAGGGTTGCCAGCGTGGCGGTGTTGGACAAGGGATGATCCTTCGGAGCTCGGAACGGGTTTCTGTTATTTTAGATACAAGCTAAATATATTGCCTGAACAATTATGGGTCCGGATCCGGAAGAGGTCAAGATTTGAAGCCGAAGGCCGCCGCCGCCACGCCCCAGCTGCTGCGCCGGGTAAATGCCCAGGCCGTGCTGGGCTTCATCCGGACCACGGGCGTTGCGACCGGGACCGAGCTGATGGACCGGACCGGGCTCACCCGGGCGTCGGTCATCGCCGTCTGCGAGGACCTCATCCGGCGGGGCTGGATCCGCGAACTGGACGCCCGGGAGGAGGAACAGTCCGGCAGCCCGCGGAAGGGCCGCCCGGCCAGGCGATTCGAGCTCAATTCACGGGCCGGGTTTGTCCTCGGGATCGACATCGGCGCCGCGACCACCTCCGCGGCTGTCGCGGACCTCCGCGGCAGCATCCTCGGACGGTCCAGCGAGAGCTTCCGGGCCGCCGACATCCCCGCGGCGGAACGCATCGACGTCGTGGACCGGGTCTGCCGGCAGGCACTGGCCGCCGCCGGGACCGACGCAAGCCAGGTGCTGGCGGCCGGGGCAGGCATTGCGGCCCCGGTGGACCGCGACGGCAACGTGCTGCTGACCCAGCACTTCTGGAGCCTGTTCGACGTCGGGCTCCGCGCCGCCCTCAAGGAGTTGCACGGCTGGACGGTGCTGCTGGAGAACGACGCGAACCTCGCCGCCCTCGGCGAACGTTGGCGGGGTTCCGGCGCCGGCGTGGACGACCTTGTTGTACTCCTGGCCGGTGAACGCCTCGGCGCCGGGGTGCTGGAGTCCGGCCGGCTGCTGCACGGCCGCGGCGGCGCCGCCGGCGAAATGGGCTACCTGGATATGGTCGAGGGTGTCGGCTCAAGCGATGGCATTGCGAGCCTGGCCCGGCAATGGTCCGCGGCCGGCGGCGGACCCCGGGCGGGAGGCGCGGCGAGTGCGCGGCGGGTGTTTGAGGATGCCGACGCCGGCGATCCGGCGGCGCTGGCGATCCTGGACCGGATCTCGGAGCGGATGGCGCGCGTCATCGCCTCGGTGGCGAGCTTCATCAACCCCGAGCAGGTGGTGATCGGCGGCGCCGTGGCGGAATCCGCGGGCGTGCTGCTGCCCGCCATTGCTGCCCTGCTCCCCCGGTTCACGGCGACTCCCCCGCAGGTGACGGTCTCGCCGCTGGGAGATGCGATTGTCACGGTCGGCGCCATCCGGCATGCCCTGGACTACGTCGAGAAGAACGCGCTGGAGCTGGAGCTGCGCGGCCCCGCTGGCTAGCATCGCGTCCACCTGCGGTGACACAGGCTTTGCTCAAGATTCGGCAACGATTCGCTACCTAAGCCGAAAGATTGCTACAGCTTGCCGGGTCTGGCGGCATGCCATCCGTAGACTGACCTCACTTCCCGGTCTCCCCCGGCCGTCATGCTGAGGCTTCAGCATGACGGCGGTCTCATGAAAGACAAAAAGTGAACTCAATACGGAAGACGACAGCGCTTCTGACGGCGCTTGTCGTTACTCTTGCCTCGCTTACTGCTGTGACGCTCTCGCCTGCCCTCGCTGATCCGACGCCGGCCCCCACGTCGACCTCGTCGCCGGGGACGACGTCGGCGCCGACGGCCGCGGCCACAGCGACGCCGACTCCGACTCCGGTAATACCGGCCACGACCAGTCCCGCGCCTGCCCCGGTCGGTGCGAGCCCCGAGTCCACGCACAGCCATTCTGTCTATTCCGAGGCGTCCGGAGACCTGCCGTTAATTGCCCATACGTTTGAAACGCCACTTCCCACTGGACCCAAGGGCACCACGGCTCGAAAGAGTTCCACCGAGGCCTACTCAATTGCCCGCGAAGGCGATATCAAGGTGAAGCTGGTCATGGTTCAGCTGGCCGACCGGAAAGCGACTATCCCGGAAGCGGAAGCCCGGGCCGCGATCAACACGAGCAGCGACTACTGGCGGGCCATGTCGAACGGCAGGCTGTCCATGAGCGTTTCCAGCGTCGAAAACAGAACGAGCAGGGCAACCTCTACGCAGAGCTATTCATCAATGATGAACACGATCGCCGGAGAAATCGGGTGGGTCCCCAGTTCCTACACGGCACTCGTGGTGTTCGTTTCCACACCCACACTCTCGGACGGGGCATACGGGGCGGGCTGGAGCTACAACGGAACCAGCGGTCGCGTCCTCATGCCGCTCCCGGCGACGCTGACCAAGAGCGTCCTAACCCATGAATTCGGGCACGTCCTGGGGCTGATGCACGCCAACAGACTTCGCTGCACAAATGGAGCCGTGGACACCGCCAGCAACGCAGACGGGTCATTCGCCAACGGTTCGTGCAGCATCGAAGAATACAAGGACAATCTTGACCTGATGGGTGTATCTCAGCCTAGCCAGCCGGTGGTGAGCTCCCCCATTTATGAGTTTGGCGGATTCGGCTCAGGCAACGAGGTCAGAAACCTGGGGAAAGCGGTGGGCAAGAACTCCTATGAGTTGAGGGCCTGGGGAAGCGCGGACGACAACCGCGCCATCAAGTTCACGGATCCCATCAGTGGGGAGGCCTACAACCTCGAGCTTCGACTCCCGGTGGGCCATGACGCGGCGACGTCGGTCGGCGGCAACCGCGGAGTCAAGGTCGTCCAAGCTTTCGGCGCAGGTTCCATCGCCCTTCAGCCCAGCAGCACAACATTCAACGGCTACTACAGCTACAACCAGGCATGGCAGGCAGGCCAGACGTTTACCACTCATTCAGGGACCAAGGTAAGCATCGACTGGATCTCTAATTCTGCTGCAGGCATCACGATTGATGCGCTGCCGCCGGCCAAACCTTTGCTGATCTCTCCCGGCGATTTCAACGGCGACGGAATCGCCGACCTTATTCAGCGCAAGGGAAACGGCGAGCTGTGGCTCTTCCCGGGCGACGGCACCGGCAAGTCCCGGACCGGCCAGAGGATCGGTACAGGCTGGGAAGTCTACAACAGCATTTTTGGCGCCGGGGACTTCAACGGTGACGGCAAGGGTGACCTGGTGGCCAGGAAGCACGACGGGTCTCTGTGGTTCTATCCGGGCACCGGAGTAGTATCCGGCAGAAATGAGGGGTACTCCGCCGGCGTCAAGATCGGCAACTTCGGTTGGGATGCCTTTGACGCGCTGCTGGGCGTGCGTGACTTCGACGGTGACGGAAAAGCAGACATTCTGGCCCGGCGGCCCGACGGCGTCCTGGTCTTCTATCCCGGGACTGGCACCGGCTGGCCAGGCGTGTCCCGCGAGATCGATTTTGGTTGGCAGATCTTTGACCGGCTGATCGCTATCCAGGATTTCAACGGCGACGGAACCAACGACCTGGCTGCACGCCGCCCTGACGGGACTCTTTGGCTCTACTCCAATTCGGGGAAGGCGAAGCTGGTCAACGCTCAAAAGATCGGCACCGGCTGGGACATCTACGACCACATTTTGGGCCCCGGCGATGCCAACGGCGACAGAATGGCCGACATCGTGGCGAGCCAGGCAGACGGCAGCGTCTATTTCTACGCCGGAACCGCCATGCGGGACCAGGGCTACACCGGTGCCCGCAAGATCGGTGACTTCGGCTGGGACGCTTTCAATTATCTGTCCGCCACGAAAGACCTCAACGGCGATGCTGTTGCGGACCTGCTGGCACGGATGCCCGACGGTAGCCTGTGGTTCTACCCGGGGGCTGGCAACGGCACTTATGGGGCGCCAACGAAGATCGGGAAGTTCGGTTGGGAGGTTTTTGATTCACTCGTCAGCGTGGGGGACTTCAACGGCGACGGCAAGAATGACATCGTTGCCCGCAAACCGGACGGCACCCTGTGGCTGTATGCAGGATCCGGCCGGGTAGACGGCACAAGTTCGGGATTTTCAGGCGCCCAGAGAATCGGCGCCTTCGGGTGGGAGTCCTTCATATCTTTGACCGGAACAGGCGACTTCACGGGCGACGGAAAAAACGACCTCCTTGCCCGCAACGTTGATGGATCACTTTGGCTGTACGCGGGCACCGGACGGGTGGATTACTCGAGCACCGGTTACCTCAGCGGACGAAAGATCGGCAACTTCGGATGGGAAGTATTCGACCAGTTGCTTGGCGTCGGTGACTTCAACTCGGACGGCAAGAATGACGTCGTCGCCCGGATGCAGGACGGCACCCTGTGGCTCTACCCCGGCGACGGCAACGGCAGGGTGTCGGCGTCCCGGAAGATCGGCACCGGATGGAATATCTTTAACGCGGTGCTGGGTGCGGGAAACTTGAACGGGGACATTTACCCGGACCTCGTGGCCCGACGGCCCGACGGATCGCTCTGGGCATACTCCGGGACGGGAATGCAGCCGAACGAGGGGTATCTCGGGCGTGTATTTGCCGCAGCCCTCTAGGCCGGCAGGCGAATTCGCCGTGCAGTGAAAATCTGATAGCTGGAGGAGGGCCGGACCCATGGAGTCCGGCCCTCCTCGCGATTGCACGCCGAGTCGAACGCCCGGGCCGCCGCCGCCAATTCCAGCATGATCAAGGTGCGCAGGCCGAACTTGTGGAGCACTCGCCGGCGACTTCGATATCCATTTCCGGCTCGTTGCGCGCCGTCACATCTTCCTGGCGGGCCGCGTTGACCGCAATGGTCCGCACGGCGATCGCGAGTTTTCGCCCACGCTCGCGCCTCACCCCTCACGTACATTGCGCATGCTGCCAACTGATCAGCGTGCACCAGCGCCACATTCGCGGGCGACCACTGCTTGATGAGTTCATTGTCCTTGAGTGCCGAAACAGCACCACGCAGGCGATCTCAACGAGCCCGGCCCTTGCCGGGAACCTACCTCAGTCGGCCGGGGCCAGCGGAAGGGCGCGGTTAGCGCGAGGGTTGCCAAGCCGCGCATACCGGACGAGGTGAGGATCAGAACCTCCCTGGCGGAGTTGCGCGCCGCGTGTCCTTCGTAGTGCGCCCCAAACGGACATCATGGCCAGGAGAACTGGACCGCGAACACCAATACGCAGACCACGACCGCAGCGCCCATAGTGTCGAAAATGTCGGCGAGTTCATCCCGGCAAACCTGCCGCACTTCCAGTACCACCCGGCCGGAGGTCAGCCGGGCGACCAGCCGTACGACGACGTCCCTGAAGTCGGCCCAGGTGAGCCGCTAGGCGGCATCCTGGGGGTTGTGAGGACCACTGCACGTCCAGTGCCTTAACGACGACGGCAATAACGCCGGCGATGACGCTGGAGGCACGCACCTCTTCGGCCGGGATTTGGGCGGCGACCGGCACCACAGCGTCCGGCAAGTGTAGCCCGTCGCCCACGGCCGCCAGCGTCGCCAGCAGGAGCCAGCCAATGCGGGCCAACTGGTCCATACACTCACTCTCCCCGGGAGCAATCGGGGCAGGCCACTCTTTTGGAGGAGCTGGGCGCCCCGCCACTCTAGGGGCACACCGTGGGCGCCGATGGACCCACGTCGGGCGACGTCCCGCTGGGCTAGCCCAGCGCCGCCAGGGCCCCCGCCAGCGGCAAGGTGCCGTCCCGGAACTCGATGGTGCGGCGGCCGGTCGAGGGCAGGCCCAGCACCGCTGCGGCCACCAGTGCCACGTTGGCCCGTGCCGTTCCCTGGCCCCCGGTGGTGTCCGCGGGGTCGACGTCGATCAGTCCGTTGCCGGGCCCGTCGGTGAGGGCCCCTGGGCCCAGGATGGTCCAGTCCAGGGCGGTGCCGCGCAGGTAGGCATCCGCGGCCGCCTTGGCCTCGGCGTAGGCAAAGAAGCCGTTGTCCTCGGGAACCCCGTGGTCCGGCCCTGCGCCGAGGTAGGAGATCATTATGTAGCGGCCGACGCCGGCCTCGGCCGCCGCGTCCATCGAACGGATGGCAGCATCACGATCCACCGCGTAGGTGCGCTCCGCGCTGCCGCCGCCGCCGGCACCGGCGGACCACACCACGGCGTCGTGATTCCGCAGCGCCTCGGCGATCTCCGCCGTCGTCGAATGTTCAACGTCCAGCAGGGCCGGCGCAGCACCGGTGGCGTCGACGTCGGCCTGGTGGTCCGGATTGCGGATGAAGGACGTGACATCCTGCCCGTCCGCTGCGAGGATGCGGGAGAGTTCCAAAGCCACCTTGCCGTGGCCGCCGATGATTGCGATTCGAGTCATGGACCCATTCTGTCCCAGAATCTTGCGCCGCGCCCCAACTGGCTCGCAGTTCTTCCCGTTCCGAGACATCTCAATGCCCGTCACGTCCCAGGATTGCGGGGAAGGGGTGGCTTCCGCGACGCGAAACCCGGCCCGCGACGCGCGAATGCCCTGTCGCTAGCGAAAAACCCGTAGCGACAGGGCATTTGCGCGTCGCCAGGCTGTTGCCGTGGCGCGGAAGTCCCGGGCCGAGGATCAGCGGGCGACCCTGTACACAGGAAAACCCCCGGAATCTCAAGGATTCCGGGGGTTTCATCTGGTAGCGGCGGGGAGGCTCGATCTCCCGACCTCACGATTATGAGTCGTGCGCTCTAACCAACTGAGCTACGCCGCCATAAATGAGGAAAACCCGTGCCTAGCCGGTCAAAAACCGCCTTGACACAGGCCCTCATTGCGAGCCCCCCACCGGAATCGATCCGGTGACCTCGTTCTTACCAAGAACGCGCTCTACCACTGAGCTAGGGGGGCAACGAGTAAATACTCTACCGGAACATTGCGCTCCCAACAAATCGACCCGCGATAAGCCCCGAAGACGGCGAAACCGGCGGAAATCCGGGCTTTCGGGGCAGCTGGCGGGCCCCGGCCAAGGTCCGGCACGACGCACCCGGACACGGATGTGACGAAGGGAACTTAAGCAAGATCGGGCCGGCTCAAGAGCCGGCCCGATCTCAGGGTGATTCAGTGCTTAGCAGCGGTGGTTACCACTTGGTGCGGGGCTTGCGCGCCGCGTCGGAGCCGACGCCACGCTCGGCGCGGTCGCTGAACGAGCGTCCGCCACGGTCCGCGGAGGACCGCTCGCCGTCGGTCTTGCGGAATTCGCGCTTGAAGCCGCCGTTGCCCTTGAAGTTTCCGCCACGGTCGCCGCCGCCGGAGTATCCGCCACGGTCGCCGCCACGGCTGGCACCCTGGTAGCCGCCGCGGTCACCGCCACGGTCGCTCGCCGGTGACCGGCCCTTGTCCAGCTCGAGGTGGATCAGCTCGCCGCCGATCCGGGTGCGGGAGAGAGCCTTCAGCTGGTCTGCGCTAAGGTCCGCCGGAAGCTCCACGAGGGAGTGGTCCGAGCGGATGTCGATCCCGCCGATCTGGGCCGAGGAGATGCCGCCTTCGTTGGCAATGGCGCCAACGATGGAACCCGGCATAACGCGCTGACGGCGTCCGACGGCGATCCGGTAGGTGGCGTTGCCCTCGGTCAGGGTGCGGGTCGGGCCGCGTGAACCGAAGCCGTCCTTGGCGCGCTCGCGCTTCTGGAACTCAGGAGCCGCAGGCAGTTCCTTGACCAGGAGCGGCTGACCGCCCTGGGCCATGACGGCCAGTGCGGCAGCGATTTCCGAGGCCGGGACGTTGTGCTCTTCTTCGTAGGAGGAGATGAGGTCGCGGAAGGCCGCAACATCCTCGGATGCAAGCGTCTCGGTGATCTTCTCGGCGAACTTGCCCAGGCGCAGTGTGTTCACCGATTCGGCGGTGGGCAGGTGCATCTGCTCCACCGGCTGGCGGGTCGCCTTCTCGATGGAGCGCAGCAGGTACTTCTCCCGCGGCGTCATAAAGAGGATCGCGTCACCGGAACGGCCTGCACGGCCGGTGCGGCCGATGCGGTGGACGTAGGACTCGGTGTCGTGCGGGATGTCGTAGTTGACCACGTGGCTGACGCGCTCAACGTCAAGGCCGCGGGCCGCGACGTCGGTGGCGACCAGGATGTCGATCTTTCCGTCACGCAGGGCCTCAACCGTGCGCTCACGCTGCTGCTGCGGGATGTCGCCATTGATGGCAGCAGCCTGGAAGCCCCGTGACCGCAGCTTGTCGGCCAGATCCTCGGTGGCCATCTTGGTCCGGACGAAGGCGATGACGCCTTCGAACGGCTCGACCTCGAGGATGCGGGTCAGCGCGTCGAGCTTGTGCGGGCCCATGACCTGCAGGTAGCGCTGGCGGGTGTTGGCGCCGGTCGTGGTCTTGGACTTGACCTGCACCTCGGCCGGGTTGTTCAGGTACTGCTTGGACAGCCGGCGGATCTGGCTCGGCATCGTGGCGGAGAACAGTGCAACCTGGCGGCCCTCGGGGGTCTGCTGGAAGATCTGCTCAACGTCTTCGGCGAAGCCCATGCGAAGCATCTCGTCAGCCTCATCCAGCACCAGGTACTGGAGTTCGGACAGGTCGAGGGAGCCCTTGGCGATGTGGTCGATCACTCGGCCGGGGGTGCCGACTACAACCTGGGCGCCGCGGCGCAGGCCGGCGAGCTGGGGGCCGTAGGCGGAGCCGCCGTACACCGGGAGGACGGTGAAGTCGTCGATGTGCTTGGCGTAGGAGGTGAAGGCCTCGGCGACCTGGAGCGCGAGCTCGCGGGTCGGAGCGAGCACCAGGGCCTGGGTCTTGCGGGACGGGCCGTTGAGGTCATGGAGTTCGGCCAGGCGGGACAGCGCCGGTACTGCGAATGCTGCAGTCTTACCGGTACCGGTCTGGGCCAGGCCCACGACGTCGCGGCCTTCGAGCAGCAGCGGAATGGTTGCTGCCTGGATCGGGGACGGCTTCTCGTAGCCGACGTCCTGCAGGGCAGCCAGGACACGGGCATCGATGCCGAGGTCAACGAACTTGACGCCTTCATCTTCGGGCTCTTCGTCCTTGGCCGGGGCCTTGGACTCGGCCTTGCCGGCGGACTGGGTGTCAGCCTGCGGCGCGGTCTCGGCTGTCGCCGGGATCTCGGCGGGTGCGTCGGTCGTCGCAGGAGCCTCGGTGAATACCGGGGCGGAGCCGGCTGCCGGGGCAGCCGTTTCAGAAGTCTCGACGTCGACCTGGCTATTCTCGGTGGCGAGTTCGGTGTCGACGGAGTTGTTCTGATTTTCGGGCATAGGTGAAATTTCCTCATCCATAGGGGCCAAGCGGCACAACCCGAGGTGAGCGGAGCCGCAGTACGCGTGACCGGAAGTGCCGGGCATACTTTGACCGGCCGGTCACATAGAAGCCCGGCGCTTTCGCAATCCCGTGGCAGGACTTCCCGCTGCATCTCTTGGCTGCTATCCCAGCAGTCTGTACAGCGTTTTCTTTAGCCGGCTCTCCCTATGAAAATGCCCGCATCACAATTTGCGGGCCCCAACACTTGCCAGTCCTGCCTCAAGAATTGGGCAGGAATAAGGGATTTCCGGAGTGGGGGATGTTTCAAGTGTAGGGCATTGATGCACGCAAGGGTAACCCGAATGGCTCACGACGGCGGTGAGCTTGCGCACACGGGCCCTCCGGCCGTGCGGGACGGCAGCCCGTCCGCTAGACGCCGAGCCGTCGCTGCAGCTTCTCGAATTCCCCGTCATACTCGGGCTGGAGGCGGATCTCACCGTCGGCGTCGGCGTCGCGCAGCGCCTCCATATCCGCAAAAGTGGGGTCGGTGAACCACTTGCCGATGGTGACACCGTGGGTGGGGACGAAGATCCGGTGGATGTGGTCCCCCGCCTGGATACTGCCGGTGCGGATCACCCGGAGGTAGGCACCCACCCGGCCGGCCTCGCCGAACCGCTTCATCCAGTGCGGCACGTCCATCCGCCGCTGGAACGTGGCGCAGGGCGTCCGCGGCGAGGTCACCTCCACTTCGACGTCCAGCCCGATCTTCCAGCGTTCGCCGATGATCGCGTCGGTGGCGCTGATCCCGGAGACGCGCAGGTTTTCGCCGAAGATGCCCGGCGGCAGTTCGCGCTTCAGTTCCCCGGCCCAGTAGTCTGCGTCGGCCTGGGAGTATGCGTAGAGGGCCTGGTCTTCGCCGCCGTGGTGGATCCGGCTGGCCTGGATATCGCCGTGCAGCCCCAGCGTGTGCACCCGGACCGGTCCGTCGACAGGGCGTTTGTCGATCGCCGTCACGCCGACGCTGCCGGGGTCCTTGAGAAGCTGGTGTACGCGGCAGACGGCAAGCACAGATGCGGTGTCCATGGCACCAGTCTAGGCCTGTGCCCTTCCGGCGGGGCTCCGACGGACATGTCCCGCTCAGGACACCAGAGTGCGTGCGACGCTCCTGCCCGGTTGCTTTCGCACCACGCCCCGGCAGTCCGGCGACACCGGCGAGCCGGCCGCAATCCGTGCCTGGGTCCGGAAGCAACTGGGCGGGAAGGCCGGTGCCAGCGTCCGGCCAAGACCGTAGGATGCTGGAATGAGCAACGAGGCTGGTTTTCCTGATGGGCCTGAAGGTCCTGACGTCTCCGATGTCCTGGCGATCGACTCCTTGTTAAGCGCCGGGGAGCTTGCCATGCGGGAGCGGATCCGCGATTTCACGGACCAGCGGATCCGCCCGGGCATCGCCCGCTGGTATGACGAGGGTGTATTCCCGCTCGATCTGGCCCCGGAACTCGGAGAACTAGGGGTCCTCGGCATGCAGCTGGAGGGCTACGGGTGCCCCGGCCGCTCCGCCGTCGAGTATGGCCTGGCCGCGATGGAACTGGAGGCGGGCGATTCGGGCATCCGCACCTTCGTCTCCGTGCAGGGTTCCTTGGCAATGACGGCGATCCACCAGTGGGGTTCCGAGGAGCAGAAACAGGAGTGGCTCCCCCGGATGGCCGCCGGCGAGCTCATCGGCAGCTTCGCACTGACCGAGCCCACCGCCGGCTCGGACCCGGCCTCGATGAAGACCTTTGCCAGGCGTGACGGACCGGGCGACGGCGCCGGCTGGATCCTGGACGGCGCCAAACGCTGGATCGGGCTCGCCTCGGTGGCGGATGTGCTGGTGGTGTGGGCCATGACCGACGACGGCGTCCGCGGCTTCCTGGTGCCCGCCGCAACGCCCGGTGTCGCGGCGACGCCGATCGGGCAGAAGCTCTCGATGCGCGCCTCTATCCAGTGCGATGTCACGTTCGACGGCGTCCGGCTGGGCCCCGGTGCCCTGCTGCCGGCAGCCCGGGGTCTGCGGGGGCCGTTCAGCTGCCTGAACGAAGCACGGTTCGGGATCGTATGGGGCGCGATGGGCGCCGCCCGGGACTCCTATGAGGCGGCGCTGAAGTACTCGCAGGAGCGGCTGCAGTTCGGCAAACCCCTCGCCGGGTATCAGCTCACGCAGGAGAAACTGGTGAACATGCTGCTGGAGATCCAGAAGGGCACCCTGCTGGCGCTCCAGCTGGGCCGGCTCAAGGACGCCGGGAAGCTGCGGCCGGAGCAGATCTCGCTGGGCAAGCTGAACAATGTGCGCGAGGCGATCAAGATTGCCCGCGAGGCCCGAACCATCCTGGGCGGGAACGGCATCACCCTGGACTACTCCCCGCTCCGGCACGCAGCCAACCTCGAATCGGTGCGGACCTACGAGGGCACGGACGAGGTCCACACCCTGATCCTGGGCCAGCACATCACCGGGCTCGCCGCGTTCCGGTAGGCCCGCGCCTGCCGTGAAATGCCAACTCGCGGGGGCCGTGGGCGCCTCAGGCCGAGAAGCCGCCGTCGGCCTTGACCAGCTGGCCGGACACCCAGCGGCCCTCGGGCGAGAGCAGAAACGCCACCGTAGCGGCCACGTCCGCGGGTGTGCCGAGCCGGCCGCCGGGCTGGCGCCGGGCCAGGTTTTCGCGCAGCTGCCGGTCCATCCAGCCCGTGTCGACCGGGCCGGGGTTGAGCGCGTTGGCGCTGATCCCGAGCGGACCCAGCTCCCGGGCCGCCGCGATCACAATCCGGTCCAGCGCGCCCTTGGACGCCCCGTAGGGCAGGTTGAAGGCGGTGTGATCGCTCGTCAGGGCCACGATCGCGCCGCCCTCGGCCGGGGCCTGCCGCGCGAAGTCGGCGATCATTTGCCAGCTGGCCCGGGTGTTCACGGCGAAGTGCCGCTCGAAACTTTCCAGGCTCGTGTCCAGGATGCCGGAGTCCACGGATTCGGCGTGGCTGAGCACGAGGGCATGCAGGGTTCCTGCCTCCTGCGCGGCCTCGGCCATCAGCCGGTCCACGGCCGCCGGGTCTTCGAAATCGGCCGGCAGCGCAACCACGGCGGCGCCGGCGGCGTGGAGCTCCGCGGTGAGGCGTTCGACGTCGTCGGGCTGGACGCCCCACGGCATCCGGGCGTCGTAGTCCTGCCAGTACGTGAGCACGAGGTCCCAGCCGTCGGCCGCGAGCCGGCGCGCAATCCCTGCGCCGATTCCGGCCAGCCGGCCGACGCCGGTAATGAGGGCGGTCTGACGCTGGGCCGCGGGCGGCTCCGGAAGGTTCGGAAGACTCATGCGGATCAGCCTAGCGGCGGCGCTACGGCTGCAGGACCCGGGGACCGGACCGTTCTTCGTCCGGCTGGAGGTCAGGCGCGGGCGTCAGGGAGCCGCGCCGGAGGACCACAAGCCAGCACACCATGATGGCCAGGGCGCAGAACACTCCGGAACTCGACGCCATGATCCAGAGCCCGGGCGTCTGGATGTCGAGGTTCTGCGCTCCGAGGGCAGTGCCGATCGTCTTCGGCGAGAAGAGGAACACCACTGTGGAGATACCCAGCACCACGCCCATAAGCCAGCGGGTGCCGCGGTAGCGAAGCGGGGTTTCGCGCAGGGTCCAGGCGAACGTCGGAAGGACAGCAGCCGCCCAGACCCAGTGGTGGGACCACGAGACGGGGCTGATGAGCAACATGGTGAGCGCCGCCGTCGATATGGCCACAACGCGGGATCCCTGTTCGCTGGCGGTTTTGATGACTCCGGCAGCCAACGCCACTACCACAAGGCTCAGCAGCAGCCACGGAACCGTGACTGAGGTTTCTGGGACGCCGAAGTGCAGCAGCGCACCCTTGAGGGACAGGTTGTCGACATAACCGGCGCCGCCGATCCGGGAGGTGTCGGGCAGGATCGCAAGCCAGAACTGCAGTGACTCGGAGGGCAGCAGGAGCCAGCCGAGGAGCACTGTAGAGGCAAAGCCCATGGCCATGTTTACAAGCCCGCGCCAGTCCTTGCGCACCAGGAAGTAGAGCCCGAAAACCAGCGGCGTCAGCTTGATGCCGGCGGCGACGCCCACCAGGAACCCGCTGCCGGGGATTCCCATGGTCCAGCACGGATTTCGCGCCATGAGGTCTGCCGCCATCAGGCCCATGAGCAGGATATTTATCTGGCCGAAGGCCAGGGTTTCGCGCCACGGCCCGAGGTTCAGGACGGCCAAGACCATGATGACGGCGGCCCACCGCCTGGCCGGGGTGCGGAAGGTGCTACGCCAGTCCGTCTTGGCGTTCCAGTAGCGGACGCCGCGGATGGCCGTCCAGACCGCGACAACGACGCCGGCGGTGTTGAACAGTGTAAGCGCGGACTGCTGGGGCAGCCGGGCCAGGAGGCTGAAGATCAGCGCGGCGAAGGGCGGGTAGGTGAACGGCAGCCCGGGCCCGCCGGCCTAGGCGACGGAAGGCCCGTAGAGGTCCGACGGCGCCGCACCGGCGTCATTGAGGATCTTGCCGCCGTACCAATAGACGCTGAAGTCAAGGCCTTGAGTGGCCCAGCCCGCGACCCACGTCCAGACCAGGACACAACGGCCCCCAGGCAGTGACATGTGTATCCCCCAATATTGACTGCTGGTGCGAGGTTGGCGGCCAACCTCGCAGTTCATCCTACAGAGGCGCTAGACCGGGACCGCTTCCTTCTTGGCCGCGTCTTTCCGGATCGTGGCGCTGATGACGGCGGCGATGGTGCACATCGCGGCGGCGCCGAACCAGGCGTAAGTGTACTGGCCGGTGGTATCGCGGATGGCGCCGGCCGCCAGGGCGGCGGCGGCGGCGCCCAGCTGGTGGGCGGCGAACACCCAGCCGAAGACCACGCTGCCGTCGGCGCCGAAGACCTGGCGGCAGATCGCCGCGGTCGGCGGCACGGTGGCCACCCAGTCCAGCCCGTAGATCACCACAAACACGATCATGCTCGGCTGCACGGTGGCGCTGAGCAGCAGCGGAAGCACCAGCAGCCCGATCCCGCGGAACTGGTAGTACACGGCGAGCAGGATCCGCGGGTTGTAGCGGTCGGTGAGCCAGCCGGAGGCAATCGTCCCCACAATGTCGAAGATCCCGACGACGGCGAGCAGGCCTGCCGCCGTCGTCGGGGCCATGCCATGGTCGTGGGCGGAGGGGATGAAGTGGGTGCCGATCAGGCCGTTGGTCGTGGCGCCGCAGATCGCGAACCCGGCCACGAGGGCCCAGAAGGTCCGCACCTTGCTGGCCCGTTTGAGTACCTGCACAGCCCGCACTGCGGCGTTCCGTCGGGGTTCCGCAACGTCCGCGGCTTCGGCGGGGATGGCGGCCGCTCCGGGGCAGGCGGCACCGTCCACACCGACGGCCGGATCCTCGGGCTCGGCACCGTACGGCAGGACGCCGGCGTCAGCCGGTGAGTTCTTCAGGAACCTCAGCACGAGCGGGACCACCGCCAGCGCGCCGGCGGCAATCAGCAGCGAGGCCTGGCGCCAGCCCGGGTCCTGGGCAAGGGCTGCGATGAACGGCAGGAAGACCAGTTGCCCGGCGGCGCTGCCCGCGGTGAGGATGCCGATCACCAGCCCGCGGCTCTTCGCGAACCAGGTGTTCGCAATAGTTGCCGCGAAGACCAGCGCCATGGACCCGGTCCCGAGCCCGATCAGCAAACCCCAGGTCAGCAGGATCTGCCAGGACTCGGTGACCAGTACGGTCAGGGCGCTGCCGGCCCCGATCAGCACGAGTGCCACGGAGGTGACGGCGCGGATCCCGAAACGCTCCATCAGGGCCGCGGCGAACGGCGCGGTGAGACCGAACAGCACAAGGTTGATGCTGACCGCGGCCGAAAGCACCGTGGTGGACCAGCCGAATTCGTTCTGCAGCGGCACCATCAGCACGCCGGGCGCGGCGCGGAAGCCCGCGGCGCCGACCAGCGCCACGAACGCGACGGCGGCGACGATCCAGGCCGGGTGGAGGCGGCGCTTGGGAGCCGGGAGGAGAGTTGTTTCGGGGGCGCTCATGCCGCGGTTCCCTTCGGTCCGGTGGCCGAAGCCTGGGGGGAAGATCCTGGGCCCTTCGGGGATGCCATGGCCAGTGGCATCGGCTCCGCGGTGCGGGTGAGGCTGTGCCAGCTCGTGTTCCGGGCCGTGAGCCGCTCCCCGCAGGCCGTGCAGCTGTCCGCGGACGAGGTGCGCTGCCCGCACGTTGAGTGGATGACGAACATGTGGGCCTGCCCGGACGGCGCCGGGAGGTGCTTTTCGGCCCAGATGACGACGGCGTTGAGCACCGGCAGGGCGTCCTCGCCTCTCGCCGTGAGCACGTACTCCTGGCGGGCGCGGCCGCCGTCGTCGTAGGGCCGGCGGGCGAGCAGCCCGGCGTCGAGGAGCGCCGCGAGCCTTTTGCTCAGCACGGAATCCGCTGCCCCCAGCCGGGTCTTCATTGCGTCGAAGCGCCCGTTGCCGAAGAAGACCTCGCGGAGGATGAGCATGCCCCACGGGTCGCCGAGGATGTCCAGGCCCCGGGCCAGGCTGCAGTCCCGCTGGGACCAGTCGGATCGAAGTGCCATGCGGAAAACCCTAGCTGACTATCTTCAGGAAAGCTAGGTGCTCTGCCGAGACTACAGTTCGCGGCAATGTTGCTCGAAAACACTGCCGCGAACTGTGTACTCGCGAATGGCTTGAAGAGAAAAAGCAGTCGCGCTACGCTCCCGGGCGCAGCACGGCGCGGGACGGCCGGTAAGCCAGCGCCCAATAGACGAGCATGGCGATGCCGCACACCACGCCCAGGCTTGCCACAATGAGCTGCCACTGCGTCTGCGGGTCCTTGCCCCACTCGTGCGCGCCGGCCGTAACAGCGAGGTACTTGGGCGTCAGGTAGAAGGCGACCGCGCTGAACGCCACAACGGCCCAGCCGGCCAGCCGCATCTTCCCGTCCCGCGACGGCACCCGGTGGATGGCGAAGCCCAGCGACGGCAGCGCCACGGCCATCCACACCCAATGGTGGGACCAGGACACAGGGCTGATCAGCAGCATCAGCAGGGCGGTGGCGGACACGGCGACGAAGTTCTCGTCGGCGTCTACCGCCCACTTGATTACGAGCGCGGCCACGGAGATGAGGGCCAGCGAGATCACCAGCCACACCACGGACGTCAGGCCGGAGTCCGGCATACCCAGATGCAGCAGGAGACCTTTGACGGAGAGGTTGTCCATGTAGGCCGGGCCGCCGATCCGCCCGGTGTCCGGCAGGATCTTGGTCCAGAATGTTAGTGAGGCCGTGGGCAGCATGGCCCAGGCCGCGGCGATGGAGCCGAAGAAGCCCGCGGCCATCCAGCCGAGGGCCTTGAAGTCGCGGCGGACCAGGAAATAGAGTCCGAAGGCGAGCGGTGTGAGCTTGATGCCCGCCGCGATCCCGATCAGGAGCCCCGCGGGCCAGCGGATCTGCCCGGCGCGCACCTTCCCGTAGAGCGCGAAGTCGGCCAGGATCAGGCCCATCAGGATGATGTTGATCTGGCCGAAATCGAAGGTGTCCCGCCAGGGTCCCAGCAGCAGGATCGCGGCGGTTCCGGCGAGGGCCACGGCCCGGAAGCGCCAGTCGGCGAATGCGTTCCGCCAGGTGCCAAGCCGGAAGTAGTGGCGCGCCAGCCAGGCGGACACGATCGCGGCCCCGAGCAGCGCGGTGGTGATGAACACCAGGCTCCCGATGCCCTGGCCCAGGGTGGCCAGCGCCGCGAAAATCAGCGCGGCGAAGGGCGGGTAGGTGAACGGGAGTCCGTCGCGCGGCGCATAGAGTTCGTTCACGCCGGTCTCGCCGGTCTGGAGCACCCGGCTGCCGCCGTAGAAGTAGACCTCGAAGTCGTTCATCAGCGGGATGTATGCGGTGTAGAGCACCACCAGGGCGGCGACGACGGCGAGCGCACCGGCCGCCGTCGCGACCCAGCCGCGGGCAGTGGAGGACAGGGCCCTGGTGGTGGTTGTCACTGGTGGCTAGCTGCCCGTCTCGAGGGCGGCGAGGCTGGACATGGCCTGCTCGAGGTCGGCGATGAGGTCCTCGACGTCCTCGATGCCGCAGGAGAGCCGGATCAGGTTGACCGGAACGGCCAGCTCCGTGCCCTTGACCGAGGCGTGTGTCATTTCCGAGGGGTAGTTCATGAGGGATTCGATGCCGCCGAGGGACTCAGCGAGGGTAAACACGGAGGTCGATTCGGCCACCTTGCGTGCCGCCGCCTCGCCGCCCTTGAACTGCACGGAGATCATGCCACCGAACTTCTTCATCTGCTTCCTGGCCAGCTCGTGGCCCGGGTGCGAGGGCAGGCCCGGGTACAGCACGGCTTCCACCTCGGGGCGCTCCAGCAGCCATTCGGCCACGGCCTGGGCGTTGTCGCTGTGCCGGTCCATCCGGACGCCGAGGGTCTTGAGGCCGCGGGTGGTGAGGAAGGCGTCCATCGGGCCGGACACGGCGCCCACGGCGAACTGAATGAAGCCGATCTTCTCGGCCAGCTCCGCGTCGTTGACAATGATGGCGCCGCCGACGACGTCGGAGTGCCCGCCGATGTACTTGGTGGTGGAGTGCACCACGACGTCGGCGCCGAGGGCCAGCGGGTTCTGCAGGTACGGCGATGCGAAGGTGTTGTCCACCACGAGGAGGGCGCCGGCGTCGTGCGCCAGCCTGGCGAGGGCCGCGATGTCGGTGATCTTCATCATCGGGTTCGACGGCGTCTCCACCCACACGAGCCGGGTCTTGCCCCCGCCGTCGGCCGCACCCCCGGCCGCGACGGCCTTCGCCACGGCGTCAAGATTGGACATGTCCACCGGGGTGTTGCCGATGCCCCACTCCCCCAGGACCCGGCTGATCAGCCGGTAGGTGCCGCCGTACGCGTCGTTGCCGAGCACGATGTGGTCGCCGGGGCGGGTGAGCGCGCGGATCATCGAGTCCTCGGCGGCGAGGCCTGAGCTGAAGGAGAACGCGGCGGACCCGCCCTCCAGCGCCGCGAGCTGTTCCTGCAGCGAGTCTCGGGTGGGGTTGGTGCCGCGCCCGTATTCGTAGCCGGCGCGCAGCACGCCGATCGCTTCCTGCGCGTAGGTGGAGGAGAAGTGCACGGGAGGCACCACGGCGCCCGTCCGCGGCTCGAAGGCCTGGCCGGCGTGCACGGCGCGGGTGTTGAAGCCGGAGTTTTTTGAGGAGGAGCTTTCTGGCAAAGACATGTGCGTTCCTTTCGGCCGGCGGCCGGGCGCCAGGGGAGGGCGGTCCGGTGTCCGGGTCAGTGTGCGGTCAGTTGCTGAGGTAGGCGAGCAGGTCGTGGCGGGTCAGGATCCCCACCGGAGCGCCGACGAACGTCACCATCAGGGTGTCGGTGTCGGAGAGGAGTTCGCGGGCCGTCGAGATCGATTCGAGCGAGCCGATCACGGGCAGCCTGGCCTCCATGTGTTCGGAGATCTTGTCCGTCAGCTTCGCCTCGCCGCGGAAAAGCTTGGCGGTCAGGGTGCGTTCGTCGACGGCGCCCAGCACCTCGCCCATCACCACGGGAGGCTCCTGGGACAGCACAGGGATGTGCGAGACGCCGTACTCGTTCATGATGTTGATGACATCGCGGACGCTCTCATTCGGGTGGATATGCACCAGGTCCGGCAGTTCTCCGGTCTTGGCCTTGAGCACTTCGCCTACGGAGGCTTCGTCGCCGCTGGCGAGGAAGCCATAGGAGCGCATCCACTGGTCGTTGAAGATCTTCGCCAGGTAGCCGCGGCCGGAGTCCGGCAGGATGACCACGACGACGGCGTCCGCCGGCAGGTCCGCAGCGACCTGCAGCGCGGCGACGACGGCCATGCCGGAGGATCCGCCCACCAGCAGACCCTCTTCGCGGGCGAGCCGGCGGGTCATCTCGAAGGAATCGGCGTCGCTGACGGCGATCACGGCGTCGGGGACGGCCTTGTCGTAGTTGGCGGGCCACATGTCCTCGCCGACGCCTTCGACGAAGTACGGCCTGCCGGTGCCGCCGGAGTAGACCGACCCGGCGGGGTCCGCTCCGATGATCTTGACGACGCCGCCGTCGGACGCCGGCCGGCCGGCGGAAACTTCTTTGAGGTACCGGCCGGTGCCGGTGATGGTGCCGCCGGTGCCGGCGCCGATCACGCAGTGCGTGACCCGGCCATCGGTGTCGTGCCAGATCTCCGGGCCGGTGGATTCGTAGTGGCTTGCCGGGGCGGCGGGGTTGGAGAACTGGTCCGGCTTGTACGCGCCGGGGATCTCGGTGACGAGCCGGTCCGAGACTCCGTAGTAGCTTTGCGGGCTGTCCGGGGCGACGGCGGTGGGGGTCACCACCACCTCGGCGCCGTAGGCCTGGAGCACGGCCCGTTTGTCCTCGCCGACCTTGTCCGGCACCACGAAGATGCAGCGGTAGCCCTTCTGCTGGGCCACGAGGGCCAGGCCGACGCCGGTGTTCCCGGAGGTGGGTTCCACGATGGTGCCGCCGGGCAGGAGTTGGCCGCTGCGTTCGGCCTCCTCGATCATCTTCACCGCGATGCGGTCCTTGATGGAACCGCCGGGGTTCAGGTATTCGAGCTTTACCAGGACCGTGGCCCCGATGCCGTCGGTGACGTGGTTCAGTTTGACGAGCGGCGTATTGCCGATGAGGTCCAGAACGGACTGGGCGTACTTCATAGGTACAAAGTTACCGTCTCCACCCGCCAGGGGCGGATTCAGGCACGTCGGCGCGGCATTCCGGCGCCCGCGGAATGCGAAGATCGTGCGGTCGGGCCTCGGCCCGCGGGTGCCCCCGTGGGCGTCCCTGGCCACGCCGGCGCGCCCGCCGGAAGCGTCAGGCGCATCAGGCGCCGATGTCGTTCGCGCCGGCGGCCCCGGCCCCGCCATCCTCCGGCACCGCGTTCTGCCGCAGTCCCACAATGTTGCCCTCGGTATCCCTGAAGTAGGCGGCGAATCCCATGTTCATCACGGCCTGCTTGGCCAGGACAGTGCTGCCCCCGAGGGTTCCGATCTTCTCCAGTGCCGCGTCGATGTCCTCCACATCCACCATAATGACGGGCGACCTCAACTCGCCTTCCCTAAGGAACATTCCGCCGTTGATCGAGCCGGCCTCCATGGGCATGCCGGTTTCGTCGGTGGGAGTGGTCGTCACCATGATGTAGCCAATTTCCGGCATGGTGTCGATGGCCCAGCCGAATGCCGATTTGTAGAATTCCTGCCCCCGTTCCTTGTCATCGGCGGGGATTTCGAAGTGCACAACGCGCCCGGCCATTTGAGTCACCTGTTCTCTACAACCATGGCGCGGGCGGTCCACGCCATGGTGAGATTTTAGTCCCCTGCCGCGTCCTGCCACAGTCCCACGATGTTGCCCTCGGAGTCCTTGAAGTACGCATTCCAGCCAGCTCCCGGCACTTCCATCTTTTCCCGCTGAACGGCACCGCCCCGCGCCACGATTTGCTCCAGTGCGGCGTCGATGTCCGCCACATCCACCGTCACCACCGGGGCAGTGAGCTGGCCGGTACGCCGGAACAGCCCGCCGTTGATGGAACCGGACACCGTGGGCCGGCCCTGCTCGTCCATCGGCGTCGTCATGGCGAGGCTGTAGTCCATCTCCGGCAGCACCTGGAATTCCCAGCCGAAGATCGACCCGTAAAACTCGCGCGCCCGTCCCTCGTCGTCCGCGGGGATTTCGAAATGAACCACTCCACCAGTCATTACACTCTCCTAAGAACAAGGATCCGGACCTGCGGGCGGGCGCGGGCGCCCCACGCCACAGCCGGAGTCTAGTCCCGGCAGCGCGGGAGGATAAGGGCCCTACGGCCCATGCCCGAGTGCCGCCGGCAGGGCCGCTGTCAGGCGTTCGTGGAATCATGGTCGGGTGACCATTGCAGACCTCCCCGCCGGCTTCGCCACCGCGGCGGACGCCTCACTGCGGTGGCACCCGCCCGGTCCCTTCGATTTGTTCCGGACGGTCGGGCCGCTCCTGCGCGGGCACGGCGACCCGTCCATCCGCACCGCGCCGGGCGGCCTCTGGCTGGCGCTCACGACGCCGACTGGGCCGGCCACACTCTGCCTGGCTGCGGCCGGTCCGCCGGCGGATCCCGCCGTCGAGGTCCACGCCTGGGGGCCGGGCGCCGCCGATGCCGTCGATTCCGCGCCGCGGCTGCTGGGCCGCGACGACGACTGGTCAGGCTTTGACGAGCCTGTGTTCCACGCCACCCTCCCCCGGATGGTTGTTGAGGCACGACGCCGGAACCTCGCCGTCCGGCTGCCCGCCACCGGCCGGATGATCGACTCCCTCGTGCCGACGATCCTGGAGCAGAAGGTCACTGTGATCGAGGCCCGGCGCGGCTACCGCTATCTGATGTACCGGTACGGAACCCCGGCCCCCGGCGCCGGCACCGTGGCGCCGGCCAATCTGATGGTCCAGCCCACCCCCGAGCAGTGGCTGCGCATCCCGTCCTGGGAATGGCACAAGGCCGGGGTGGGTCCGCAGCGTTCGGCGACCGTCATGCGCGCGCTGCGCTCCGCCGTCGCGCTGGAACGGCTTGCCGCGCTCCCTGCCGCGGAGGCCGCCGCTAAGCTCCAGACCATTCCCGGCATCGGTGCGTGGACCGCGGCGGAGGTGGTGCAGCGTACGCACGGCTGCCCGGACTCCATTGCCGTGGGCGACTACCACCTTGCGGCATACGTCGGAGCGGCGCTGA
Organism: Pseudarthrobacter woesei; assembly: GCF_055412745.1. Classification (NCBI taxonomy): domain Bacteria; kingdom Bacillati; phylum Actinomycetota; class Actinomycetes; order Micrococcales; family Micrococcaceae; genus Pseudarthrobacter; species Pseudarthrobacter woesei. The sequence continues at coordinate 252,452 of NZ_JBVAYU010000002.1, forward strand.
CCGGCCGCAGGACTGACGACGCCGGCATGCTCCGGCTGCTGGCCCCGTGGGCCGGCCACCGGCAGCGCGTTGTCCGGATGATCGGCCTCAGCGGCTTCCGCAAACCGACCTTCGGTCCGCGGATGACCATCCAGGACCACCGCGGCTACTAGCACCTCCCCCGAAAGCAACGCGGGGTCACCTACGGCCCATCCGGAGCCACTTTATGGGCGCTAAGTGACCCCGTGTTGCTCAGCCGTGCCGTGCTGAGCGGATCCCGGCCCGCCTGATCCGGGCGATGGCGCCTTCGAAACCGTCGGCCAGGTCATCGGCGTTGACTTTGAAATACGCCCACCCCGCACTGAGGAACGCCTCGTCCCGCCGGTTGTCCCGGGACTGCTGTTCCCGCGTGAGGTGGTGGGCGCCGTCGTACTGAACAGCGATCCGGTACCTCCGGTAGCCCAGGTCGGCAGCCGGCGAGCCGCTGTCATCCGGATCGAGACTCACCTGCAACTCCGGCTCGGGGAGCCGCGCGTCCAGCAGCGCCAGGCGCAGGAACGTCTCCGGGAAGGAGTCTGCTCCCACCCGCATCTCATCCAGGGCAAGCCGGGCCTTCCCGACACCCTTCATGTTGGGGTGCTGGCGGATGAGCAGCCGCAGCCCCTCCTTGTGCGCATATGGCTCGGCCCGCTGCTCGAGGCCAGGCCGGGGTACGCGGATGATCTGATCGCCCAGGGCAATGAGGTAGTTGAGCGGCAGGTCCGCAGCCAGATCCAGCCAGGTCCGCGGCGGTGCCGTCACGGGGATGCCGTCGACGTCGGTCAGCTCACCGGGGATGCACCGCACCCGGTGGCCTGTGACCCCGGCCCGGCGGACCCTGGGCAGCTCATGCGGCTTGCTGAGATGGATGCCCGAACAGTCCCCCAGCCACGGCGGCAGGCCCAGCAGGGTCAGCACGGCGGCGGTTTCGTGGGACACCCAGGCGCCAGGCGTGGCAGCGGTCAGCACGCGGGCACGTTCGACGATCTCAAGGTGCCGGCCGGCGGGCAGATAGATGAGGCGGCCGCCGTCGGACAGGTCCTTCGCCCGCAGGCGTTTGGGCCGGACCCCCAGGGCGCGGGACTCATAGACGGTGAACGTTGCCTGGACGAGACTTTCGGGCAGTGGCTGAATGCGGACCATGCGCACCATTGTGGCCGCGTATCGCCCCCAGTGCAGAGGTTATCCACAGGCTCTCAGGAATCACCACAACGCGGGGTCATCTACGGCCCATTGGAGGCCCCAACATGGGCGCTAAGTGACCCCGCGTTGCTTTCAGACGACGGAGCTACAAGCCCAGCCGGGCCACCGCTTCCTGGCGCATGTCCACCTTCCGGATCTTGCCGGAGACCGTCATCGGGAAGCTCTCGCGGACGTCCACGTAGCGCGGGATCTTGTAGTGCGCCAGCCGTCCGCGGCAGAACTCGGCCAGGCTCTCGGCGTCGAGCGGCCCCGCCCCCGGCTTGAGGATGACGCAGGCCATCAGTTCCTCGCCGTATTTGGCGTCCGGAACCCCGATCACCTGCACATCCTGGATGTCCGGGTGGGTGTACAGGAACTCCTCGATTTCCCGCGGATAGACGTTCTCGCCGCCCCGGATCACCATGTCCTTCATCCGGCCTTCGATCACGATGTAGCCGTCCTCGTCCATCCGGGCCAGGTCCGCGGTATGCATCCAGCCCTCGGCGTCGATCGCTTCGGCAGTCTTGTCCGGCTGGTTCCAGTAGCCCTTCATGACGGAGTAGCCGCGGGTGCACAGTTCGCCGATCCCGCCGCGCTGCATCACGGCACCGGTCACCGGATCCACGATTTGGCTCTCCAGCTGCGGCATGGTCCGGCCGACGCTCTCGGTGCGCTGGGCCATGGTGTCCACGCTGCGGGTCATGGTGGAAACCGGTGAGGTCTCCGTCATCCCGTAGCAGATCGCCACATCGCTCATGTTCATCTCCGAAATGACCCGGCTCATCACCTCGATAGGGCACAGCGATCCGGCCATCACGCCGGTGCGCAGGGTGGCGAGGTCATAGGAGGCAAAGTCCGGCAGGGCAAGCTCCGCGATGAACATCGTCGGTACCCCGTAGAGAGAGGTTCCGCCAAAGTCCTGCACGGCTTCCAGCGCCGCCGCGGCGGTGAAGCCCCGGCCCGGAATGATGGTGGCGGCGCCGTGGCTCAGGGCGGCCAGGTTCCCGATCACCATGCCGAAGCAGTGGTAGAACGGCACCGGCAGCACCACCCGGTCATGCTCGGTGTACTCCAGCAGCTCGCCGATCGAGTAGCCGTTGTTCAGGATGTTGTAGTGCGACAGCGTGGCGCCCTTGGGGAACCCCGTGGTGCCGGAGGTGTACTGCAGGTTGATCGCGTCGTAAGGGTCCAGTTCGGCCATGCGCGCCTTGAGGGCGGAATGGGCGACGTCGTCGGCCCGCTTGAGCAGTTCGGCGAAGGTCCGCTCCGCCGACGCCTCGGGGACGCCGGCGGTGAGCCCTGGCAGGCCGGAGTCAGGGAGGAACACGAGTTCGCGCAGTTCGGGGCATTCGGCCAGCGCCCGCCGGGCCATGCCGGTGTAGTCGCTGTTCCGGTCCGACGGCGCCGAGACCAGCATCCGCATGCCGTTCTGCTTGACCACGAATTCCAGCTCATGGCTGCGGTAGGCGGGGTTGACGTTGACCAGGATCGCCCCGACCTTCGCCGTCGCGTACTGCAGGATGGTCCACTCCGCACAGTTGGGGCTCCAGATACCGATCCGGTCGCCCTTGGCGACGCCGAGGGCGAGCAGCGCGCGGGCGACGCGGTCGACGTCGTCGTTCAGCTTGGTGTAGCTCCACCGCCGCGCCTCGTCGCCGGGCACCGCCGCGGCCTCGATCAGCGCGTCCTGGTAGGGAAACCTGGCCACGATCCGTTCGAAGTTGTCGCCGATGGTTTCCTCGAGCAGCGGGACGTCAGTGTCCCCGGCTGTGTATGCAAGCATGGTGTGACGCTACCAACACTCGGCCGGCAAGAGAAGACTAAAGCTTGGAAGTCCTACGAAATCTTCGGATCGGAAGCCGCGTCCCGAGTATTGTGAAAACCATGAGTGCACCCATTGATCTGCAGGCCACCTTCATCCCCAACGAGGGCGAATTCTTCCGTGTGAAGCTCGCCCTGGAGATCGCGATCGACGAGGTGGTGGCCGAACCCGGCTGCATCCGGTACGAGCTCACCGCGGCCAGCGAGGACAGGCTCGTCCTGACCGAGCAGTGGGCCTCCCAGGATGACCTGGACAAGCACTCCAGGGGCACCGCCGTTCAGGATCTCAACGAGTCCCTCAGCGCACTGCTGGCCGAGCCTGTCAAGCTGGAAAAGCTCTAGCCGCACGGCCCGAGACTAAAACAACGCGGGGTCACTTAGCGCCCATCGATCCGAGGATTATGGGCTCGAAGTGACCCCGCGTTGCGTTAAGCGCCGGGCGTTAAACCGGCCGGGCCAAGGCTTAGACCTCGGGGATCTGGGTGCCGTCCTGCGTGGCCGCCGCCGCGGCAGCCTCAGCCTGGGAACGAGCTACGTGGGCGTGGACTTCCTCCATGTCGAGGGCCTTGACCGCGTCGACAATCTGCTCCAGCTGCTGGGCGTTCAGCGCGCCCGGCTGGGAGAACACCAGCACCTTCTCGCGGAAAGCCATCAGCGTCGGGATGGACGTGATGCCGGCCTCGGCGGCGAGCTGCTGCTCGGCCTCGGTATCCACCTTGGAGAAGACGACGTCCTGGTGCTTCTCGGAAACTGCGGCGTATGTGGGGCCGAACTGCTTGCAGGGGCCGCACCATTCGGCCCAGAAGTCGACGAGGACAATGTCATTGTCCTCGACGGTCGATGCGAACTGTTCACCTGTAATGTCTACGGTAGCCATGGGTCAACGGTACGCGAGCAGCCCTGGCTTGTCCCCTGCATTTCGCTGTTGGCACACCACTGTTACGCCGGGCCGACGGCGCAGCAACGGCCTCGTTGACTCCCGTCCGGGCCGTCGGACTCTAGCCCACCACGGCGTCGAAGCCTAGCATCGGAGCCATACCCCCAGACCCGGGAACATCATGAGCAAAGCCATCGTCGTGGACTCCCCTACAACTGGGCCTTCGGCAACAACCAGGTGGTCAACGGGGCGGATTGGGCGGCCGCCGGCTGGCTGTGGGGAATTTCGGTGGTACTTGTGGCGCTCAGTGCCGTCGCGCTGGCCGAGCGCGACGTCGGCACCTGACGCTGGAAGCCCGACATCGGCACCTGATCCAGACCCGGCCGCGCTCAGCTCCAGACGTGCGGCGCCGGGCGCCGCGCCCCGGGCAGCGCGTTCGTTTCGCGCCATTCGTGGATCCACTCGGGCAGAACCAGGTCCGCCGGGGGTGCCCCGAATTCGCGGATAATCTCTTCCTGGCTGACCGGCCCGCCCTTGCCGACCAGCCTGGTGGCGATGTAGGCGCGGGCGTAGATCTCACCGTCCACCACAATGCGCTGCTCGAAATAGATGGCCTTCGCATCGAGGCCGATGATCTTCGATTCGATCGTGTACTGCTGCCAGAGCTGCAGCGAGCGGCGGAAGGCGATGGTCTCCCCCGCGGCTACCGGGCTCCAGCCGCGACGGCGCATGGCCTGCCACGTTCCGCTGCGGGCCATGAGGTCGAAGCGGCCCAGGTCCATGAGCGAGAAATACATGCCGTTGTTGACATGCATCGCTATGTCGATGTCGGTCGGCAGGACCCGGAGCGGCAGGGAGGAGGTGTCCCAGATGCTCAGCCGCGAGCGCCGGGAGGACGTGAACAGCAGGACGAGGGTGCGAAGCAGCAGGTGCATGAGGACTATGTTACCCAAGAGTAACAAGAGGGCCAATAGTGCCGGCGGCCCTCCGCGTACTAGCCTTGCCGGATGACAATGGACATTGCCGTCAGGACCGCCGCAATCGAAGATGCCGAGAGCATAGCCCGGGTTCACATCCAGGCGTGGCGGGAAACGTACGCCCACCTGCTGCCAGCGGAGGCCTTGGCGCGGCTCCAACAGGGCCCGCGGGAGGCCAAATGGTGCGAAATCATCGCCGCCCACACATCGGAGGTCCGGGTCGCGTGCGAAGGAGCGGAGATTGTTGGCTGGGCGTCCGCGGGCGCCGGCCGCGATGACGACACACCCCGGTCCAGGGAATTGGAAGGGATCTACGTGCTCGCCAGCCACTACGGTTCAGGGGCGGGGCAGCTGCTCCTGGACGCGGCCGTGGGCGAGGGCGGTGCCTACCTCTGGATTGCGGACGAGAATCCCCGCGCCCTGGCCTTCTACCGGCGCAACGGATTCGTCCCCGACGGTGCCACCGCAACGCACGAGCTGCTGGGCACGCCGGTCCGGATTCTGCGGATGGTGCGCTGAGTCCACCCGGCGCACGGCGGGCGCACGGCGGGCGCACGGCCGGCGCACGGTCAGTCCGTGGCGATCAGTTCGGCTTCGTAGCCGTCCGAATTCACCAGGTACGCGGCGAAGTGGTCCGGCCCGCCGGCGTGGGGATACTGCTCCGGGAAGAGTTCCCTCCAGCCGTGCTCGACGGCGTCTGCCGCCAGTTCAGCCACATCCTCCCGGCTCCCGGCGCTGAAGGCCAGGTGGTTGAGCCCCGGCGCGGTCCGGTCGTGGAGCCGGCCGCTGAGGGCCGGGGATTCCTCGACGACGATGTAGGTGGCCCCGCGCCGCCAGCTGCAGCCGTCGGGCCAGTCCTGGTAGGCCATATAGCCGAGCCTGGCCAGCAGCCAGCCCCACTCGTCCTTGGCGCGTTGAAGCTGCGGCACCCACAGCTCGACATGGTGCAGGGCACCGATGGAATCAGCATTCACCCAGAGAGTCTCGCATGCTTGGGTGGCTCGCCTCAGAACAAGGTGCGCTGGTACAGGATGTGGTCCTGCCAGGCTCCGGCAATCTTGAGGTACGCCGGGGCCAGGCCGATTTCCTCGAAGCCGGAGCGCTTCAGGATCTTCTGCGAAGCGCTGTTGTGCTCCAGCGTCGCGGCCTGCAGCCGGTGAAGCCCCAGTTCCGTCCTCGCCTGTTCGACGGCGAAAGCGACCGCCGCCGAGCCGATCCCGCGGCCGTTGTAATCCTTGTCCACCCAGTACCCGAGGTGGGCGCTGAGAAACGGCCCACGGACGATGCCGGTCATATTCAGCACACCGACCACCATGCCGCCGTCCAGCAGCACCCAGGGGACATCGGTGCCGGCGACGAACATGGCGAGCTTGGACTCAATGCCTGCCTTCTGGCTGTCCGCCGTGAAGAACTCCTCGGCCCGCAATGGTTCCCAGGGAGCAAGGTGTTCACGGTTCCGCTGGTACGCGGCGCTCATCCGCTCGGCGTCGGAGAGGCGCAGCACCCGTGCGCGGACGCCGCCCATCAGGGTGGCAATCCCGGTCATCCGGGTGCGCCGCGCCGGATCGAAGGCGCCAGGGCGTCGGCGTAGTCAGGAGATTCCATGTCCCCAGTAAAGCAAACCGTGCGGACTGCGGTCACCGCTGTCCCAGCCCCCCGCTTTGAGCCTGCGTCAGCCGCCGGCGCGGTGACCGCTTCCCCCTGCTGGAAGGCAACCATGCGGGCCGTCGTGTTGCCATGGCCGGCGGTGATGATCGCGTCCGGATCCGGCACGATCCCGCCGTCGGCCAGGACGAAGCAGGGCTGGGTGGTGCGCTTGATGGTCTCCTCGACCTCCGGGTCGACGGCATGGACGAGCCGCAGCACTTCGCGGCAGATCGCCTGTTGCCACTGCGGCAGCGCGTCGATGTAGGCGCCGACGCGCGGATTTGTGGCCGGCAACTGCTCACGCTTCATCGTCGTCGTCGTCGTCGTCGCCCTCGTCGTCGTCCTCGCTGGCGTCGTTACCCCGGACAATGACGCTTTCGACGCCGTGCAGATCCATCAGGGGAGGAATCAGGTTGCGCAGCGGATGGCGTCCAAAGAACCGGACCTCCATCGAGACCATCGGCTTCTTCTCATCCCCGGTCCTGCGAGTGCGCAGGATCGAAGAGCTGAACCCCATGGTGGTCGCGATTTCGAGGATGTGCCGCAACACTCCCTGACCGTCGACGTAGTCGACGTGCATGACGCGGTTCCTGTTCACGGTGGGGATTTTTCGGACCGTCGGCGTAACTACGAACAGCGTAATGAGATGGAAAATTGTCAGCATCACGGCCAGGGAGACCATTCCGGCGCCGCAGGCCATGCCCACCGCGGCGGCTACCCAGATGGTCGCGGCAGTGGCGGGACCGGCCCGCGGGCGTTACCCCCTGGCGCCGACTGTACAGATACTGCGCTCAGCCGTCGTCAGGCTCCTGACGGGGATCATCGTCCGCCCCGTCCAGGATGCCGTCCTCGAGCAGCCGGCTGTACGGCGCCCGCGGGGCATCGGAGTGCAGCTCGTCCAGCCGTTCGTTCAGCGCGTGGGCAAGGATGTCCCGCTGAAGTGCGGGCAGGGCCATGGCGCCATGGATGTAGGCCTCGACCTCGAGCTGTCCGGCCTCCCCGCCAAGGGTGAAGTACCTCAGCCAGACCTCTTCCATGCTGACGTCGGCGCGGCGCAGGGATGCCTCAAACTGCCGCCGTTGCTCGCTCTCCTCGCCACCCAGGACCATGCCTTCGTCCCTGCGCTCAGTTTTCGGATGGCCTGGCCGCAGCCAGCAGGCCTGCCGCGACCTGGACCAGGGGCTTCCCGGTCTGCCGCGAAATCATCATCAGGTTCCGCAGGGCCGCTTCATCGGTACTGCGATTCCGTGCCATCAGCAGCCCCTTGGCCATGCTGATGGTGTCCCGCTGTGCAAGGGATTCCTGCAGGCGGTCGCTCAGTGTCCGGGCCGCCTCACGGGCGTTCGAATGAATAACGAAGAGAGCAGCCTGCTGGGAAAACAGCTCCGCAAGTCGGACCGAGCCGTTCCCCATCGGCCGGCCCCCGTCCGAGTAGATCTTGACGGCGCCGAGCGCCAGCCCGCCGGACAACAGCGGGCAACTCACGGAGGATGAAATTCCGAGCGCTGCCGCGGCAGGGGCCCAGCGCGGCCATCGTCGTTCCGACGCCACGTTTTCGACGAGGACGGTTTCCCCGATCGCCCAGGCTGTAATGCAGGGGCCTTCTTCAAGCTCATATTGGAGGGCATCGGCCGCGGCGACGATAGCGTCGGAAGCGGCCGCCGTCTGCCGCTGTCCCGAGCCGTCGATGAGACTTACGCCGGCGCCGATCGCGCCCGGAATCGCGGCCGTGGCGGCATCCGTGATCAGCCGGAGGGCGTGCGAAACGGTGTCCTCGGTCAGCAATAACCGTGTGGCCCTGGCAAAAACAGCAGTGATCTCATCAGCCAGCGGCAGGTCAACGCTCATCTTCACCTCGGAATTCCGTACCGGCGGTTCGCCAGCCGACGTGTATCGCCGCAGGGTTCTAGCATACGGCGGCCCGGCCGCGGGCGCCGGTATTCAGTGTCCATCCCAAGGAGTAGTGTCAATTGAAGGAGTTCTCGGAGAGCCTTCACTGGTCTATGTGCTTCGCTATTTGGGCTACGGGCGATCAAGAGCGCGCAGCCATTGAGCCGGGGCATCTCCAGCGTCCAGGCGTTCTTAGGATCGAGGCCGGCATGAACTCCGGTACCGGCATATCCGCCACCCCCGAGCAACTTCAGGATCTCCTGCTGGAAAGCCCCGGGTTCACCGAATTCCTTCTGGGCCTGACCACCATCACCGCAACCCGCCTGGGTGGAACGGAGCCCATGCTCTGCGCCATCACCGTGGAACGGGACGGCGCCCCTGCCACTGTCGCCAGCAGCGGCGAGGACGCGCGGCGGCTTGACGAAATGCAGTACGTGTTCGACGACGGCCCTTGTCTCACCGCCCTCCGGCACGGAAGGACCATCCTGGTTCCCGATCTGGAGTCCGATGACCGCTGGGCGCACTACGCGTCGGAGATCTCCGGCGAGGGCATCCGCTCGGTCCTGGCCGTGCCGATCGCCACCGATCCGGGCTCCGCCGCAGCGCTGAACTGCTATGCCCGCACCACCGGCGTTTTTGACGAGGCCACCATCGCCGGGGTGGAGCTCCATGCAGAGTCGATCTCGCGGGTCCTGCGCCTGGCGTTGCGGGTCCATCCGGCGGAAATCTACCCGGTTCATCTCCGGTCCGCGTTAAAGTCCCGCGCAATCATTGACGCCGCCGTCTCGCTGATCATGGTCCAGAACCGGTGCAGCAGGGAACAGGCTATGGAACTGCTTCACCTTGCTGCCAGGGCAACGGACGCCCGGCTCCACTCCATCGCCACCGACATCCTGCGGGGCGCCGCTCTTCCGTCCACGGTGCGCCCGGAATAGGATCGGACAAGGCCGTCGGTGTGTCCAGCGGCCGGCTAGGATTTGGGGGCCGAGATGCGTGACTACCTTGCCAGTGCACCTGCATCGACTTTGCAGGGCGGGACCAGTTCCACCGGAACACTGCTGGGCCTTGTACTCGAGAGCACCGATGCGGGTTCCGGGGTCGAGGAATTCCTGACGAAACTCGCCGCCGTGACGGGGCAAGAACTATCGTGTGCCGGCCGAGAGGTGACCTGCGCGATCACCGTCATGCGGCGGAAGCGGCCCCCCGCTGAAGGCGGCACCATCCTGGAGGGAGCCGGCTCCAGCCTTCGGATCCACCTCACCCTGGACGATGAGACCTCCGCCGTCGTCAACCTGTACTCGCCCCGAACCGAGGCTTTCTCCGCCGGGGACCTGGCGGAAGCACAGCAGCTCGCGGCCGAGTCCTCGAACGCGCTGCTGCTTGCCCTGCGGATCTCCCAGCTCAGCGATTCCAGGGATGATCTGGCCGCCGCCATGCAGTCCAGGACCATCATCGACATGGCCATCGGTGCCATCATGGCCCAAAACCGCTGCCGGCGGGACGCCGCGTTCAAGATCCTGCGGAACACTTCCAACAACAGGAACATGAAGATCCGCGACGTCGCGGCAACAGTCATTTCGGCCATCGCCGGCGATTCGGACACCTCGGCGCGGTTCGACGAGTGACTGGCCCCGGCGGCCGTTCAGACGGGCCCGTTCCCCTGGCCAAGCGTCGCGTCGCCGAACCGCTCGAAGGAGGCATTCTGCTGGGCCAGCCGGCGCATGGCCAGCAGGACCGGCTCCACCAGCACCGTCCCGAGGACCACGTACCGCATCGCGGCTTCCGGAGAGTCTGTGGGAACACTTTCGACGTCGGCCTCGGCAACATCCCGCATGGCCTGGGCATAGCGGTCCAGCATGTCCGGTGGCAGTTCGAAACCAGCGCTGGAGAGCCCGTCGAGGGCTTCCACGAGGGCGGCCTGTGAGTTGCGGTCGCAGGCCTGCTCACCCCAGCCCCAGCGGCCCAGCAGTTCCTGCGCGGGTGCGAGGTCAACCTCGTTGGCCGCCGGACGGGTAACGGCACGATGGGCCAGCCCGAGCAGATCGTGCCCTGATTCCGGCGGGTTTTCCAGCCCCTGCAGCAGCTCGCGGGTGGCCGCCACGCTGAGCCCTGCCGTGCCGATGAGCGCACGGATCAGCTTCAGCCGGCGGACATGGGAGTCGTCATAGCGCGCCTGCGTGGCGGAGGTCAGCACACCGTCGTGCAGCAGCTTCTCGCGGAGGTAGTACTTGATGGTGGCCACCGGAACCCCCGTGGTCACTGCCAGCTGCGAGATGCGCACAAGATTCTCCTTGACTTAGATAGTACTACTCTCCATTATTGGGGAGTAATGGTATCTAGTGAGGAGAAGAGTATGGCACGCATCAATGCTGGACGATTCACGCACCGCCATTCCGGCGAACTGGTGGTGTTCCTCATCGGCATGAGGATCAACCGCCCCTGGCGGCCGGACCTTTGGCTGCCGGCCTTCCTCGCCATGCCGAAGATGCTGGCGGAGCTCCTGGCCGAGCCCGGTTCCGGCCTCCTTGGTTACCGCTTCAGCGTGGGCCCGGGCGGTCCCGTGATCGTGCAGTACTGGGACTCTGTGGACAAGCTGTACGCCTATGCGAGCGCGCCGGAGTCCGGGCACCGGCCCGCGTGGACGGCGTTCAACCGCCGCGCCAGGAAGGCCCCCGGCGCCGTTGGCATCTGGCACGAGACCTTCCAGGTGAGCCGGGCCGAAAGCATGTACGTCTCGATGCCCGGCCAGGGACTCGCCCAGGCCACCGAGCTGGTGCCGGTCGGGCCGCGGGGAGACCGGGCCAAGGACCGGCTGGCAGGCGCGCAGTAGGCAATTCGACGACGGCTGCTCACGGCCCCAGCTGCTCGAGCTACCCGCCGCCCAGCGTCAGCGCCGTAATCATCCGTTCCATCCGTGCGACGCCGGCGTACCGACCGGCGTTGTCTGTGACGAGCAGGGCCTCGAAGCGGCTGGACCGGGGCCGTGTCATGGACCGGGAAAGGGCTTCGCCAATGGGCGTATCCAAATTCACCCGCATCCCCGGGGTGACCATTCCGAGTCCCGCCGCGGCCGCATCCAGCACCGCGATGGGCCGCCGGTGATCCCCGATCAGGACCACCGACTGCAGGGAAGGGTTCTCTGCGAAGGAGCCCGCGGCGAGAGCGGCACTGGTGGCCGTCGTCGCGGTTTCCAGGACATCGCGGATGACTCTCTTATGGGCTACCGGCCGTGTCGAGGCGAGCCGGTGGGCCAGATCAAGATCGATCTGCGCCCACGGCGGCGCGGGCCTGGCCAGGCAATAGCCCTGCACCAGCGGGACGCCGAGGGAGACCAGCGCATCAAGCTCCTCCACCCGTTCCACGCCCTCCGCCAGGATCCACGCATCGACGTGGCTGGCGAAGGAGCCGAGCATCCCGATCAGGGCGCGTTTCGCTTCATCCCGGTCGACGTCCTGGATAAGTTCCCGGTCAATCTTGATCAGTGCGGGCCGCAGGGCCAGCAGGTGCCTCAGCCCCGCATAGCCGGCACCGGCGTCGTCGACGGCGATCAGCGCCCCGGCAGCACGCAGCTGGTTCAGGTCCGGCTCGAGCTCGAGGTAGGAGTCGATGGGCGTCTGCTCGGTCAGTTCGACGACGAGACCGCCCAGGTCACCCTCATGCCGCCAGACGCTCCGGATTTCCTCGGCGGACAGCAGCTCAGGCGAGACGTTGAGGGTCAGGAAGCAGTTCTGCGGCAGGGTGGACCTTGCCGCGAGCGCGGTCCGCAGGGCCGCCGATTCCAGCTCCGCCGACTTGCCGTGCGCACGCGCAGCGGAGAACCAGACCTCGGGATTTTTCTCGTTGAATCCCGGGAAACGCGCCAACGCCTCGTACCCGACAACCGTTCCCCGGGCGGTATCGACGATCGGCTGGTACGCCGCAGCGAGGCCTTCACCGCGGCAGGCGGCCGCCAAAAGCTTTTCCCAGTCCGGGGCCGCTGACGCGGGGGCGGTGGGAGGCGGTCCGTCTGCCGCGGGACCGCTCAACTAACCGGGACGATGGCTTTGTGAACCGACTGGACGAGGTCGGCAGGCAGTTCCACCAGCCCGTGGCTGGCCGCGGCGTGCGCGGCGACGTTGACCAGGATTTCATCGTCCGTGCTGCATACCCAACGTGCTTCGCAACCGGGCACTACGTCACCACATGCAAACGATTTCACTAAGGCTCCTTATTTTCGACGGCGAACGGCACAACCCTACTGTGCCGGCCCCCCGAACACGCCGATTATGCGCCCGCAAGTAGGCCGGTGTTGGCAACGGCTGGCACGCCGACTCGGGCTACGTGATCCCCGCCGCTACGGAGCGCCTCCGCTTCCGCGCTGGCGTTGTCCCGTCGGGTAGTGCTGCCCGGCTACGGCCGCCCGGCCGACGACGCCGCCTCACCGGCCGCCGCTTCGATCCTGGCGCGGTGCCCGGCCCACTCAGCAGCGGTCCGTTGTGAGAGGTTGGGGTCGCCCGGGCGCTGACCGGCCGTTCCATCGATGAGTTCGCGGAGGATGTCGGCGTGGCCGAGGTGATGGGCCGTCTCGACGCACATATGCACGAGGATCTGGTGCAGCGTGACGTGGCGCCGCTCCCCCGCCCACCATGGCACCTCGCCGGGTGCGACAAGCGGGAGCGCCTCGATGGTGGCGTCGCTGTGTGCGGCCGAGACGCGGTGCAGTTCGATGATCTGCTCACGGGTTTCGTCAGCGGTCGCCCACAGGTCAGCGTCCGGGGCGGCGTCGTCGGCAAACCACGGCAGTTCCACGCCGCTGGGCCTTCCGAAGACCTCGCCAAAGTACCCGAGTTCAACACTCGCGACATGTTTCACCAGGCCGAGCAGGTTGGTGCCGGTGGGCGTGAGCGGCCTGCGCACATCGTACTCGCTGAGCCCGTCGAGCTTTCCGAGCAGGTCGGCTCGCCGGGTACGCAGATAACCGTGCAGAATCGCTTTTTCATCCATGAGGCGCACTATACCGAAGGCCAGCGGCGGCTATTGGCCTGCCAGGTATCGACGGGCGGCCCGGGGCGGTTGACCGGACCCGCGAGAAGGGTTAGCCGCGGTAACACGGTGGAAGACTCGTCGGCGAGGGGCGTTCCCCTTCGTCCTGACGCTGGTACTGCGAGCGCGCCAAGGTACGGGAGACTGGGAGGAATCAACAAAAGTAGACAGGATCCACATTGATCAATCTCCAGCAGGACGCCGAAGGCTTCATCCGCATGAACCGGCACTTTCCTGGCAGCACCCTCGTCTCCGTCACGTTCAACGATGGGTCCTCGGAGGAATTCTTCGGCCACCGGCTCAACCAGATTTACGATGAGGCCCTAGCCGTCTACCGGGCGGAGAATCACCTGGATGCGAAGGGATACTCGCGGGCACCGAAAAAAACGGTCCAGCCCGCGAACAAGATCGAGTTTGTCGCGGTCCACCCCGGAATGGCCGGATAGCTGCCGAAAATCCATTGACACGGTCAACGAGGCGGATTATTCTACAACCAAATGGTTGTAGATCAGATGGTTGTAGGTCAGACGGACAGCGACGAGCTTGACCGCCTTTTCCAGGCGTTCGCCGATTCGACCCGCCGGGACATCGTCACCCGGGTGACGGCCAGCGAGTATTCGGTGTCAGGGCTGGCGGAGCACTACGCCATGAGTTTTGCCGCCGTACAGAAGCATGTGGCGGTATTGGAGCGCGCGTCCCTCATTACGAAGGAAAAGCGCGGACGGGAGCAGATCGTGCGGGCCCACCACGACGGCCTGCACAGGGCTCGACTTCTGCTCGATGAGTACGAGACGATCTGGCGGCAGCGGGCTGACCGGATCGCAGAAATTCTCGCTGAGGGATAGGAAGAGTTCCGTTATGACCGTCATCAGTTCGCACAAGAATGCCGAGGCCCTGAGCTTCACGGTCGTCGCCGAGTTCGACGCCGTCGTCGAGCGCGTCTGGCAGGTCTGGGAAGACCCGCGCCAGCTTGAGCGCTGGTGGGGCCCGCCCACCTGGCCTGCAACGTTCGAAGAGCACCACTTCGTGCCCGGCGGAAAGGCGAGCTATTACATGACGGGCCCCGAAGGCGAGAAGAGCCGCGGCTGGTGGCGTTTCACCGCCATCAAGGCACCGCACCGTCTGGAGTTCGACGACGGTTTTGCCGACGAACGCGGCGCCCCGGTGGCCGCGATGGGCACGACCCACGGTGTGGTCACGCTCGAAGCCATCGAGCGGCGCACCCGGATGACCGTCGTGTCGACGTTCGAGTCGGCGGACCAGCTGGAGCAGATGGTTGCCATGGGCATGCAAGAGGGGATGGAACAGGCGATGGGCCAGATCGACGCCATGCTTTCCGAGGCCTCGGCAGCCTGAACCGCGGCGGCCCGGCCGCCGCGGAACCTGCCTCGGGAAGTCCGAGGACGGCGGGTCGGTGAGTTCGTACCTGGCGCACGCAAGCTCGGGCATGGAGGCTCAGCGTGTGCCGAGCCGGTCTGCATTGTTGCTCATGCGCTCGAGGACGCTTACGGCCATGGCATACTCATCCGCTCCGATGCCCGCCGTGAGCTCATGGCGGGTGGCTTCCAACAGCCCGGACGCCTCGGAATACAGGGCCGAACCGCTATCGCTGAGCGTGAGGCGACCGTCCAGCAGGAACACGAGCTGATTCAGAACCAGCGCGGCCATGTCCCGCTCCTGCGCGTCACCGCCGTCGGCCGCCTGAAAGGGGCGCAGGATATCGGCCACCTCCACGGGCGTGGCGGGGCCCGATCTCAGCGCACTCAGGAGGTACCACTGCCGTCTACTCAGGCGGAGACGGGCGAGTGTGGCATCAAGTTGCGTCTCCAGCGACGCATCCAGCCGCTTGACCCAGTATCCAATAGGCCTATTCACCATGCCATGGTCGCAGGCACCTCCAGCCCGGGCAACCTCAACGGACGCCGCCGAGGGGATACCCGCATGAATCCGGGATGTTGCCACGGCCGCAACAGGCCGGCGCCCGGATGAGGTGGCGCAGACCGGTCCGCGGGTCCGCGCGCTGTTCGGCCGGCGGTACGCCCCGGTATAGCTTGATAGCAGCCGACGTACTCTCTGGCGCCGAAGGAGCATCCATGAGTTCACCATCCGTCATCCTTTTTGACGTCAACGAAACCCTCTCGGACATGTCCCCGATGGCCGCCCGGTTCGCGGACGTCGGTGCGCCCGAGGTCATGGCCAGGCTCTGGTTCGCAACCCTGCTCCGGGATGGTTTTGCCCTTGCCGCAGCCGGGGACAACGCCGGCTTCCGGGACGTCGGCGCCGAGGTCCTGCGCGGGCTGCTCGGGCGCACGTCACTGCTTATGGACCCGGACCAGGCGGTGGAGCATGTCCTCGACGGCATGAGTTCCCTGGCCCTGCATCCCGATGTCCGCGAGGGCATTCTGGGGCTGGAGTCGGGCGGATACCGGCTGCTGACCCTGAGCAACGGGTCCTCCCAGCTCGCGCAGAAGCTGTTCACCGACGCGGGAATCAGGAGCAGCTTCGAGCGGCTGCTGACCGTGGAGGACGCAGCCGCCTGGAAACCCGCCCGTGCGGCCTACGACTACGCCTCCGCGGCCTGTGACGCGGACCCTGGCCGGATGATCCTGGTCGCGGTGCATCCGTGGGACGTCCACGGGGCATCCCGTGCCGGGATGGGCACCGTCTGGCTGAACCGCTCGCAGGAGGCGTACCCCTCGTACTTCATCGCACCCGACCTTGTTATCGGCGACCTCAGGGACCTGTCCGCGGCCCTGGGCCCCGCTCGGGCGTAGGCGAAGTGGGCTTCTGCGTCTCGCAGGCAGCGGCAACACGGCGCCGCCGACGTTCGCGCCGAACCCACCGAGGAGGCTCTCACCGGAGATGAGGAAAATCCTGTGGGCTACGCCGCCGCGGTGAAGTCCCCTCATGCCGCCGGCAGCAGCACCTTCCACGGCCCCGTGCCGCACCGCGGCCCATCGCAAGTACACGGGCTCCATGTTGCTGTCGGCGTGTACGGAGCGGAATTGTCGAGGCGCCTCTTGCCGCCTCATGACGACGGTTCAACATGATCGATTCGCGGGACGAAAGCCGGGCTCGATTGCCGCTGAGCCCGCGCGGATGACGCAGCGGAGCCGGTCGCGTCCTTGCCTAAGCCCGGCATCCCGGCGAACTGCCCGGGTCCCGCATCCGGGCAAAGAAAAAGTCTCCGGAACCTGTTGGTTCCGGAGACTCTCTCAAGGGTGGCAGATGAGGGATTCGAACCCCCGTAGGCGTTGCCAGCTGATTTACAGTCAGCCCCCTTTGGCCGCTCGGGTAATCTGCCGAACTTCATAAGAAGATCACTCGCGGCCTCCGTCTTCAGAACGCCTGTTTCCAGTCCGTTCCGCTTCCAGTAACCGCGGGCAAGACAACTTTACAGAACTTCCGCCGAAGAATCGAATCGGCGCCCCAACGCCCCAAAAAGCCCGGGAAATCAGGCTTCTCCGAGGATACGTCCGGCAAGTTTGGACTCGAACCTCGCGGCTTGCTCCTCCGTTATCTGATTCAGCTGCACTGCGCGCGCCAGGTCCGCATGGACGCCGTCGAGCCGGGATGAGGCGTCGGCAGCCGGGCTGAAGATGATCGAGGCGGCCAGCGCCGCGGCGGCCACCGAGGTCGCGGCCGTGGCAATGCCGCCGGCGGCGGCTGCGGTGGAACGGGTGACATAACGGACTGCTTTGCGGTGCATGTGCTGTGCCTTTCGAGGAAATCTCCCAACCCTTGCAACTCTGGGCGCCCAACCTTCGTTCCCGCCCTGCGTCAGCTTTGAGCGGACTGTGAACCCACAGCATGCGCTCCCAGCCGCCACAACGAGGGCATCCGTACTAGGCTGGATTGCAGACATCACGGCCCAACACCTCGGCCCCCGGCAACCATCAGGAGGACAGTCATGGCAGGCGAATCCACATTCGACGTCGTCAGCAAGGTAGACAAGCAGGAAGTCGCCAACGCGCTCCACCAGGCGCAGAAGGAACTTGTCCAACGTTATGACTTCAAGGGCGTCGGCGCCGAGGTCGATTTCAGCGGCGAACAGATCCTCATGAAGGCCAACTCCGAAGAGCGCGTCCTCGCGGTCCTGGACGTGCTGCAGTCCAAGCTCATCCGCCGCGGCATCTCGCTGAAGTCCCTGGACACGGGCGAGCCCTACGCCTCCGGCAAGGAGTTCCGGCTCGAGTCCACCATCAAGGAAGGCATCGAGCAGGACCTGGCCAAGAAGATCAACAAGCTCATCCGCGATGAAGGGCCCAAGGGCGTCAAATCCCAGATCCAGGGCGACGAACTCCGGGTTTCGTCCAAGTCCCGCGACGACCTCCAGGAGACCATGAACCTGCTGAAGGGCTTCGACGAGGCCGACCTGCAGTTCGTGAACTTCCGCAGCTAGCCCCTGGCCGCGGCGCAGAATTCCTCACGACGCGCAAATGGGCTGTCGCACCGGGTATTCCCGCGTCGACAGCCCTTTTGCGCGTCGCTGGCCCCTTTGCGCGTCGGGGAACTAGCCCAGCGACCGGCCCGCCATCCGCTCGAGCCGGGAGATCCGCTCGCTCATCGGCGGATGCGTCGAGAACATTTTCGCCATGCCGCGCCCGCGGAACGGGTTGGCGATCATCAGGTGCGAGGCATTGACCAGCTTCTGGTCCTGCGGCAACGGCGCCAGCTGCACGCCCTGCTCGATCTTGCGCAGGGCGGAGGCGAGCCCCAGCGGGTCTCCGGTGAGTGCGGAACCGTCCTCGTCGGCGTCGTACTCCCGGGTGCGGGAGATGGCCATCTGGATCAGCGAGGCGGCGAAGGGTGCCAGCAGAGCCATGGCAATCGTGGCGAGCGGGTTCCCGTTCCTGCGGTCGCCGCCGAAGAAGAGCAGCATCTGCCCCACGGAGGTGATGACGCCCGCGACGGCGGCGGCCACCGACGCTGTCAGGATGTCCCGGTTATAGACGTGCATCAACTCGTGGCCGAGCACGCCGCGCAGCTCACGCGCGTCCAGCATCCGCAGGATCCCTTCGGTGCAGCAGACTGCCGCGGTCTGCGGGTTCCGGCCGGTGGCGAAGGCGTTCGGCGCCATCGTGGGTGAGAGATAGATCCGCGGCATCGGCTGCCTGGCCCGGGCCGAGAGCTCCCGGACGATCTGATGCAGCTGCGGCGCCTCGGCCTCCGTGACGGGATACGCCTGCATGGACCGGATGGCGATCTTGTCACTGTTCCAGTAGCCGTAGGCGGTAGTGGCGACGCCAACCATGGCCATGATCCAGATCGGCGCGGCGCTGCGCGTGCCGGACGCGATCAGGGCACCGAGGCCCAGGAGCACCGCCCAGAGTACGCCGAAAAGCGCCGCGGTCTTTAGCCCGTTATGGTGCTGGTGCATTGTGCCTCCAACAAACGTGTGCCTCCAAAAACTTGACCCACCAGGGCCCGTCCACAATCCGCGGACCCACGCGCAGAAGACGAAGCGCTATGGGACCGGATGCCGTGCGTCGTACCGCAGGAAGCCCGACTGGAGGTGCGCCACCGTCCAGGCCACCGCAATGCACAGCAAGCCGCCCAAAAGCAGGACCCAGCCTTCACTCAGAATCCTAGTCCCACCGCCCGCGAGCATGTCCCCCACTCTTGGCCCGCCCGCAACCACCACAATGAACACGCCCTGGAGCCTGCCGCGGAGGTGGTCCGGGGCGGACGCCTGCAGCATGGTGGTGCGGAACACGGCACTGACGGAGTCCGCGATTCCGGCCAGCCCGCAGCACAGGGCGGCGGGAAGGAGCCACAGCGTGACGCCGTCGGCGCCGGAACGGCCGGCGAGCAGCACTACGAGGCCGAAGCCCGCAATCGAGGCGCCCCAGCCCATCACGGACCAGACGACGGCGGCCCCCTGCCTCCGGACCGCGCCGAGCGGACCGGAGAAGAGGCCCGCCAGGAAGGCGCCGACAGCGGTGGAGGCCAGCAGGACACCCACGGTGGCTTCGCCGCCGCCGATCATCAGTGCGCCGATCGCGGGCATCAGGGCCCTCGGCTGGGCGAAGATCATGGCGACGAGGTCAATGATGAAGGTCATGCGCAGGTTAGGCCGGGTGCCGAGGAAGCGGAAGCCCTCGATGACGGAGCGCAGCCCCGCGGGCCGGGCGTGTTCTCCCGGCGGCATGGCCGGCAGCTTCAGTAGCGCCCAGAAGGCGAAGGCGAACGTGGCGACGTCGATCGTGTAAGTCCAGGCGAAACCGATCGAGGCCACCAGCACCCCGGCCAGCAGCGGCCCGGCCGTCAGGGTCAGCCCGAAGCTGATCATGCTCAGAGCGTTGGCCGCGGGCAGCAGTTCCTTGCGGACCAGAACGGGGATGATGGCGCTGCGGGCCGGCTGATTGATGGCCTGTGCACCGCTCTGCACCGCGACAAGGACGTACAACAGCCAGACATTCCCCACCTGGAGCCAGGCCTGCAGCGCAAGGCAGGCGGCGGTCACCCACAGCACGGAGGAGGCCAGCAGTGCGACCATGCGGCGGTCGTGGGCGTCCGCGATCGAGCCGCCCAGCAGGCCGCCGACGACGAGCGGACCCAGGGCGAAAATGCTCAGCAGGCCGACATAAAGGCTGTCCTGCGTGAGCCGGTACACCTCGAGGCTCACGGCAACAAGGGTCAGTTGGCTACCCAGCGCCGCGACGGCGGATCCAAGCCACAGGCGGCGGAAGGCCGGGCTTTCGCGCAATGGCGTGATGTCCGCCAGTAATTTCCCCACCGGCCAACTCTAATAGCGCCGGACGCCGGCTGAGGGACGCAGCCGACGTCACGGCGGCGCCTGCGCGGCACAGCGGGCGGCACAAAAGGTACCGTCTTATTATGAGCGATTCACAATAAATGGTTGAATGGAGGCATGACGGATTCCTCGGGCACCCACGAAGCATGGGCTGCCGCCCTGCGTGCCCACGGCCGCCGGGTGACGAAACAGCGCCTGGCCGTGCTCGCCGCCGTCGAACATCACCCGCATTCCCCGGCCGAGAACATCCTCACCGCCGCCCGCAAGGAATTACCCGAGCTGACCGCCCAGTCCGTTTACGTGGTCCTGGGCGACCTCACGGATCTGCAGATGCTGCGGCGCTTCGAGCCCCCGCACTCCCCCGCCCTGTACGAGACACGCGTGGGGGACAACCACCACCACGCCATCTGCATCGGCTGCGGCCGCGTCGAGGACGTCGAATGCGCCGTGGGCCACGCACCATGCCTCACCCCGCACTGGGACGACAACGCCAGGCCAATGACCATCCAGATCGCCGATGTGCTGTACCAGGGCATCTGCCAGGACTGCCAGCACACCCAAACACTTCCCTCCATATCGAAGCAAGCAAAGTAATCAACAAAGGAGAATGATGACTGCGAACCTTTCTGCGCCCATCGTGCATACCGCGACCACAAGCCAGACCGGCACCCCTGTCGCGTCCGACGAGCACTCGCTGACCACCGGCGCCGACGGCGCCACCGCGCTCCACGACCGCTACCTGGTCGAGAAGCTGGCACAGTTCAACCGCGAGCGGATCCCGGAGCGCATCGTGCACGCCAAGGGCGGCGGCGCCTTCGGCACCTTCACGGTGACCGGCGACGTATCCCGGTACACGCGCGCGGCGGCATTCCAGCCCGGCGCCCAGGTTGGCACCGCCATCCGCTTCTCCTCCGTGGCCGGCGAGCAGGGCTCCCCCGACACCTGGCGCGACGTGCGCGGTTTCGCGACCCGCTTCTACACTCCTGAGGGCAACCTGGACATCGTGGGCAACAACACCCCGGTGTTCTTCATCAAGGACGGCATCAAGTTCCCGGACTTCATCCACTCCCAGAAGCGCCTCCCGGGCTCCGGCCTGCGCGACGCGGACATGCAGTGGGACTTCTGGACGCTCTCGCCGGAGTCGGCCCACCAGGTCACCTACCTCATGGGTGACCGCGGCCTGCCCCGCTCCTGGCGCGAGATGCACGGCTTCTCCTCGCACACGTACCTGTGGACGAACGCCGAGGGCGAGCGCTTCTGGGTCAAGTACCACTTCCGCTCCAACCAGGGCGAGCACAACATCACCAACGAACAGGCCGAGCAGCTTGCCGGCGCCGACGCCGACTACTACCGCCGCGACCTGTACGAGGCCATCGGCGAGGGCAACTTCCCCAGCTGGAACCTGCACGTGCAGGTTATGCCGTATGAGGACGCCAAGACGTACCGCTTCAACCCGTTCGACCTGACCAAGGTGTGGCCGCACGCGGACTACCCGCTGGTCGAGGTGGGCCGCTTTGAGCTGAACCGCAACCCGGAGAACTTCTTCGCCGAGATCGAGCAGATCGCCCTGTCGCCGGCGAACGTCGTTCCGGGCCACGACATCTCCCCGGACAAGATGCTGATGGCACGTGTGTTCTCCTACCCGGATGCACACCGCTACCGCGTCGGCACCAACTTCAACGAGTTGCCGGTTAACCGCCCGATCTCCCCGGTGAACAACTACTCCCAGGACGGCTCCCTGCGCCACGGCTACAAGCCGGCATCGGCTCCGGTCTACGCCCCGAACTCCTTCGGCGGTCCGGTGGCGGACGCGGCGCGCGCCGGCGAGGGCTCCTGGGAGTTCGACGGCGCCCTGGTCCGCACCGCGGCGACCCTGCACTCCGAGGACAGCGACTTCGGCCAGGCCGGCACGCTGTACCGCGACGTGTTCGACGACGCAGCCAAGGCCCGCTTCCTCGACACCATCAGCGGTGCCGTGGGCGGCGTAAAAAACGCCGAAATCAAGGAACGCGCCATCCAGTACTGGACCAACGTCGACGCCGAACTCGGCGCCAAGCTGCGCGCCAACCTGGGTTCCGTGACGGTCTCGGACGCCGAGGCGGCCAACAAGATCTGATAGCTGCCGTCCAACGGACAACAAAACACCCCGCCACGGATTGTCCGTGGCGGGGTGTTTTGTTTGTTTTTCCACATACGCCCCAGAGCTCTCGTCAGGAAACAGCCGTGTCCCTAGGATTCATTCATGACCCAATTTGCAGGGATTCCTGATGCGGCCTTCCGGTTCTATTCCGATCTTGAACACAACAACAACCGCGCCTGGTGGCTGGAACACAAGGAAATCTACGACGCCGCCGTGAAAGTGCCGCTGACCTTACTGCTTGCCGAGCTGGCACCGCAGTTCGGCGAGGCCAAAATTTTTCGCCCCAACCGGGATATCCGGTTTTCCCTGGATAAATCTCCCTACAAGACCGCGCAAGGCGCCTTCGCGTCCGTTGCCGAGGATACCGGCTTCTACGTCCAGCTCGGCGCCGACGGCCTGCTCCTCGGCGGCGGCCACCACACCCACACACCGGCACAGCTGGCACGCTTCCGCAGCGCCGTCGATGCCCCGTCCAGCGGCGAAGTCCTGCAGGCGATCGTGCAGGACGTTGAGGCGCTGGGCTTCGCTGTGGAGGGCGAGAGACTCAAGGCTGTCCCCCGGGGATTCGACAAGGACCATCCCCGCGCGGAGCTGTTGAAGCACAAGTCGCTCGCCGCCGGAATGCACGTGGGCCGGCCTGGCTGGCTCTCCACCCCGGAAGCAGCCGGGGAGGTGGCCCGGCGCTGGGAGCAGCTGCGGCCCCTCGTGGAATGGATCGGCCGGTACGCGCCGGCGTGAGCCGGTCAGACGCGCAGGCCCTCGGTGCCGAGGCGCCGGTCGAGGTTGCTGAAGAAGGCCAGCAGCATCAGGTCAAAGGCCTGGCTGGCTTCCTGCGGCTGGTTGTTCACGACGAAGTCGAATTGCAGCCCACAGAACGCGGCGGTGAAGAGCCGCGCGTCGGTCTCCGCAAACTCCGAGTGGATACCTTGGATCTCCAGCCAGTCCCGGGCCCTTTCATGGAGCATCCGGAAATGATCCTGCGTTGCGCCCCTGGGTGACGCCGCCACCACGTCCTGCGCGGTCGCCTCAAACTCGAGCCTGGCCGGGTGTAGGTTGCGCTGGGCGGCAAACGCCGGAGTCGCCGGAGACGCGCGATTTCGCAGGAAGTTTCCGGCGAAATCGCGCGTCTCCGGCGACTCCAATTCTTTCGCTGGTCAGGGACCGACCATTCCCCGGTCAGGAGCGGGTGAGGGTGTCCTCGGTCTCTTGGGCCCCGGCCACGGCCTCGGCGTTGGACCCGGCCGTGGCAGCGCTTTTGCCGGCGGGGCCATCAACCGAGGCTTTGGCCTCTGCGAACTTCTCGTTGAGCCGGGAGTGACGCTGGCCGTAGGAGAAGTAGATGACGATGCCGATCACGAGCCACACGGCGAAGAAGATCCAGGTCTCGACGGCGAGGTTGGTCATCAGGTACAGGCAGAGGACCGCCGAAACAATGGGCAGCACCTTGCCGAACGGCACCCGGAACGCCGGCTTGAGGTCCGGGCGCTTCTTCCGCAGCACGATCACACCGATGCTGACCGTTACGAACGCGGACAGCGTGCCGATGTTGATCATCTCCTCCAGCAGGTCCACATTGGTCAGGCCGGCGACCACGGCAACCGCGGCGCCGCAGATCACCTGGAGGCGGACCGGCGTCGCACGGATGGTGCTGGTCTTGGACAGCGAACGCGGCAACAGGCCATCGCGGCTCATTGCCAGGACCACGCGGGAGAGTCCCATCAGCAGCACCATGATCACCGTGGTCAAGCCAACGAGGGAGCCGAAGGCGATGATTTTGGCGGCGTCGGTGTTGCCCACGGCCTCAAATGCCGTGGTGAGGGTCGGATTCTCGGCCGCGGCCAGTTCGGTGTAGGACACCATGCCGGTCAGGGCAAGGGAGACCAGGATGTAGAGCACCGTGACGACGGCGAGGCCGCCAAAGATGCCTCGGGGCAGGGTCTTCTGCGGGTCCTTGACCTCTTCGGCGGAAGTCGCCACAACATCGAAGCCGATGAACGCGAAGAACACCAGGGCCGCGCCGGCGAATATGCCCAGCGTGCCGTACTGCGCGGGAGCCGCGCCGGTCAGGAAGCCAAAGAACGACTGTTTGAGGACGTCCGAGGCTCCGGTGCCGCCGGTCGGCACGGAGGCGGGCACGAACGGGGCGTAGTTCTCGAACTTGACGTAGCTGAAGCCCACCACGATCACGAAGAGCACAACGGCGATCTTGATCAGCGTGAAGATATTGCCGACCCGCGCGGAGAGCTTGGTTCCGAGCACCAGCAGCACGGTGAAGACTGCCACAACCAGGAAGGCGCCCCAGTACAGGTCCACGCTTCCGAGCTTGATGGAGGGCGGAATATCCACACCCATCAGCGCGAACACCTTGCTGAGATAGATGCCCCAGTACTTGGCGATCACGGCGCCGGCGGTGAAGAGTTCGAGGATCAGGTTCCAGCCGATGATCCAGGCCAGCAGTTCACCCATCGTGGCATACGTAAAGACATAGGCGGAGCCGGCTACCGGGATGGCAGTAGCGAACTCGGCGTAGCACATGATGGCGAGCGCGCAGGTGACCGCCGCAATAGCGAAGGAGACAGTCACGGCCGGTCCGGAGAAATTCGCGGCAGCCTTGGCCCCGACCGAGAAGATACCGGCGCCGACGGCAACGGCGACACCCATGATCATCAGGTCCCAGGAGCTGAGCGAGCGCTTCAGCTGGCGTCCGGGTTCATCGGCGTCGGACATCGACTGCTCGATTGATTTGGTCCGGAATAGGTTCATAGGAAAGTCCACAATCTTTTTAGCTTGTTGGAAACAGACCTATCCATATTAGTGTCCATCCACTGGACAGCCAGATTTGTCCCACATAGTGAGACGCCGAAGCGGGCTATGCAGGTCTTCCTGCACAGCCCGCTTCGGCCTGGTGCGCTTCGATCGGACCGGATCCGGACGGATTCAGACCGGCCAATCCATCAGCCTGGACCGGATCAGGAACCGTTTACCCTCAGGCGCCTCCACCGAAAACCCGCTCCCCCTGCCCGGAACCACATCCACGGTCAAGTGCGTGTGGCTCCAGTAGTTGAACTGCTCCTTCGACATCCAGAACTCAATCGGCTGCGGCTGGAGCCCGTCGGAAATGTCGAACAGCCCCAGCTGCACGTCCGAGTCCCCGGTGATGAACTCCCCTGCGGGGTAGCACATGGGCGAGGACCCGTCGCAGCAGCCGCCGGACTGGTGGAACATCAGCGGTCCGTGCTGGATCCACATTTTGCGCAGCAGTTCCACCGCCTCGGTGGTGAGCGCCACCCGGGAGAAGTCCTCCCCGGGAAGGGTCACGGCGGCGTCGAGTTTTGTCGCTGGCATCAGAGTCCTTTCTTCATCAGTACTTGATGACCACGCGGCCATCGATCTTGGCGTGCTTCATCTCGTCAAGAACAGCATTCACTTCGGAAAGTTCCCGGGTGGAGACCGTCGGGTGGATTTTTCCCTCGGCATAGAATTCCAGGGCTTCCTCCAGGTCCTGCCGGGTTCCCACAATGGAGCCGCGGACTGTCAGGCCCTTGAGCACAATCTCAAAGATCGGCGCCGGGAAGTCGCCCGGCGGCAGGCCGTTGAACACAATCGTTCCGCCGCGGCGGGCCATCCCGATCGCCTGGCCGAATGCTGACGGGTGCACAGCCGTGACCAGTACTCCATGGCAACCTCCGGTTTCGCGCTGGATGACTTCGGCGGGATCCTCGTGCAGTGCGTTGACAGTCAGTTCCGCTCCGTGCTTTTTAGCCAGGGCGAGCTTGTCATCGGCAATGTCCACCGCAGCAACACGGAGACCCATGGCCACCGCGTACTGGACGGCGATGTGGCCGAGCCCGCCGATGCCCGAGATGGTGACCCACTGGCCGGGCCGGGCCTCGGTCATCTTGAGTCCCTTGTAGACGGTCACTCCGGCGCAGAGCACCGGGGCCACCTCCACGGGGTCCGAGCCGGCCGGGATCCTGGCCGCGAAGCGCGTGTCCACCAGCATGTACTCGCCGAAGGAGCCGTCAACGCTGTAACCGGCGTTCTGCTGCGCCTCGCACAGGGTTTCCCAGCCCGTGCGGCAGTACTGGCAATCGCCGCAGGCGGACCAGAGCCACGCGTTGCCGACGAGGTCTCCGACGGCAAGGTCAGTGACGCCCTCGCCGAGGGCAACCACCTCGCCCACTCCTTCGTGGCCGGGGATAAACGGCGGGGTCGGCTTCACCGGCCAATCGCCCTCCGCCGCGTGGAGGTCCGTGTGGCAGACACCGGTGGTCAGTACCTTGACGAGTGCCTGGCCCCGTCCCGGCACTGGAACGGGGAGGGTCTGGATCTGCAGGTCCTTGCCGAATTCGGTTACTACTGCGGCTTGCATTGTCGTCGTCGTCGTTGTCGTCGTCATAGCGAAATCCTTGCGTCATCAAAGCGTGGGTGGAGCTAGGGGTTGTGCACTGGGCCGGCGTCCTTCCGCATAGGTGCACAAGTGGTGCGGGCGGGGCGGATCAATCGTGATCCGCCCCGCCCGGGTTCAGTACGGCTTAGAAAAAGCCGAGCTTGTTTTCGTTGTAGCTGACCAGGAGGTTCTTGGTCTGCTGGTAGTGGTCCAGCATCATCGAGTGGTTCTCACGGCCGATGCCGGAGGACTTGTAGCCGCCGAAGGCAGCGCCTGCCGGGTAGGCGTGGTAGTTGTTCACCCACACGCGGCCGGCCTGGATCTCGCGGCCGGCGCGGTAGGCGACGTTGCCGTTGCGGGACCAGACGCCGGCGCCGAGGCCGTAAAGGGTGTCGTTGGCGATTCCCATGGCGTCGTTGTAGTCGCTGAAGCGGGTCACGGACACCACCGGGCCGAAGATTTCCTCCTGGAAGATCCGCATCTTGTTGTGGCCCTCGAAGATGGTCGGCTGGACGTAGTAGCCGCCGGCCAGGTCTCCGGGCAGTTCGGCCCGGGCTCCGCCGGTGAGCACCTTGGCGCCCTCCTGCTTTCCGATGTCGATGTAGGAGAGGATCTTTTCCAGCTGGTCGTTGGAGGCCTGGGCGCCCAGCTGGGTCTCCGTGTCCAGCGGGTTGCCCTGGATGATCTTCTCCACCCGGGCCACGGCGTCGGCCATGAAGGAATCGTAAATATCTTCCTGGATCAAGGCGCGGGAGGGGCAGGTGCAGACTTCGCCCTGGTTGAAGGCAAAAAGCGTGAAGCCTTCCTGTGCCTTGTCGTAGAACGCGTCGTTGGTGTCGGCAACGTCGTTGAAGAAGATGTTGGGGCTCTTGCCGCCCAGTTCCAGCGTGACCGGGATCAGGTTCTGGCTGGCGTACTGGCTGATCAGCCGTCCCGTGGAGGTTTCGCCGGTGAAAGCGATCTTGCGGATGCGGGGGCTGGATGCCAGCGGCTTGCCGGCCTCCACGCCGAAGCCGTTGACCACGTTGAGGACGCCGGCCGGCAGCAAATCGCCGATGAGTTCCATCAGGACCAGGATCGAGGACGGTGTCTGCTCGGCCGGCTTCAGGACGACGGCGTTGCCGGCGGCGAGTGCCGGGGCGAGCTTCCAGACGGCCATCAGGATCGGGAAGTTCCAGGGGATGATCTGGCCGACGACGCCGAGCGGCTCGTGGTAGTGGTAGGCGGTGGTGTCGTCGTCGAGCTGGGACAGCCGTCCTTCCTGGGCGCGGACGGCGGACGCGAAGTAGCGGAAGTGGTCCGCGGCGAGCGGGATGTCCGCGTTGAGCGTTTCGCGGATCGGCTTGCCGTTGTCCCACGACTCGGCGACGGCAAGCATCTCGAGGTTCTCGTCGATGCGGTCTGCAATCTTGTTCAGGATGGCGGCGCGCTCGGCGACCGACGTCTTGCCCCAGGAGGGGGCAATCTTGTGGGCCGCGTCCAGCGCCAGCTCAATGTCCTCGGCGGTGCCGCGGGCGACCTCGCAGAAGGCCTTCCCGGTGACGGGGGTGATGTTCTCGAAGTACTGGCCCTTGACCGGGGCAACCCACTCGCCGCCGATCCAGTTCTCGTAGCGGTCCTTGAAGGTGACCTTCGAGCCCTCGGTACCGGGCTGTGCGTAAACAGTCATTGCTAGCTCCTTTGCTGTGCAAGATTGATGGCGGCCAGATGTCGGCGCCACCGTTGCGTTCAGCCTAGGAGCCGGGAGGTTGCAGTCAGGTTGCAACCGGAGTGATCCGGGTCACTCCAGCGGGCTATGGCGGTCAGGCGCTGAGTTCCGTCTCGAGCCGTTCCAGATCGGCGACGACGGCGGCCCGCTTGGGTGAGCGGGGCGGCAGCAGCTTCAGCGCCGCGACGCGGACCTCGACGTCGTCCCTCGCCTCCGGCAGTTCGGCGTACCTCAGGAGCGACTCGGCACTTCCGTCCGTCAGCACGGCTTCGCGCAGCAGGGAGGAGACCCGGTTCCGCAGCTCGGCGATGCCGGGAGACTCCGAGCGAGGCAGGACGGCACCCCGGTAGATCTCCAGGGCGATCCGGTGGGCGCCGCGCTGCAGGCAGTTCAGGACCTGGCCGGAATCCGGGAGCAGATCCAGCGGCAGCCGGTAGGGGCGGGATTCCGGGACCGCGTCCGCGTTGAGCTGCTGGAGGACCCTGCGCAGGCGGACCATCTCGGCCCGCAGCGTCATGGTGGAAGCGTCGCCGGGGTACAGCAGGGTGCAGAGTTCCTCGGCGTTGAGCCCTTCCGGGTGCGCGCTGAGAAGGGCCAGGATTTCGCTGTGCCGGGCTGACAGCGCCACGGTCCGGCCGTCGATGCTGAGCAGGGCCTGATCCCGGCCGAGAAGCTGGAGGCTATTGCGGTACAGGCTGGCGCCGGCGCGGCCGGCCGAAGCGGCGGCCGGGCTTCGTCGTCGGGCGGGCGAAGCCTGCCGGGTGGCAGCCAGCTGGAGTCGTTCCACCCGAAGGTGCGCCTGGGCTGCCGCCACAGTGGCCTCGACAAGGGACAGGGTGTGCGGGGCCACCGCCGATTCCGTGCCCGTGATGTCCACGACGCCAAGCAAGGCGCCGGAATCCGGGTCGTGGAAGGGCACGGCCGTGCAGCTCCACGGATGGACGGAGCGCTTGTAGTGTTCGGCACCGGAGATCTGGATGCCGCGGCCAAGGGCCAGGGCGGTGCCCGGGGCGCTCGTGCCCACGGTGGCCTCGGACCAGTCGGCCCCCGGGACGAACATCATGCCCTCGGCCTTGCTCCTCATCGCGGCGTCGCCTTCGACCCAGAGCAGCCGCCCCACCTCATCGCCCACGGCCACCAGCATTCCGCTGTCGTGGCTCGGCAGGACCAGGAGCTTGTGGATCACCGGCATAATGGCGGCCAGCGGATGCTGCCGCCGGTACTCTTCAAGCTCCTCGCTATCCATGGCCAGCGGGGCCTCGGGATTGTCCGGGTTGGCTTGCAGCTGCGCCGAGCGCCGCCACGATTCCTGGATCAGGTTGCTGAGGCCGGGCAGCTGCAAGTCGGCCGGGAACACGAGTCCCCGGGAGTCCAGCTGCTCATGGCCGGCGCTGGCATACTGCTGGCGCAGCTCCGCGGTGACCGCGCCATCGGGCGCGAACAGAGCTGCCGGATGGACCACATTCCTCATTGAACTCCCACCGGACGGGCGCGACGGCGTGCCGGAGGCAGCCACGTCCAGCCAAGTCTAGTGGGCGGGCCGGGTGCCCGCCAGAGCTCGCGCCGGCGGCGGCCGAACCTCAGGGCCCCGCCGGCTCGGCGACGCTCCCCCCGCGCTGCGCAATCGGCTCCACGCTGCGCCAAAGCGCTGTCGACGCCGGAATACCCTGGGCGCCAGCGTTCTTGCGCGTCGCGAGAAAATTTGCGCCGCGGACGGGCCGAAGAACTAGCCGCGGGAGATTTTCACCATGTCCTCGCGGGGCACCACCTTGACGCGCTCCCGGACGACGCCGGCGGCGGTTGAGGAAGCGGACCACTCCGCGCCGTCGGTTCCACGCTGCGCAATCGGCTCCACGCTGCGCCAAAGCGCTGTCGACGCCGGAATACCCTGGGCGCCAGCGTTTTTGCGCGTCGCGAGAAAATTTGCGCCGCGGACGGGCCGAAGAACTAGCCGCGGGAGATTTTCACCATGTCCTCGCGGGGCACCACCTTGACGCGTTCCCGGACGACGCCAGCGCCGGCGGCGGTTGAGGAAGCGGACCACTCCGCGCCGAGTGCCAGTTCATGCGCGTCGAGCTTGTTCCAGCCTTCCCACGTGGTGTATTCGATCCCGCGCTCTTCGAGGAGTTCTATGATGGCGTGCGGGTCCGGGTTCTGCGCCGGCGGGAGGGTCAGCCGGTCCTCGAGCAGGAACCCGATGGTCTCCAGTGCGTCGCCCTTCGTGTGGCCGATCAGGCCCACCGGCCCGCGCTTGATCCAGCCTGTGGTGTAGATACCCGGGACGGGTTTGCCCTCGGCGTCGAGCACGCGGCCGCCCTCGTTGGGGATGACGCCGCGGCGGGCATCGAATTCCAGTTCGTCCAGCGGCGAGCCGTGGTAGCCGATGGCGCGGTAGACGGCCCGGACCGGGTAGTCGACGAAGTCCCCCGTGCCCAAGACTCGGCCGGTGCCGTCCAGCTGCATGCGCTCGAACTTGATACCGGCGACCTTGCCGGGGCTGGCGGCGTCATCGTAGATCTCGACGGGGCTGTGCAGGAAGTGCAGGTGCAGCCGGCGGGAGGACGGCTCCTCGGCCTCGGTGTGCTCCTCGACGAGCCAGTTCGTCAGGGTGTTGACCATGGTCCGGATCTGGTTGTTGCTGCGGATCGCCTCATCCGAGGCCTTGTCGAATTCGAAGTCCTCCGGATACAGGACGATGTCGACGTCCTTGGCATGGCTAAGTTCGCGCAGCTCCAGCGGGGTGAACTTCACCTGGGCCGGGCCGCGGCGGCCGAACACGTGCACGTCGGTGACCGGGGAGTTCTTCAGAGCCCGGTAGACGTTGTCCGGGATTTCCGTGACGAGCAGTTCGTCAGCGTGTTTGACCAGCATGCGGGCCACGTCCAGGGCCACGTTGCCGTTGCCGATCACCGCGATTTCCTTGGCGTCCAGCGGCCAGTCGCGGGGAACATCGGGGTGCCCGTCGTACCAGGAGACGAAGTCCGCCCCGCCGAAGGAGCCCTCGAGCCCGACGCCGGGGATGCCCAGTTCCGCGTCATTGATGGCCCCGGTGGAGAAGATCACGGCGTCGTAGAACGCGCGGAAGTCATGCAGGGTCAGGTCCCGGCCGTAGGTGACGTTGCCGAGGAACCGGATGTCCCCGCGGTCCAGGACTTTGTGCAGGGCGTTCACGATCCCTTTGATCCGTGGGTGGTCCGGCGCCACACCGTAGCGGATCAGCCCGTAGGGTGCCGGGTACGCCTCGAAGAGGTCAATGCTGACCTCGAAGTCGCCGCCCTTGACCTCGTTGGATTTGGTCAGGATGTCCGCGGCGTAGACGCCGGCCGGCCCGGCGCCGACGATGGCGACGCGGAGCGGACGTTTGGACGTGGTTTCGGCCGAGTTGGACACCGGGAGCCCTTCTGAGTCTTGGCGGCTGCGCCCGTTGACACAGCGCACAGTCCCCTATTCTAAATGTCCGCGGGAACCTTGTGGCTCTGCCGTGACCGAGATCGCAGTGATCTGCACAGCGGCGCTGCCCACGATGGCGGCACAACGCAGGAATAGGGCCGTCCGGGGTGGTGTTATGGATCTTGTGCCTACTCCCGACGGATCCCTCGCCCCAGCCACGCTGACCGCCACCGGTGTTGCGACGCCCGCCGGAGGCCCGTCGACCCGGCCGCCGGCGTCGGCGCTCAAGGCAGTGGACAAGGACACGACGGCGGGGATCCTGCTCGGCATCGGCGCCTACGGGCTGTGGGGGCTGCTTCCGCTGTACTTCTTCGTGCTGGCACCGGCCGGCGCCGTCGAAATCGTGGCGAACCGCGTGGTCTGGTCCCTGCTCTTCTGCGTACTGCTCATCACGATCACGCGCTCCTGGCGGGTCCTCGGGGCGGCGTTCCGAAACCGGACGGTGATCGTCCCGCTCTCCATGGCCGCAGGCCTCATCGCGGTCAACTGGCTGACCTACACGTATGGTGTGACCACCGGGCAGGCAGTGGAAGCCTCGCTGGGCTACTTCATCAACCCGCTCGTCTCCGTGCTGCTGGGCGTCGTCGTCCTGAAAGAGAAACTGCGGCCGCTGCAGTGGGCCGCCGTCGGCATCGGGTTCATTGCCGTGGGCGTGCTGACGGCCTCCTACGGGAAGCTGCCGTGGATCGCCCTGACGCTGGCGCTGAGCTTCGGCCTGTACGGCTTCGTCAAGAAGCGCGTGGGGCCGCGGGCCGACGCCGTCACTAGCCTCACGGTGGAGACCATCGTGCTTGCGCCGCTGGCCGCCACCACGATGCTCTTCCTCGCGGTCAGCGGGTCGGCGACGCTGGGCACGAACGGCCCCACGCACTTCTGGCTGCTGGCGGCGTCGGGGATCATCACCGCCGTGCCGCTGCTGTTCTTCGGCGCCTCCGCCCGACGCCTGCCGATGACCACGATCGGCCTGCTCCAGTATTTTGCCCCGGTGCTGCAGTTCATCGTGGCACTGGCCGTGTTCAAGGAGACCATGACGACGGACCGCTGGATCGGCTTTGGCGTCGTGTGGCTCGCGCTGCTGGTGCTGACGGTGGACATGCTGCTGACCGCGCGGAAGAATTCCCTGACACGGAAACTGGCCCGCGCGGCCGCCTGACTCAGTTGCCGGCGGATCCGTCTCGGAACACGAGCCCCTGGACCGTTGGTCACGAAAAGCCACCCCGTGCGTTAGTGTCGTGGCATTGGACGATGTGAGTCGGAAGTTGAGGAATGCCGGTGCCTGATCTGGACCTTGAAACCCCCGGCGGGTCGGGTATTGCGTCCCTTGGCTTCGAAAGCAACGGGATTCTTCGGCTGGTGTGGGTCAGGGGGGTCGTTATCGACGCGCACGGCGCACAGCTGGCCATGGACCGGGTCAACGAGATGTGCCGGGGAAAGCAGGCACCGCTCCTGATCGACATGGCCACGACCGAGTCGGTGAGCAGGCCGGCCCGGGCGGTCTTTTCCAAGCGTTGCGACGCTTCGGCCATCGCGCTGCTCGGCGCCTCCCCCGTGGACCGTGTCCTCGCCAATTTCTTCCTGGGCGTCCATGCTGCCCCGGTTCCGACGAAGTTCTTCACCAGCCACGACCTGGCTGTCAGCTGGTTGATGTCCCAGGCTCATGCCGGGGACTGACAATGACTGGCGCCTTGAGCAACTTGTCGCCGGCATAGTTGTCCTCTCCTCCGGAGACCTCTCCAACCGCCTGGACATCTCCCCGGCGCGGGACGGCATTGACGCTGTTACCACCGGAATCAATTTGCTGGCCGAAGAACTTCAAAGCATGTACGACAGCCTGGAAGTCCGCGTGGCCGAACGCACGGCGCTGCTGGAAAGTGCGAAGACCGAACTGCGCCGGGCCATCAACACCGACGAACTGACGGACCTGGCAAGCCGCTCCCTGCTGCGGGAGATGGTCTCGGACGCAGTCCTGGCAGCCGAGGGTTGCAGAGTCCAACCGGCGCTCATCCTTTTGGACCTGGATTCCTTCAGATTGATCAATGACAGCCTGGGGACTTCGGCAGGCGACGCCGTGCTCGTCGAAGTCGCACGGCGGCTGCGGGCGGCGGTCGGCGAACCGCACCTGGTGGCCCGGCTCAGCGGGGACGAGTTCGCGGTGCTCGTGACGGACTGTGAACCTGAGTATGTCTTGCGGCTTGCTACCCGGTTGCTGACGGCGATCAGCGGCAGGATTCCCGCTGGCGGGATCGGGGTCAGCGTAACAGCCGGAACCGGAGTGCGGCTCGGCGAGCCCGGGCTCCGCGGCGAAGAGCTCATCCGCGACGCCAACATTGCTTTGCACGAGGCCAAGAAACTGGGCAAGGACAACATGCTGGTTTTCTCACAGGCCATGCATGAGACCGCCAAAGAACGGGTCCACCTGGTTTCCGAGCTCAGGGCTGCGCTCGCCGCAGGGCAGTTCGAACTCCACTACCAGCCCATCGTCGACCTGGGCACGGGACTGGCCGCCGGGGCTGAGGCCCTCATTCGCTGGCATCATCCGAGACAGGGCTTACTGGCACCGGATAAATTCCTCGATGCCGCGGACGAAGGCGGACTTACGGTCGAGATTGGCCGGTGGGTTCTGAACAACGCCATCGAACAGACCGGCCGCTGGCGGAATTCGCCGGGACTTCCCCCGGACTTCCGCGTCCACATCAACCTTTCGGCAGTGGAACTCCAGCACACCGATCTGGCCCGGTATGTCAAAGGGCTGCTCGAAGAGCACCGGGTAGCGCCTGGGCAGGTCGCGATAGAAATAACCGAGACGGCGATCATGAGGAGCGGACCGGAGGTTTCCGACACCATGAAGGCGCTCACCGAGCTCGGAATCCCGATTGAGATTGACGATTTCGGCACCGGATATTCGTCCATCAGCTATTTGCGCACCCTCCCGGCACGTAACGCAAAAATCGATAAGTCGCTTATTGATGGTCTGGTGACGGACAACCGGCAGGAGCATTTTGTGGCTGCCATCCTGCAATTGATCCACTCGGCAGGCCTGGGTGCCGTCGCGGAGGGAATCGAGCACCAGGCGCAGGCCGAAAGATTGACAGACCTGAATTGTGAATTTGGGCAGGGCTATTTTTTCAGCAGGCCCGTGACGGTTCCGGAGATGACAGCGATTCTGGCCGCTGGCGGCAAGCTGGACGGAACCGCGTCTCTTGCCGCCGGCTCGGCCGGTTCCGTCCCGGAGGGCACATGAGGGCACGCGGCGTGGCAGACGCCTTCGTGAAGTCCGCCGACAGCGCCCGCCTCGTGGTTCGGGTGGCGGCGCTGTCCCTCCGGCTCCCCCGGCACCCCGACGTCCGGTGGGACGAATTCTGGCGCGGCATCTCCGCGGGCTCGCTGGGGGAACCCGTCATCTGGGAGGCTCCTCAGGGAGACGAGATAGACCGGCACCTGGAGCGGGCAGCCAACATCCTGGATACCGGCCTCACGGTCGTGGACATCGGCTGCGGCAGCGGTGCCGTGTCCCGGCGGCTTGCCGGGGTCTTTCCCGCGGTGGTGGGGGCTGATGTGTCGCGCGGGGCCGTGGCGGCAGCCCGCTCGGCCTGCGAGGGCGTACCGGGCCTGAGATTTGTGGTTCTCGATGCCACGCGTCCGGAGGCTGTCGCTGCCCTCTCCCGGGAGCTGGGAGAGTCGAACGTCTTTATCCGCGGCGTGTTCCACGTCCTGAGCCGTCGGCGTCAAGCGTCCCTGGCCAAGGCAATAGCACCGCTCCTTGGAGTCCGCGGCCGCGTTTACCTTGTCGAGTCAAATGTCCCCGGCGGGGCCCTGCGTTATCTGCGGGGGCTGGGAGCCACCGGACGGAGCATCCCAGGTCCTCTGCGGCAGGCCATCTCGGCCCTCCCGAAGCCTGGACATTTCGGCGCCCCGCAGCGGAGGGTGGTGTTCCCCGCCCAAGAATGGCTAGTGGTTGCCGAAGGGTCCACGACCCTGGAAACCGTTCCCATGTACACGGGCGGCCCCGGCATCCGGATTCCGGCGTACTGGGCGGTCATGGGCCGCCGGCAACACTAGCGTCGCCTCGCCGGTCCCGCCCCAGCGCGGCAGGGGCGGGACCGGTACGGGTCGTCAGTCCTCGGGGCTGGTGTTGATCCGCTCGTAGTCGCGCGGGACCACCACCATGGGTACCGGCAGGGCCAGGAGCACCTTGTGGGCTGTGCCGCCGATGAACAGTTTGTTCTTTTCCGCGAGCCGCGAGGAACCCACGATCATGATCTCGCCCTCGTCCCATTCGAGGTCGTCGATCGCCTCCTCAATGGTGCGCCCGTGGGCCACTTCAACGCTGGCCTGGTGCCCGGCCGGGAGCCGGTGGGCGGCCGCCGTGAGGACGGTGTTGGCGTGGACATGCGCCGCGTTGATGTTCTCGCCGCTGTCCCCCTCGGCGTCGAGTTCCACCAGGGAGACAAGCCGCAGCGGGACACCGCGGCGTTCGGCGGATTCAATCGCGACGTCGATCGCCGCCTCCGCGCCGGTGCGCTGGCCCACCGCGAGGGTGAGCCGCGTGATCGGCTCGGTACGGCGGTAGCCGCGGGGAGCCAGCGCCACCGGAACGGGCGAGGCATGGAGCAGGGCGTTGGCCGCGCTGCCAATGGTGTACCGCTTGAACAGTCCGGCGCTGGCGGCACCCACGACGATCAGGCCGGCCTTGTATTCCACGGCGGCATCAATGAGACCGGCCGCGTGCGAGTCCGCCTGGCGGACATGGAACCGCGCCTCGAGGCCCTTCGGGACGAGGGCCAGGCCCGCCCGTTCGGCGCTAAGCACTTCCTGCTCCGCGGCGCTGACTCGGCTGCCGTCCGGGTTCATGGCGACATAGGGGGTACGCCGGTCCACCACGTAGACCAGGTCTAGGTGCGCGTCCTGGGCGCGGGCCATGGCGGAGGCCAGCGCAACGGCGTCGGCACCGCGCTCGTTGGGTGTGTAGCCAACTACGTATCGCATGTATGAACCCCTTATGGGTCTGGGGCAGAAGCCAGCTGTGCTCCGGGGGTTCCGGGCGACATCGGCCGGTCTGCGTTCCTGCAGTGGTAGGAACGACTCTAGCCCAGCGGCGGCCGGAATGGCTCGCGACAGTTTGGTGACTTTCGGCCCTGAGCAGGGCAATCATCCGTTCCTAGGCTGGGAGAGTCGAGGGGAACCCATCATGAGAGCAATCAGGACCAAGGAACTTGGCGCGAGGAATACCGGCTTGGGCCTGCTGACGCTCCTGCTGGTCCTCACAGCCTGTACGCCCGCCGCCCCGCAGCCCGGCGGAACCAGCCAGGGCACGTCGTCCCCCGCGCAGTCCACGGCGGCGGGCCCTTCGGCAACTGCCGGCGTGCCGGGCGATACCGACGAAACGGGGCCGCCGCAGACCGGCGACAAGGTGATTTCGGCCAAGGTCACCCTTGACTGGGCGTGGCCAGGCCCGGGAAGGGCGTTCAAGATGGCGCACGGGAACCCCGTACCGGTTGCGCCGCCACCGGCCGCTCCCCTGCCCGCCCTGTCCGCCATCGGCTCGGGCCGGCACCCGTCCGAGACGCCGCCGTATGACCAGCTGAGTTTCCGGTTCACCGGCGGCTTCCCCGGCTACGACATCGAATACGTCCCGGAACTGCTTGCGGACGGCAGCGGACTTCCGGTTCTGTTGCCTGGTGCCGGGGCCATTCTCAAAGTCGTCTTCCGGGGCGCGCAGGCCCACACGGCCGACGGCACGGCCAGCACGATAGAAAGGGCGCCGGCACTGGCCATCGGCTACCCGGCCCTCACCAGCTACGCCCCGGCCGGCGACTTCGAAGGCCTGCTCAGCTACGGGATAGGCGTCGGCAGGATCCTCAGTCCGGTGCCGGAGACCAAGATCCGGGTCTACGAGGTCGAGAAGATCGACAAGGGCCAGCACCTTTACGTCGTCGCGATCCAGCTCGACGCGGCTTCCTGGAAGTAGCGTGCCCGGTCCAAAGCGCCCGGCAAAGGGAAGAGCCGCGGACGAAAAATCGTCCGCGGCTCCTCGTATGGCTCCGTTGGCCCGTTTAGCGTTGGACCGTCAGGCGTTGGCCTTGACTGCCGAGGCCAGGACCGCGAGGCCGTCCAGCAGCAGTTCGTCGCTGATCACCAGCGGCGGCAGCAGCCGGATGACGTTGCCATAGGTTCCGCAGGTGAGGATGATGACACCCTCCTTGAGGCAGGCTGCGGCCACCGTCTTGGTCAGCTCCGGGTTCGGTTCCTTCGAGCCGGCGTGGACCAGTTCGATCGCCAGCATGGCTCCGCGGCCGCGGACTTCGCCGATCACGGAACGCTCGGAAAGCTCTGCTGCGAGCTCGCGCAGCTTGCCGAGGGCGATCTCCTCGATGTGCCGGGCGCGGGCGTTGAGGTTGTACTGTTCCATCGAGCCAATGGAGGCCAGTGCGGCGGCGCATGCCACCGGGTTGCCGCCGTAGGTGCCGCCCAGGCCGCCCGGGTGGACGGCGTCGAGCAGTTCGGCGCGGCCGGTGATGGCGGAGAGCGGCATGCCGCCGGCGATGCCCTTGGCCATGGTGATGATGTCCGGGATGACGCCTTCGTGGTTCACGGCGAACCATTCCCCGGTGCGGCAGAAGCCGGACTGGACCTCATCGGCGATGAAGACGATGCCCTTCTCCTTGGCCCAGGCGGCCAGTGCGGGCAGGAAACCGTCGGCGGGGACGATGAAGCCGCCCTCGCCCTGGATGGGCTCGATGATGATCGCGGCAACAGACTCGCCGCCGATCTGCTTTTCGATCATGGTGATAGCGCGCCTGGCGGCCTCGGCACCGGTGATCTGCGGGTTTTCCTCGCGGAAGGGGTAGCTCATCGGCATGCGGTAGACCTCGGGCGCGAACGGTCCGAAGTTGGTCTTGTACGGCATGGCCTTGGCGGTCAGTGCCATGGTCAGGTTGGTGCGGCCGTGGTAGGCGTGGTCGAAGGCGACGACGGCGTCCCGGCCGGTGGCCAGGCGCGCCACCTTCACGGCGTTTTCCACGGCCTCCGCTCCGGAGTTGAAGAGCACGGTGCGCTTCTCGTGGTCACCCGGGGTGAGACGGTTCAGCTGCTCGGCGACGGCGACGTAGCCCTCGTAGGGGGTGACCATAAAACAGGTGTGGGTGAAGTGCTCCACTGCTTCCTTGACGGCCCCGACGACGGCGGGGTCCGAGGCGCCGACACTCGTCACGGCGATGCCGGAGCCGAGGTCGATGAACGAGTTGCCGTCGACGTCGTGAATGATGCCGCCGTCGGCGTCGGCGACAAAGACGGGGACGCTTGAGGCGACGCCGGCTGCGACGACGGCCTTACGGCGGGCGGTCAGGGCCAGGGACTTGGGGCCCGGGAAGTCGGCCTGGACGCGGCGCTTCTGCTCAAGACGGTAGGTGATGTCGTTGGCGGTGGTGGTCATGGGGAAGCCTTTCTCAGCGTGCGGGATATGCGTGCGGGTTGTGCGACTGTGCTACGCGTCCAACGCAGACATGACGTGCTTGATGCGGGTGTAGTCCTCGACGCCGTACATGGAGAGATCCTTGCCGTAGCCGGACTGTTTGAAGCCGCCGTGCGGCATTTCGGCGGTGAGCAGGATGTGCGTGTTGATCCAGACGGCACCGAAATCAAGGTCGCGGCTGACCCGCATGGCCGTGCCGTGGTCGGTGGTCCAGACGCTGGAGGCGAGGGCGTAGTCGACGTCGTTGGCCAGCTCAACGGCCTCGTCCTCGGTGCTGAACTTCTGCACCGTGATGACCGGGCCGAATGTTTCCTTCTGGACGATGTCATCCGTCTGCTTGGCGCCGGTGATGATGGTGGGCTCGAAGAAGAAGCCCTTGTCCCCGGCACGGTGGCCGCCGGTCTCGATCCTGCAGTTCGCCGGCAGGTGCTCCACCACCGAGGTCACCGCGTTGAAGTGGTTGACGTTGTTCAGCGGGCCGAAGTAGTTGTCCTCGTCGTTCTGCGAACCGGTGTGCAGGGTCTTGGTGTGTTCCACCATTGCCGCCACAACGTCGTCGTGCACCTCGTCCTGGACCAGGACGCGGGTGATGGCGGTGCAGTCCTGGCCTGCGTTGAAGAAGGCGAACTCGGCGATTGCCGCGGCGCTCTTCTTGATGTCGGCGTCCTTGAAGACGATGGCCGGAGCCTTGCCGCCGAGTTCCAGGTGGGCGCGCTTGAGCCCCTTCGCTGCCCCGGAGGCGACGGCGATGCCGGCGCGGACGGAGCCGGTGATGGATACGAGGCCGGGGACCTTGTGCGCCACCATCATGGCGCCGGTCTCGCCGGTGCCGAGGACCACGTTGAGGACGCCGGCCGGGAAGATGTCACCGGCGAGGCGGGCCAGGACCAGGGTGGATTCCGGGGTGGTGTCGGAGGGTTTGAGCACGATGGTGTTGCCGGCGGCCAGTGCCGGGCCGATCTTCCAGATGGCCATCAGGAACGGGTAGTTCCACGGCGCAACCTGGGCCACGACGCCGATCGGTTCGCGGCGGACGTAGGAGGTGTGCCCTTCGAAGTACTCTCCGGCGGACTTGCCCTCCATGATGCGGGCGGCCCCGGCGAAGAAGCGGAGCTGGTCCGCGCCGGCGGCGACTTCCTCGGAGGCGATCAGGGAGCGGACCTGGCCGGTGTTGCGGTGCTGGGCCTCGACGAGTTCGTCGCTGTTCGCCTCCACGGCGTCGGCGAGCTTGAGCAGCATAAGCTGGCGCTGCCCCGGCGTCGTGTGCTTCCAGGTCTTGAAGGCGTTCTGGGCGGCCGTCATGGCGGCGTCGACGTCGGCCTGCACCGAAACCGGTGACGTCGCCACCACGTCGCCGGTGGCGGGATTGACGATGTCCAGCATCCCGGTTCCGGCCGGAGTGACGAACTCGCCGTTGATGAAGTTCTGCAAGGTTTGAACCACGGTGTACAACCTCTTTCACGCTGATGGACCCAATGAGACTGCTCCGAGCCTATGCCAGGGAGGCAAGGCAGGGAATAGTCACCTGCACACCCTTGCCGCCATACTTTAGTGCGGTTGACCAAGCCACCGCTATCCTGAATCCATGGCCATTTCACTAGCCGCCCTGCTTGGGGTGCCGTCACTCAAACTGACCAAGGCCGGCCTCGCGGAGACCACATGGCACCAGGACATTCTTTGGGTTGCCGTCAGCGAGCAGGAAGACCCGCAGCGCTTCCTCAACGGCGGTGAGCTGGTCCTCACCACCGGGATGAGGCTCAGGAGCGCCCCGGAGCAGCGCCGCTTCGTCCGCCAGGTCCAGCGTGCCGGCGCGGTGGGGATCGGCTTCGGGATCGGTTTGACGCACGACGCCGTGCCGCCGGCCCTGATTGCCGAGGCCAACCGCTGGGGCCTGCCCATTGTGGAGGTGCCCTATGAGACCCCGTTCATCGCGATCGGCAAGCTCGTGGCCGATGCCCAGGCAACGGACCACTTCGCCAAACTTGAACGGCTGATCGCCGGGCACCAGATCCTTGCCCGCGCCCTGCTCACCGGCGGCGGCCTCGCGGAGCTCCTGAAGCACCTCGGCTCCATGCTGCGCACCGAGATCGCGCTGACCCAGTTCACCGCCCAGCTCTACAACAGCGTGGCCGGGAATCCGCCGCCCCGTGCCGAGGGCTGGACGTCCTACCCCATCCCGACCGGGCGCCGGGATGCGTGCACGCTGTGGGTGAAGCTGCCCTTCGAGGACTCCGGCATCGTCGGCTACGCGCAGAACCTGATCAGCGTCGAGCTCAACAACATGGTCAAGCAGCGCCAGTCCCAGCGCGCCCTGGCCGGGCAGGTCCTCGGGGACGTGATCCACGGGACGCTCGAGCCCAGCGAAGCCACGCGCAGGCTCGCCGGCATCGGCATCAACAGCACCCGAAAGAACGTTGTCCTGCTGGCCGAGTCCGCCGCCCACCACAAGCAGCTGGGGAGTTCCTCGCTGCCGCTGCCGCTGACGACGGCAGTGAGCGCCGTCGTCGGAAATGACCTGATCGCGGTGGTCCACGACGACGGCAGGGGCGCCAGTGCGCTGGCCCGGAGCCTCAGCGACCACCTGGCCGAGGCCGGGATCCACGCCACGATCGGGATCGGCGGCGCGTATACGAAACCGAACGGGCTGCGCTGGAGCTATTTCGAGGCCCGTGATGCGGCCAGCCACGGCCTGCCCGTCAACGAACCCGAGCGGCTGAGCCTGACCTCGCTGCTGCTGGCCAGCGAGGACGTGCCGCTCGCGGACATGGCGAATGAATCCCTCGATCCGCTGCGCAGCTTTGACGCCACCCACGGGGCCGGGCTGATGACGACGCTGGAGAGCTACCTGAACAACAACGGCTCGGTGGCCTCCGTCGCCGAGGAGCTCACGCTGCACCGGAACACCGTCCGTTACCGGCTGGCGCAGATCACCGAACTCACCGGTTACGACCCTGCCCAGACCGCGGACCGGGTGCAGCTCTGGCTGGCGCTGGCCGTGCAGCGTCTCGGAGCCCGCCACCCGCGCTGACCCCTCCAGAGCAACGCGGGGTCACATCGCGCCCATTGTGGGGCCCGGGATGGGCGCGATGTGACCCCGCGTTGCTTTCCGGCGGGCGGGTTCCCATCCGGGCTCCGGGCAGATCCGAATAGCTCTATGGCACCTTTTTGGTGCGTGGAAACCATACGGCTACGTAACTGGAGATGAAAAGTGAAGAAGACCTTCAAGACCGCAACCCGGATCGCCGCAGGATCAGCCCTGGCACTTTCAGCCCTCGGCGTCGCCACAATGCCTGCCCAGGCCGCCGCCGGCCCCGACGCAACCACCGTGGTTACCCAGCCTTCGGCGTCAAACAACCAGCTCAGCTTTGGCCCGCTCATCAATGGCGGGCTGGTCAACGGACCGCTCGTTGACGGCCCCCTCGTGGACACCGGCCAGACCGGGCCGTTCCAGTTCGGCCAGTTCCAGTAACCTCCCACTGACGATCCTCCCCTGATCCTCCGGCAGGCCGGCCGCACACGGCCGCCTGCCGGAGGTCATCCTGCCTGGGCCCACCGCGCGGGTTCTTTTTTTGTGCCCTGATGCGTCTGCAGCCCCCTCGAGATACCCGAGAAGGAATATGTCCCC
The DNA here is from genome assembly GCF_055412745.1 of Pseudarthrobacter woesei. Lineage (NCBI taxonomy): Bacteria > Bacillati > Actinomycetota > Actinomycetes > Micrococcales > Micrococcaceae > Pseudarthrobacter > Pseudarthrobacter woesei. Next base: position 295,427 of record NZ_JBVAYU010000002.1, read on the forward strand.
GAATCCCCTGAACGCCCAGTCAAACAACTCCGCCGACAGGCTCGAACTGACCCCCGCGCAGCGAGGCATCTGGTACGCCCAGAAGCTCGCACCGGAGAACCCGATGTACCAGATCGGCCAGTTCGTCGAGATTTCCGGGCCGCTGGACATGTCCGTGCTGGCCGAGGCGGTGGCGCAGGCTGTCGCCGGGACCGATGCGCTCAATATGGCCTTCGGGGAGGACCAAACCGGTCCGTTCCAGCGTCATAGGCCGAACCCGGCCGGGCTGGAAGTCACGGACCTGAGCGCCGTCAGGGACCCGGACGCCGAGGCACGGACCCTGATGGACGCGGATCTCGGTCTCCCGCACGACGCCGTCCGCGACGCGCTGCTGCACATCGAACTCATCAGGCTCTCCGCGGAGCGGCACTACTTCTACCAGCGGGTCCACCACCTGATGCTGGACGGCTATTCGGCGGTGCTGGTACTCAAGCGCATCGCCGGGCTGTATAACGGACTGCTGGACAACGGACGTTTGGGCGGTGTGCGGGATAACCGGCGTTTGGGCGGTGTGCCGGACGACGCCGAGCGGCCCGGCGCTGCCGGCTTCGGCTCGCTGACGGAGCTCCTGGCCGCAGAGGCGGACTACACAATATCCGACGCCGCCGGAACCGACCGCGCCTACTGGGAAGCGCAACTGCGGGACTCCCCGGCTGCGGCAGGACTGGCCGGCCGGCCCGAGGGCACCGCCACCTCGCTGGTCCGCGCGGCCAGGTCGCTGCCCGCCACGGCCGCCGCCGCACTGGCGTCCGCCGCCGGCTCCGCGCCGGCGCTGGTCCTCACCACAGCCGCGCTGTATCTGCACCGGATCACCGGCGAGCGTGAGGTCTCCGTGGCGCTGCCCGTGACCGCCCGCCGCGGCAAGCTCGCGAAATCCACGCCGTCGATGCTCTCCAACATCCTGCCGGTCCGGATCGGTGTCGATCCCGGCGCGACGGTCCGCGACACCCTCACCACCATGGGCGCCACCCTGCGCGGCGCCCTGATCCACCAGCGTTCCCGCTTTGAGGACCTAGCTACGCAGACCGGATACCTGGGCCCCTCGGTGAACATCCTGCCCGTCCTGGACGACATCCGTTTCGGCCCCGCCCGCGGCACCATGAACATCCTGTCCACCGGCCCGATCGACGATCTTTCGATCGTCATCCACGGCCTCGACGCCGGCAGCGCCGCCCCCGCCGGCAGCCCCGGCGGCACCCCTGCCGGCACCGCCACGATCCAGTTCGAAGCCAACGCCGCCCTGTACACCACGCAGCAGCTGGAAGAACATCTGGACCGCTTTGTCCGGCTCATCGACGACGTCGCCACCCGGCCCGAGGCGCTCCTGGCCTCGCTCTCGGTGACCACCGCCGAGGAAGAGCGCTCACTGCTGGCCGCCGGCGACGCCGGAGATACGGCGCTTCCGCAGCACACCATCGTGGAGGAATTCCAGCTCAGCGCCCGCGACGCCGGTTCCCGCACCGCCGTCGTCGCGCCCGACGGCGAACTGACCTTCAGCGAACTCGAAACCCGCTCGAACCAGCTGGCCCGGTTCCTCCGCAGCCACGGAGCGGGCCCGGGGAAGACCGTTGCCGTCCGGCTGGACCGCAGCGTGCTGCTGCCCGTTTCGCTCCTGGCGATCCTGAAGTCCGGGGCCGCCTACCTCCCGCTGGATCCCGACTACCCCGCCGGACGGGTGGAGGGCATGCTCGAGGACGCTGCCCCCGTCCGCCTGCTGACCTCCTCGGCGTTCACCGGCGGCGACGCCGGCCACGAGGAACTCGCCACCACGGTCCCCGTCACCGTGCTGGACTCCGCCCTGATGGTCTCCTGCCTGTCTGGCAAGGACGGGGCGGCGCCGGCGCCCTCGGCCGGGCAGCAGGATCTGGCCTACGTCATCTTCACCTCCGGCTCCACCGGGCGGCCCAAGGGCGTCGGCGTCGAGCACCTGGCCCTGCTGAACCTGTACACCTCCCACCGGGACAGCGTCTTCCTTCCCGCGGAAGAGCGGCTCGGGCGCAAGCTCAAGGTCTCACACACCGCCGGCCTGTCCTTCGACGCTTCCTGGGATCCGATCCTCTGGCTCATCGCCGGCCATGAGCTCCACCTCGTGGACAACCAGACCCGCCGCGACCCGGAAGCGCTCAGCGAGTACCTGGCCGGTACCGGCATCGACTCGATCGAAACCACCCCGTCCTTCGCCAAGGTGCTGCTGGCCGGCGGCCTTTTCGGCCAGGAGACCCACCCGACGGTGGTGGCCCTCGGCGGCGAGGCCGTGGATCCTGTGCTCTGGAACTCCCTCGCCGAGCAGGAGGGGGTGGTGGCCTACAACTTCTACGGCCCCACCGAAACGACCGTGGACTCCCTCACCGCCGTCATGCAGCCCGGCACGGAACCAACACTGGGCGACTCGGTGGCCAACAGCCGCCACTACATCCTGGACTCCGGCCTGAACCCGGTCCCCGTCAACGCCATCGGCGAGCTCTACGTCGCCGGCATCAACCTGGCCCGCGGCTACCTCGACCAGCCCGGCCTCAGCTCCGAGCGCTTCGTCGCCGACCCCTTCGTCCCGGACGGCTCCCGTATGTACCGCACGGGCGACGTCGTCCGGCGGCTTCCGGACGGAACCCTCGAGTTCCGCGGGCGCATGGACGCCCAGGTCAAGATCCGCGGCTTCCGGATCGAGCTCGCCGAAATCGAAGAGGTCCTCCGGTCCCTCGACGGCGTCGAGCATGCCGCCGTCGCGGTTTCCAAGAACCGGGCAGGCTACGACCAGCTGCTGGGCTACGTCACCTCCGGCAACGAACTGGATACCTCGGAGCTCCGCCAGCGGGCCCGCCGGCAGCTCCCGGACTACATGGTGCCGACCGCCGTCCAGCAGATTCCGTTCATTCCGCTGACCGCCAACGGCAAGCTGGACACCCGGGCGCTGCCGTCTCCGAGCCAGGAAGCGTCGGCCACGGAGCCCCGCAGCGTGCGGGAGCGGATCGTGGCCGAGGCCTTCAAGGAAGTCCTGGGACTTGAGGCCGTCGGGCTGGAGGACGACTTCTTCGAACTCGGCGGACACTCGCTGCTGGCCACCCGGCTCGTGGCGCTGCTGCGGGACCGGACCGGCGTGGCACCGGCACTGCGCACGGTATTCGAACAGGCCACCGTGGCCGCCCTCGCCGAGACCATTGAGCTCGGTGCCGTCAATGCCCGCCCGCTCAAGCCGGTGGAACGCCCGGACGTCATTCCGCTCTCCTTCGCCCAGCGCCGGCTGTGGTTCCTGAACCGCTTCGATCCCGAATCCGGCGCCTACAACATCCCCGTGGTGCTGGATCTCAAGGGCGCCCTGGACGTCCGGGCGCTTGAGGAGGCCATCAACCGGCTGGCCGGCCGCCATGAGACATTGCGGACCATCTTCCCGCTGGTCGACGGCGAACCCGCCCAGCAGATCCTGGCCGACGGCGACCGCCCCGTGGAGCTGCTTGGCGTCCAGTGCACCGCCGCAGCACTGACCGGCGCCCTCGCCGCGGAAACCCGCCGCGGCTTCGACGTCACGCGGGAGCTGCCGCTTCGCGCCGTCCTCTTCCAGCTGGACCCGGACCACCATGTGCTCGCGATAACGCTGCACCATATCGCCGCCGACGGCTGGTCCCTGGCCCCGCTCGCGCAGGACCTCTCGCAGGCCTACAACGCGCTGGCGGCCGGCACGGACACCCCGCTTGCCCCGCTTCCGGTCCAGTACGCCGACTACACTCTCTGGCAGCGGGAGGAGCTCGGCAGCGAGGACGACCCGGCGAGCGCCATCGCCCGCCAGCTTGAGTTCTGGACCCGCGAACTGCGCGGTGCCCCCGAGGAGCTCCGGCTGCCGTTCGACTTCATCCGCGGCGCGCGGACCGCCGCCGAACCGGCGTCGTCCGTTCCCCTGGCAATCCGCCGGGAAACCGGCGCCCGCCTCAATGCGCTGGCCCGGAACCACAACGCCAGCCTCTTTATGGTGCTGCAGGCCGCGCTCGCGGCGCTGCTGACCAAGTCCGGCGCGGGTGAAGATATCCCGCTGGGCACCCCCGTCGCCGGCCGGACCGACACCCGACTCAACGAGCTTGTGGGCTTCTTCGTGAATACCCTGGTGCTGCGCACCAACACCTCCGGGAACCCGAGCGCCGCGGAGCTTGTGGAGAGCGTCCGGTATACCAACCTGCACGCCTACGCCAACCAGGACGCACCCTTTGAGCGGGTGGTCGAGGAGCTCAATCCGGCCCGGTCCCAGCACCGCCACCCGCTTTTCCAGGTCATGCTCACGCTTCAGAACACGGCAGCCGCCGGTCTCTCGATGGACGGCGTTGAGGCCACCGCCGATCTCAGCCAGGAACCGGGCGGCGCCAAGTTCGACCTGCTGCTGGACCTGGTGGAAGACAGCTCCGTTGACGCCGTTGAACAGGAAGATGCCGGGGCGGAGCTTGCCTCCGGCGATGCCGGGGCCGGCATCCGCGGCTCGCTCGCCTACAACCCTGCGCTGTTCTCCCGGTCCACCGCCGAGCAGCTCGTGGCGGGCTTCCTCGCCGTGGTGGAGCAGTTCGCCGCGGACCCCGATGTCACGCTGGACCGGCTGCGGATCCAGTCCCCGGAGCAGCATGCCCGTGCCCTGGAACAGAGCTTCCGGGCGGATCCGGGGACGGGGACGGTCCTGCCGGAGACCGTCGTCGATGCCTTCCAGGCCACGGCGGCGCGGACGCCGGACGCCGGAGCGCTCATTGATGCCGCCGGTGCGGACAAAGCCGCCAGTTTCGCCGTGCTTCACGGCCGGGTCCGGGCCCTCGCCAAGGGCCTCATGGCCTCCGGCGTGGAACCCGGCGACCGGGTCGCGGTGGCACTGCCGCGCACGGCCGACGTCGTCGCTGCCGCACTGGCGGTGCTGGCGGCCGGCGCGGTCTACATCCCCGTAGATCTTTCCTACCCCGCCGAGCGGATCCGGATCATCCTCGAGGACGGCGCCCCCGCCGTCGTCATCTCCGCAGTGCCCGCCGCCGCCGATTCCGCCGGACCGCGGACCCTCGGCGTCGATGCGCTGCTGGCGGCGGGTGCTGGGATTTCCGACGCCGCCCTGGCCGCCCGCCGGCCGGCCGCAGCGGACCCGGCCTACGTGCTGTACACGTCCGGTTCCACCGGGCGGCCCAAGGGCGTCGCCGTGCCCCATGGCGCCCTGGCCAACCTCTACAGCCACCACCACCGCACCCTGTACGCCCCGCGGTTCCAGGCTGCGGCCCCGGGCGGAACCGTGTCCGTGGCGCACATCGCGGGCCTCGGCTTCGACGCCGCCTGGGATCCCATGCTCTGGATGATCGCCGGAGCGGAACTGCACCTGGTGGCCGACGAGGTCCGTGGCGAAGCCGAGTCCCTGGCCGGCTACTGCCGCAGCCACGGTATCGACGTGCTGGAGACCACTCCGTCCTACGCCGGGCAGTTGCTGCAGTTCGGTCTGCTGGACGGTTCCCGGGAGCAGCCGCTGATCCTTGCGCTGGGCGGCGAAGCCGTCACAGCCGAGCTGTGGACCCGGCTCGCGTCGACGCCGGAGGTCTCGGCCTACAACTTCTATGGCCCCACCGAGTTCACCGTGGACTCGGTGATTGCCGAAATCAGCGGCGACGCACCAACGATCGGCCGCGGCATCGCCAACACCGACACGTTCGTCCTGGACCCCTATCTGGCACTGGTCCCGGCCGGTGTTCCCGGCGAGCTGTACCTCGCCGGTCCCGGCATGGCCCACGGCTACGACCGGCGCCCGGCCGAGACGGCCTCACGCTTCGTCGCCAACCCCTTCGCGGCCGACGGAAGCCGGATGTACCGCACCGGCGATCTGGTCCGCCGGGCCCGGGACGGCGCGCTGGAGTTCCTGTCCCGCACCGACGAGCAGGTCAAGGTCCGCGGCTTCCGGATCGAACTCGGCGAGATCGAGGCGGTCCTTGCCGCCCACGCCGGAGTTCACCGCGCCGTGGCCTTGGCCGACGGCGAGCCGGCCCACCGGGTGGTGGCCTACTACGCAGGCACAGCGGACCCCGGGGAACTGCGCAGCCTGGCCGCGGCCATGCTGCCGGACTACATGGTCCCGGCCATCTTTATGCAGGTCCCTGCCATCCCGCTGACGGCACACGGAAAACTGGACAGTAAGGCGCTTCCGGCGCCCTCCGCCGGCGTCGGGAAGGAACGAGGCACCACCCCCACGACCGCAGAGGAGCGCGCCATGTGCGGGATCTTCGCCGGGGTCCTGGGCGTGGACACCGTCGCCATGGATGATGATTTCTTCGTCCTCGGCGGGCACTCCCTGCTCGCGGTCTCGATGATGGGCGGCATCAGGGAGGCCTTCAGCACGGAGCTGCCGCTGCGCACCCTCTTTAATGCGCCCACCCCCGCCGGCCTGCTGGCAGCCGTGCACCGGCAGGCCGGTACAGGCTCCCCGGGGGCCTCCGGCGCGGCCGGGGCGGCCGGGGCCACTTCCGGGCCCGCCGCGGCCCCGACTTCCCTGACTGATTGGCTGGGCGGTCCGGATTCGGTCCGCCCCGACCGCCTGGCGCTCTCCTTTGCGCAGTCCCGCATGTGGTTCCTCAACCAGCTGGATCCCGGCGCCTCCGACTACAACATCTCCCTGGCCGTCCGCCTCACCGGCGACCTCGACGAGCGGGCGCTGGCCGCCGCGGTCGGATCACTGTTCCGACGCCACGAGGTCCTCCGGACCGTTTACCCGGAAACCGGGGGCGTGCCGGAGCAGCTGATCCTGGCTCCGGACGACGGCGCCCCCGCCGCCGCCGGTATGCGGCTGGCCGCCGCCACGGCCGGCTCGGAGGCGGAGGTTCCGGCCCTGCTGCGCGAAGACGCCGAACGCGGCTTCGATGTGCGTTCGGAGCTCCCGCTGCGGGCGCGGCTGATCCGGATCGGATCCGCGGAGGCCGCGACGGCGTGGGTCCTGCACCTCGTGATGCACCACATCGCGAGCGACGGCGCCTCCCTCGCCCCGCTGGCGCGTGACCTGTCCGCCGCCTACGAGGCCGCCCTCGGCGCTGATCCGGCCGCCGATCCGGCTCCGCTCCCCCTGCAGTATGCCGAGTACGCCAACTGGCAGCGGCAACAGCTCGACGGCGCGGCCCTGACCGCCAAGCTGGAGCACTGGCGCCACACGCTGGCCGGCATCCCGGCCGAACTGATGCTGCCGGCGGACCACCGCCGGCCGCGCGAATCGCGCCAGCCCGGGCGGCAGCTGCAGTTCCGGCTCGATCCTGCCGGCGTCAGGGCGCTGGGCAGCCTCGCCTCGGCGTCGAACGCGAGCCTGTTCATGGCCCTCCACGCCGGGCTGGCAGCGTTCCTGCACCGCACCGGTGCCGGCGATGACCTCGTGATCGGCTCCCCGACGGCCGGGCGCACGGATCCGGCACTGCGCGGGCTTGTCGGCTTCTTCGTCAACACCCTGCCGCTGCGGGTGGACGCCGCCGGGGGCCCCAGCCTGAGGACCATGCTCGGCAGGTCCAGGGACAGTATCCTGGCCGCCTTTGACCACGACGACGTGCCCTTCGAACGGCTCGTCGAAGCGCTGAATCCCGAGCGTGAGCTGGGCCGGCACCCGCTGTTCCAGACCATGCTCACCGTGGACAACGAGGCACCGGCGGTCCCGCAGCTGCCCGGGGTCCGGGTGGCGGCCGAGCCCGAGACGGCGTCGGGCGAGGCCAAGTTCGATCTCTCCTTCACCTTCCGGCCCGACGATGGCGACGGCGATGGCGGCGGCGGCGGACTGGCCGGCACCATCGACTACAACGCGGCGATGTTCGACGACGGCACCGTCCGGCGGCTTGCGGACAGCTTTGGCCGGTTCCTTGAGCTGGCCGCGGCGTCGCCGGACACCCCCGTCGCGCTGCTCCCGATGATCGGGGACGATGAAGCGCGCGGGCTGATGGAAGCCACCGCCGGAACACGCTCGGCAGCCCCAGCCACCGTGGCAGCAGCCGCCGGCGCGGAACCCGGCGTCCTCGCGGCCCTCGCCGCAACGGTCAGTGCGACGCCGGACGCCACCGCCCTGGTGGCAGACGGAGAGTCCCTGAGCTTCGCCGGGCTGGCCGCTTCGGCCTCGCGGATCGCCGCCGCCCTGGCGGCGGCGGGAGTCAGCCGCGGCGACGTGGTTTCCGTGATGCTCCCCCGATCGCTGGGAACGGTGGAAAGCATGTTCGGTGTCCTGGCCGCCGGGGCCGTCTACAACCCCATCGACACCGAATACCCGGACGAGCGCGCCGCCGCCATCATCGAGGACGCCGCACCGCCGGTAATCCTCACCAGCCGCGCCGTGGCCGGCCGGGTTGAGCAGCTCGTTGCGGTCCTGGCCGTCCGGCCCCGGGTGCTGCTGCTGGACGAACTGTCCGAGGACCTGGAAGCCAGCCCGGAGACTGCCCCGGATGGTAAGGATGTCGCGGATCCGGCGGCCCTACTGCCGCACCCGGACGCCCGCGAGCTGGCTTACGTGATGTTCACTTCGGGCTCCACCGGCCGGCCGAAGGGCGTCGAGGTCAGCCATGGCGCCCTCGCGGCCCTGCTCGCCTCGCACCGGGAAACGCTGATGTCCGGCGTCAGCCGCCGGAGGGTCGCCCACACCACGGGCGTCGGCTTCGACGCCTCCTGGGACCCGATTCTGTGGATGGTGCAGGGCCATGAACTGCATATGATCGATGACCGGACCCGCCGCGACTCCCGGCAGCTCGCCGCCTACTTCGAACAGCACCGCGTCTCGGTCTGGGAGAGCACCCCCGGCTACCTGCGGCAGCTCCTCGGCGAGCCGGTGTTCACCGCGCTCCTGGACGGGCATGCCGCCGAAGAGAACACCTTCAGCCTGGCTCTCGGCGGGGAAGCGTTCGACGCCGGACTCTGGGACAGCGTCGCCGCGCACCCCGGCATCGAGGCCTGGAACCTCTACGGACCCACCGAGGCCACCGTGGACACCGTCCTGGCCAGGGTCGGCGACACCGCCGAACCCGTCCTGGGCGCGCCCACCGCGGGAACGCGGCTCTACGTCCTGGACAACAGGCTGCAGCACACCCTCCCCGGCGCGGCCGGTGAGCTCTACATCGCGGGACGCCAGCTCGCCCGCGGGTACCGAGGCCGTCCCGAGCTCACGGCCGAGCGGTTCGTCGCCGATCCCTTCACCGGACGCGGCGAGCGGATGTACCGCACCGGCGACGTCGTCTACCGGCACGCCGACGGCCGGCTCGTGTTCGCCGGCCGCAACGACGACCAGCTCAAGATCCGCGGCTTCCGGGTGGAGCCCGGCGAGGTGCAAAACGCCCTCCGCGGTGCCCCCGGCGTCCGCGAGGCCGTGGTGCGTGCCGTTGGAACCGACGGCGGCAGCGGCGACGGGGTCCGTCTGATCGCCTACGTGGTGCCGGCCGGGTCAGGTCCGGCGAACGGCGCCGGAAACGGCAGCCTGCCCGACGCCGTCCGCAGCCATGTGCGGGGACTGCTGCCGGACTACATGGTGCCGGCCGCCGTCGTTGTCATCGATGAGGTGCCGCTGACGCCGCACGGCAAGGTGGACGCGGCGGCGCTGCCGGATCCCGGAAGCGTGGCCCGCAGCGCGGGGCTGGCACCCCGGACCCCGAGGGAAAAGACCGTCGCGGGGATCTACGCCGAAGTCCTTTCGCTGGAACGCGCCGGCGTCGACGAGTCGTTCTTCGAACTCGGCGGGCACTCTTTCCTCGCCCAGCCGCTCATTGCCAAGATCAACGCGGCCCTGGGGACTTCCCTCCAGGTCCAGTCGCTATTCCGGGCCCCCACCGTGGAAGGCCTGCTCCGGGAGGCTGGCAAGGGTGCGGACGAGAGCGCCGCGGACAGTCTTCGCCAGCTGCTTCCCTTGCGGACGGCCGGGACCAAGCCGCCCGTTTTCGCGGTCCACCCTGCCTCGGGGATCAGCTGGGGCTATGCCTCGATGCTGGGCCGGCTGGATCCCGAACGCCCGCTGATCGGGCTGCAGATGCCCGGGATGGAGCCGGGCCGGACCCGTCCGGTGGGGGCCGCCACCCTCACCGAACTGGCCGACGATTACATCGCACAGCTCCGCTCTGTCCAGCCGCAGGGCCCCTACCATCTGATGGGCTGGTCCTTCGGCGGATACCTCGTCCACCGGCTGGCCACCCGGCTGCAGGAACTCGGCGAGGACGTGGCGTCCCTGGCCATCCTCGATGCGTTCCCCGGCAACCAGGCGCACAACGCCGATGTGGGAACCGGACCGGCAGTGTGGGCCAGCTACCTCGAGGCCCAGGGCTACGAGCTGGCGGACCAGGACACCGCGGGCCTGGACGGGACCCGCGCGCTGGAAATCCTGCGCGAGCACCACAATCCGCTGGGCAGTGTCCCGCTGGATTCTGTCAACGCGATGGTGCGGAACTTCCCTGACTTGGCGCGGCTGATCCGGGATGAGCAGCCGCAGCTGTTCAGCGGCGATCTGCTGTTCTTCCGGGCCACCCGCGAGGTACCGGCCGGCACGCCCGGAAGCGAGTCCTGGCAGCCGTTTGTCACCGGCAGCATCACCGAAGTTGCGGTGGATGAGCGTCATTCGCAGCTATTAAGTGACCGGGCTCTCAGTGCAATCATGCCCGCGCTGGCCATCCAACTGGGCGGCCGGGACGAATAGCAAATGATGCCCTGATCCACGAGAGGGGCTTTCCGCACGCCAGAACAGACAGGAAAGGTCACCATGACGAATCCATTCGATGACAAGTCCGCAACGTTCTCCGTACTCGTGAATGAGTATCAGCAGCACTCCCTCTGGCCCGCCTTCGCCGCCGCGCCGCAGGGCTGGGTCACCATGTTCGGACCGGACAGCCGTGAAGCGTGCCTGGACTACGTATCCCGGACATGGACGGACATGGCTCCGCGTAAAGTCGCCGAACTCGCCGCTTCGCAGTGATCCGGGTCGAGGACGTCAGCAAGAGTTTCGGCAGCTTCAAGGCCCTGGACGGGCTCTCCCTGCAGGCCGGCGAAGGGACCGTCCTGGGCCTGCTGGGACCGAACGGCTCCGGCAAAACCACCACCGTCAAGGTACTCACCACCCTGCTGTCCCCGGACAGCGGTGACGCCCGTATCGCGGGACATTCCGTGCTGAGCCACCCGGAGCTGGTGCGGCGGAACCTGGGCTTGTCCGGGCAGTACGCCGCCGTGGATGAAAAGCTGACGGCCTTCGAAAACCTGCACATGGTGGGCCGGCTGTACGGCATGAACCGGCGGACCGCCGCAGCCCGGGCAAACGAACTGCTCGAAAGCTTCCGGCTCACCGACGTCGCCGGCAAACGCTCCGGCACCTTCTCCGGCGGCATGCGGCGGCGGCTGGACCTCGCCGGAGCCATCGTGGCCCGGCCCAAGGTGGTTGTCCTGGACGAGCCCACCACCGGACTGGACCCGCGCGGCCGCCTCGACACCTGGGACGTTGTGTCCGGCCTCGTGGCGGACGGCACCACCGTCCTGCTGACCACGCAGTACCTCGAGGAGGCCGACCGGCTGGCGGACCACATCGCCGTCATCAACCACGGACGCGTCATCGCCGAGGGAACCGCGACGGAACTGAAGCAGAGCGCCGGTACGGAACGGATCGACGTCGTAATGCACCACGCCGCGGACCTTTCCGCGGCCGCCGCCGTTCTGGATCGGGCTGCCGGACCGGACGCCCGGCCGGAACTGGACCCGCAGAACCTGAGCGTCTCCATCGCCGCCCCCGACGGGCACCGGATGCTGGTCCGGGTGCTGTCCGAACTGGATTCCCTGTCCCTGCAGGTGGAGGAGGCCTCGCTGCGCCGCCCCACCCTGGATGATGTTTTCCTGCAGTTGACCGGCCACGCCGCCGCGGCTGGCCAGGCAGCGCAAAACCAGAAAGTCGAGGTTGCCGCATGAGCGCCATCACCGCCGCAGCCCGGGACAGCTCCGTCATTGCCCGGCGCAACCTCATCAACGTTGTCCGCACGCCCGGCGCGCTGGTGACGGGAATCGTGCAGCCGGTGATGTTCGTGCTGCTGCTGGGCTTCGTCTTCGGCGGGACGCTCGGCGGGGACCAGTACCGCAGCTACCTGATCGGCGGCATCCTGGCGCAAACGCTGACCTTCAACGCCTCCTTCACGGCCGTGTACCTGGCCAAGGATCTCCAGCTGGGGCTGATCGACCGTTTCCGGTCCCTGCCGATGTCACGCGTGGCGGTCATCCTGGGCCGCACGTCCTCGGACCTGTTCACGAGCGTACTGTCGGTCGTGGTGACGCTGCTCTGCGGGCTCGCCATCGGCTGGCGGATCACCACCGGCCCGGCCGAGGCCCTGGGCGCGCTGGCGCTGCTGCTGCTGTTTGCCTTTGCCGTCTCCTGGATCGGGGCGGTCATCGCACTGACGGCCCGGAGCGTGGAGGTCGCCCAAAGCCTGGGCCTCGTGTGGCTGTTCCCGGTCACCTTCGTCTCCGGCGCTTTTGTGTCCGTCAACTCCCTGCCCGGACCGCTCCGGGTGATTGCCGAATGGAATCCGGTCACCGCCGTGGCAACGGCCGCCCGGGAACTCTTCGGCAACGCGGCACCTGCCGGCTTCGGTGTCCCCGGCGGCTGGCCCGCCGAGAATGCCGTCCTCTATTCGGTGATGTGCAGCGTCGGCATCATCGCCGTCTTCGCCCCGCTGGCGATCGCGCAGTACCGCCGGATCAGCAAGAGATGACCGCGCCCGACGGCGGCCCTGCCGGGATTTGGTACGTAGCGGTTCCGTCCGCCGCCGTTCAAGCAGCGGCGGCCCAGACCGGCGACGGGCTGTACGGCGGCCTGTTCGGCGGCCTCGGCGCGTTCCTATCCCCGCAGGAACGGGACGCCTCGCTCCGCTTCCGCCGCGAGGAGGACCGGCTGGACTACCCCGCTTCGCACTCCCTTTTCCGGCTCCTGGCCGCCTGGCGGCTGGGGCTGGAGCCACACGACGCCGCGGGACTGGAAGTCCGGCGGACATGCGCCAGCTGCGGCAGCATCGAGCACGGCAAGCCTTCCATTGAGGGCGTCGGAATGAGCATGTCCCGCAGTCACGGAACCGTGATGGCCGCCGCCGGGCCCGCCGGGACCAGCCTCGGCGCGGACATCGAGAAGGCGCCGACTCAGGTGTTCGACGGCTTTGACGGCTTTGCCGTCGCCCCGGGGGAAGGGCTTGGGCAAGACGGCCTCGACGTGTCGGACGCATCCGACGCGGACCGGATCCGGCTCTGGGTGGCCAAGGAGGCCGTCCTGAAGGCCGCGGGCGTCGGGCTGGCGGTGGATCCCTCCGCCGTGCGGCTTGTCCCGGCAGGTGCCCACAACGTACTTCGTGCGGAAAGCCCTGGGACCCCGGCCGTCCACGGCCTCCTGGTCGGCGCCGTGTCTGCTCCGCCCGGCTACGCGGCGGCCGTGTCGGCTCGGTCCGGGGTGCCGGCGCAATCATTGTCTCTTTCCGAGATATTCAGCACAAAAGGCTCAGGCGCAAACATCAAACGTCTAACCTTTAGGAATGGCTAGCAGCACGGCATCGTCCGCCCTCCCCGAGACAGCACCTTCCGCCGGCGTGCGCGCACCGCGTGGCGTTATCATCGCGGGAGTCGTGGCGATCGTGCTGATCGGACTCAACCTGCGCGCCGGGATCACCGGGGCCGCGGCCCTGCTTCACGATCTGCAGGCAGTCCTGGGCTACGGGGCGTTGATCGCCGCGATCATCCCCTCGATTCCCACCCTGTGTTTCGCGGTGGCGGGGGCGGCGACGTCCTGGCTCACCCGGCATCTGGGCCTTGAGAAGGCCATCCTGCTCTCCCTCGTGCTGCTTGCTGCGGGCCTGTTGCTCCGCGGCATCCCCTCGACCGGGATGCTACTCGCGGGCACGGTGGTCGGCATGTCCGGGCTGGCCATCTGCAACGTCGCGATGCCGTCCTTCATCCGGGTCCACTTCGCGGACCGGACCTCCCTCATGACGGCGCTCTATACGCTGACCATGACGACCGGAGCCACCGCGGTCGCTGTGCTGATCGTCCCCGTGGCGCAGCAGCTCGGCTCGCCCTCCGCAGGGGTGGGCTCAATCGGATTCCTGGCCCTGTGCGCCTGCCTCGGCTTCCTGCCGATTGCCCTGCACGCCCACCGCAACGCGCCCGCCGTCAAGGCCGGCATAGTCTCCCCGTGGCCGCTGTTGCGGACCCGCACCGGCGTGCTGATCACCGCCGGCTTTACGGTGCAGGCCCTCCTGGCCTATGCCGTGCTCAGCTGGTTCCCGTACATGCTGGTCACGCTCGGACTCACCGCTTCCGAGAGCGGAGTGATGTTCGGGCTCATGCAGCTTGTCTCCGTCCCGGCCGGCATGGTGCTGGTCGCCATCGGTTCACGCCCCCGGATGCAGCGCACCGCGTTCTACCTGGCCACCGTGACCATGGCCCTGGGCGTCCTGTCCATGCTCGTGCTGCCGGTCCCCTGGGCCCCGCTGACGGCGGTGCTGCTCGGTTTCGGGCTCGGCATCTTCCCGCTCGTTATGGTCATGATCAGCCGCAGCGGCCGCACCACCGCCGACACCACTGCACTCTCCACGGTGGCGCAGTCCGCGGGCTACCTGCTCGCGACACTGGGCCCTTTCGGCATGGGCCTGCTCCACAGCGCCACCGGGTCCTGGACGCTTCCCCTGATCCTGCTGCTGGCCGTAGCCGTGGGCCAGATCGCGGTCGGCCATCTGCTTACGGCGAGGCCTGGAATCCAGCCCGCGGGGACGCCGGCCGCCCAGGTGCGGCCGTGAGCCTGACGACGTCACACCGGCCGCACCTGGTGGACGAAGTCACCGCCAAGCTGCGTGAGCTGATTCATTCGGGGGAATGGCAACTGCAGCAGCGGATTCCGGCCGAACCGGAACTGATGGACGCCCTTGGTGTCTCCCGGGGCACCCTGCGTGAGGCTATCAAGGCACTCGCGCACAGCGGCATGCTAGAAGTCCGCCGCGGTGACGGCACCTATGTCCGTGCCACCAGCGAGATCTCCGGCGCCGCCCAGCGGATGTACCAGGACCACTCGCAGGTCCACATTCTTGAGGTCCGGGTGGGGCTGGACACCCAGGCGGCGCGGCTCGCCGCCCGTCATGCCACCGCCGACGACGTCGCCGCCATGCGCGGACTCCTGGCGGCGCGCCGCGCAGGCTGGCTCGCCGGGGACTTCGCCGGCTGGGCCCATGCGGACTGGGCCTTTCACGTGCTCGTGGCCCAGGCATCGGGCAATCCCCTGCTGCACGAGCTCTACGTCAGTTTCGGCGAGGTTTTCCACAACGACCTCCTCCGGCAGCAGGGCAAGGACGGCTTCCAGGGCCTTCCGCACGAGGGCCACGGCCAACTCGTGGAGGCGATCGAGGCACACGACGAGACGGCCGCCGTCGAAAGTGTCCACCGGAACCTGAACTCCTGTGCGGAGTGGATCCAGGCCTAACGGACCCGGCGGCCTGGGCCCTCCAAGACCCAGGAGGCTGCCAGCGGCTTCACAGGGTTTTCCCAAGGCAGCGGGAAGATGCTCAATCCCAGCGGAGCCTCCGGCGGCCTCACCGGGACGGCGCTGCGGATCTAGTCCTTCAAGCCGCCGGAGGTACGCCATGAGTCAAAGCGCCGCTGGATCCGCCGCGGGGGGACGCGCTGTACACGATTCCTCCCGGCGAATCGTCGCAGTCCTGAGCATCAGCGCCGTCGTCGCGTGGTCCCTGGCGCTGGTCGTGGCAACCTCGCTCAGGGTTGACGGACCACCCCGGACTATTGCGCTGATCCTGCACATCCCGGCCATGGTGCTGTCCTTCGGCGCCATCATGCTGGTCGACTGGCACGGCTTCCCGTGGCTGCTGGGGCGCCGCGAGCTGTCCGAGACGATCCGGCTGGACGGCGCCGCCACCCCGCTTATCTGGATCGGCATCGCGACCATGCTCACCACCGGGGCTTTCCTGAGCCCGGATCTGGGCAACCCGTTGACCGTGGTCAAACTCGTGGCCGTGCTCGTGCTGATCCTCAACGGCATCATGCTGCTCCCCCTCATGCGCCGCCTCGTTGTGATGCCGCCGACCACCTCGTTCGCCGGGCTCACGGCCGGCCACCGGATCCATATGCTCAGCTGCCTGACAGTGTCCCAGTTGAGCTGGTGGACGGCGATTATCATCGGCTTCGTCAACGCCGAGTTCTGACGGCCGGCCATGCGCCCAGCAGCATGGTCCGGCACGGCAAAGGCCCCGGGCCGGAACCTTTTCGGTCCGGCCCGGAGGCCTTTGTACCTGGTCCCGATCTGGAGCATGAGACCAGCGGAGCCCGCTTATTAGCGTGCGAGACCCTTGAAGACGTTCCTGGGGCGCTGCATTTCGCCGTGCTTGGCGCCCAGGACAATGACCCAGCCGGCAAACACCGGAATGGCCCACTGCAGGATTTTCAGCTGCTGCTGGGCGGAACGGAGTTCCTCGGAGGCACCGGGTTTGGGCTCGGTGGCACCGTCGGCACCTTCGCTGGCCAGCTTGTCCACCTTGGCGCCCTGGACACCGGCGTACAGGCTCACGGCGGCACCGGCGAGGGTGACAGCCGACTTGTACACGGTCAGGCGGGTGACGCCGTCCTGCTTGGCCATCCGGCCCTTGTTCTCCCACACGACCGCAAGGCCGGAGAGGAAATGAGCGCCGAAAGCAGCCGTCTGGAACGGGGCCCATTTCTTCCAGCCAAGGCTCGACAGCCGGGTACGCTCGGCCGGGTCCTTGGCCTCCGCCGTCGCACCGTTCAGCCCAATGGCACCCATCAGCGAACCGCCGAACCAGGCGCCTGCCGTCAGGTCGTGAATGGATCGGGCAACAAGATTACCTGCCATGGTGGTTCCTATCGTGTAGTCGAATCGGGAATTGCGGTGGCCCACAGAAGGCCACAACTCGGCCATAGTAAGCACACTTAGCAAAAAGTTGGTAGTCCGTGGATCGGAGGCTTATCCGCTGCGTAGAATCGGCGGCATGGAATCATCCGGGGCCGGGGAGGACCAATCGGCCGCTGGCGAGGTAGCCGACGCCGCCGAGGCGGCCTCGAACAGCAGGGTGCTCGACGTCGTCGCGCGTTCGGGTTTCGCTGTGATGGCGCTGCTGCACATCGTCATCGGGGCCATCGCCGTAGCCCTGGTGCTGGGCGCCCCGGGCCAGGCGGAGCCCACCGGCGCGATTGAGCAGCTCGCCGCCAACCCGTGGGGCCCGGCGGTTATGTGGGCCGGCTTCATGGGCTGTGCCGGCCTCTCGCTCTGGCAGCTGAGTGAGGCGACGCTGCGCGCCCGGCACCTGCCCCGAGGCGCACGGCTGAGGAAGCTGGTCTCCTCCGGCTTCCTCAGCATCGCGTACGGCAGCGTGGGGCTGAGCTTCGCCGGTTTCGCGCTGGGCAGCCGCGGCGATTCGGGCGATTCCACGAGGGACTTCAGCACCGTTCTGATGCACAGTCCGTTCGGGGTGCCGGTGCTGGTTGCTCTAGGCCTGGCCATCATCGGGATCGGCGTGTATTTCATCGTCAAGGGCATGGCGAAAAAGTTCAAGGATGAGCTGGGCCATTTCGAGGGGACGCGCCGGGGCCATCTCATCAGCGGCCTGGGCATGGCCGGCCACATCGCCAAAGGTGTGGCGCTGATCCTGACGGGGCTGTTGTTCGTGATCGCCTCAGCCACCCATAACCCCGGCTCGTCCACGGGACTGGACGGCAGCCTCAAGGCCTTGCAGGATCACCCCTTCGGTCCCGCCATGCTCCTGGCGATCGGGGCCGGCTTCGTCGCCTACGGGGCGTTCGCGCTGGTGCGGTCACGCTTCGGGCGGATGTAGCCGGCCCGCAGTATTTGGCGGCGGCGAGCCCGCGGCTTTCCGCAGCGAAACCACGCCACCCTCGCGGTACAGCAGGGCCCGGACCTCGGATTCGGCGGAGTCCAGCCGCTTCGGGTCGATGGTCTCCCCGGCGGAAAAATGATCCAGGACCCGGGGATCCACATAGCTCTTCCGGGCGATCGACGGCGTGTTGCCGAGGACTTCGGACGCGTCCACCATGGCGCGGCTCACGGCCCGCTTCCGTGCCGACACCTTGGGCTGCGGGCCGCTCCGCGCCAGGCTGGCGGCCGCAGCCACCGTCCCGCGCAGCGTGCGGAAGTCCTTGGCGGTGAAGTCCTGGCCGGTGCGCTCCTTGACGTATTCGTTGATGTCCGCGCTGGTCACCGGGTGCCAGCTCCGGCCCTCCTTGTACGCCAGCAGGCGGGCGTTGCCGCCGCGGCGCTTGAGCTGGCGCACGACGGCGGCCAGGTCGGCGTCGTTGATCCGCGATTCCCAGGTCTTGCCGCTCTTGGCGGGGAAGCTGAGCCGGAGCTCGTGCTTGCGCACGCCTACGTGGGCGCAGAGCAGCGTGGCGAGGCCGTGGCTGCCGTTTTCGTTCGTGTAGCGCTCGGAGCCGACGCGCAGCGAGCCGCTGTCCAGCATCCTGAAGGCGGCGGCCAGCACCTGCTCCCGGGCCAGGCCCTCGGAGCGAAGGTCCATGGTGACGAGCCGGCGCGCGGCCGGCAGGGTTTCGGCGAGCTGAAGTGCGCGGTTGAACTTCAGCCGGTCCTTTTTCTCACGCCAGCCCGGGTGGTAGATGTACTGGCGCCGGCCGACGGCGTCGAGTCCGGTGGCCTGGATGTGCCCGTTGTCGTACGGCGCAATCCAGACGTCCGTCCACGCCGGCGGGATGCCGATGCTTTCCAGCCGCTCCCGCACCGGCCCGGGCGGCAGGGTGGAGCCATCCAGGTCCTTGTAGCTGAAGCCGGACCCTGCCGCGACCCGGCGGTAGCCGCGGCCGGACGCGTTGCTGTGGCGGAGCCTCATGGGCGGGGTCCTGGCATGTGCTGCTCCTCCATGACGGTAAGCCTACTGACTACCCGCCGGATTTCCGCCACCCACCATACAACGCGGGGTCACTTCGCGCCCATAATCCTCTCTGGGATGGGCGCTAAGTGACCCCGCGTTGCTCTTTGTGGGGAGAATCAGACTTCGGCAGCCACCCCGTCCCGGGAGATCTCCACCATGGCGTCGCGCGGGACCACCTTGATGCGTTCGCGCTGGATGCCGTCCGCACCGCCACTCGCCTTCTCGCCGAGGGACCGCTCGTGCGCGTCCAGCGCCAGCCAGCCCTCCCAGCTGGTGTACTGCACGCCGCGGCTCTGCAGGAGTTCGACGATCGTCTGCGGGGCGGGTGCCGCGGCCGGCGGCAGGTTTTCGCGGTCCTGAAGCAGGCAGGTCACCGTTTCCAGGGCGTCACCCTTGGTATGGCCGATCAGGCCGACCGGGCCGCGTTTTATCCAGCCGGTCGCGTAGATGCCCGGCACGTGGGTACCGGCTGCGTCCAGGACGCGGCCGGCGTCGTTCGGGACAACCCCCTTGCTGTGCTCGAACTCGATCTCCGGCAGCGAGGAGCCGAAGTAGCCGATCGCGCGGTACACGGCCTGGACCGGGTAGTCCACGAACTCGCCGGTGCCGCGGGCGTTGCCCGTGCCGTCCAGCTCGGTGCGCTCGAACTTGATCCCGGCGACGCGGCCGGGGGTCTCGGCGTCGTCGTAGACCGCCACCGGGCTGTGCAGGAAGTGCAGGTGCAGGCGGCGGGAGGCCGTGAGCTCGGAGAGGTCCTCGGGCTGCTCGGCGATCCAGTTGGTGAGGGTGCCCACCATGGTCTTGGTCTGGTTGTTGCCCTGGATCTGCCGGTCCGATTCGGCGTCAAACTCGAAGTCCTCGGCGTAGAGGATGATGTCCACGTCCTTGGAGTGGGAGAGTTCGCGCAGCTCCAGCGGCGTGAATTTCACCTGGGCCGGCCCGCGCCGGCCGAAGACGTGCACGTCCGTGACCGGTGAATCCCTGAGCGCGCGGTAAACGTTGTCCGGGATTTCGGAGACCAGGAGGTCATCGGCGTGCTTGGAGAGCATCCGGGCGACATCCAGGGCCACGTTGCCGTTGCCGATCACGGCGATTTCTTTGGCGTCCAGGGGCCACTCGCGGGATACATCGGGGTGCCCGTCGTACCAGGAGACGAAGTCGGCGCCGCCGTAGGAGCCCGCCAGTTCGATGCCCGGGATGTTCAGGTCCGCGTCTTTGATGGCCCCGGTGGCGAAGATGACGGCGTCGTAGTGGGTGCGGAGGTCCTCGAGCGAGAGGTCCGTGCCGTAGTCGACGTTGCCGAAGAAGCGGATGTCGCCGCGGTCCAGGACCTTGTGCAGGGCGTTGACGATGCCCTTGATGCGCGGGTGGTCGGGGGCCACGCCGTAGCGGATCAGGCCGTAGGGCGCCGGGTAGCGGTCGAAGAGGTCGATGCTGACCGTGAGCTCGCCGCTCTTGACGGCCTCGCTCTTGGTCAGGATGTCCGCGGCGTACACGCCGGCCGGTCCGGAGCCGACGACGGCGATGCGCAGCGGGCGGGCAGCAGTTCCTGCAGGGGTGTTGGTTGACACGGCTGTGTTCCTTTTTTCTGTCACGGCCCAACTAATACGCAGCTAAGGCCGTTATGAGGGCTCAAAACGGCCTTAACTGCGAGCTACTTGGGTGGGGTCTACGGGGTCATTACGCGGGTCTTGGTGATGCGGGTGGTGCGGGGCGCGTTCGGGGTGGTGGTGCTGTAATCGGCGGTCTTGAAGTGCGACGGCGCGTACGGGCTGACGCGGACCACGTCACCGATCACGATCACGGCGGGGTTCGCGACGCCCGCGGCCTCCGCCTGGTCCGCGATGGTCCCGAGGGTTCCGATGGTCACCCGCTGGTTCGGCAGGTAACCATTCTCTACGATGCCAACCGGCGTCCCCGCTGGCAAACCGGCGCGGGCCAGCGAGGCCGCGGAATCGCGCAGCTGGCCCACCCCCATGAGCAGGATCACGGTGTGGTCGGCGCGGGCCGGAACCTCGGAGAGCTCCTCGTGGCCGGTGACCACGCTGAAGCCCTTGGCCAGCCCGCGGTGCGTGACCGGGATGCCGGCGGCGGCCGGGACCGAGATGGCGGAGGTGACGCCGGAAACCACTTCAACGTCGACGCCGTGCTGCCGGCAGTAGTCGGCTTCCTCGCCGCCGCGGCCCAGGACGTATGGGTCCCCGCCCTTGAGCCGGACCACGCGGTGTCCCTGCAGGGCTTCGTGGACCAGGATGCGGTTGATCCCGGACTGCGGGACGGGGTGGTGGCCGGGCGTCTTGCCGACCTCGATCACGCGGACGTCGGGGGCGAGTTCGCTGAGGAGTTCGCGGGGGCCGAGGCGGTCCGCGACGACGACGTCGGCCTGGCCGAGGAGCCGCCGGCCGCGGACCGTGATGAGCCCGCTGTCGCCGGGTCCGCCGCCGACCAGGGCCACGGAACCTGCACCGGTGGAGGCGCGACGCCGGCGCAGCGGCAGGTCCCCGGTGTCCAGGGCGGTGGCCACTGCGTCGCGCACTGCCATGGCGCGGCGCGGGTCTCCCCCGGCGTTGACGGCGATCTTGATGTCGTCGACGACGGCGACGGCGGGCGTCCAAGCGGCCGAGGCTTCGTGGTCGGAGGCGTTGACGCACCAGACGCGCTGCGCCTCGGCGTCGGCGGCAACCTGCGCGTCAACAGCGGAGTCGCCGGTGGCGGTCTGGACGAACCAGACGCCGTCGACGTCGGACGTGCGGTATCGGCGCGGCTCCCAGGCCAGGTGGCCGGCGTCGAAAAGTCCGCTCAGGGCGGGGCAGGCCAGGGGCGCGACGACGGTGACGCGGGCGCCGGCGTCGAGCAGTCCCTTGGCGCGGCGAGCGGCGACCGGGCCGCCGCCGACCACCAGCACGGGGCGGCCGAGGAGGCGCAGGGCCGTGGGGTAAATGTCCTGAATTGCCATGCATCGACGATAGGGCGGCGCCACAGGGCGGAACAACGGACCGGAAACACCCGTTCACGCGGGGTAACGCCGCGTCACATAGTTGTCGCCGTCAACGGGCCTTCAGAGCGAGGTAGTGCTGGCGCTGGGCCTTGTCCAGATGTTCGATCGCGTAGCGCAGGGCCACACGCGGCATCGTCGCGGCGTGGGCATCCAGAAAGTCCAGCATCCGCGGCCGGTCGCTGCGGCCCGCGTCCCGGACCCAGCCGCCCACGGCCTTGTGGATGAGGTCTTGGGGGTCCTCGTGCAGGAGTTCGGCGATCGCGTAGGTGTCGTCCAGGTCTCCGTCCCGGAGGAACCAGGACGTGGCAACGATGCGGTGCGCCGCTCCCACAAGTCCCGCGAGCGGGCGAGGGCGTACAGGATGTCCCGCGGCTTGTCCCCGAGCCAGCCGCCGACCACCCGGGGGCGCCCAGATCCACAAGGTCCCAGTTGTTGATCCGGTCGTGCCGGCGCAGGTAGAGCTCATAGAGTTCCCGACGGCGGTTCGCCGGGGTCGTCTTTGCCGAAGCCCGCAGGGCCATGATCTTGACGGCCCCGGCCCGGGCCTCATGGATGTCCTGTTCCAGCAGAGCCTCGATTTCCGGCAGCTCCAGCGCCGCGAATTCCTTGGCCAGCTGGAAGACTTCGCCCATCCGGACGCCCGTGAAGAAGTCGCCTTCGGCGTAGTCGCCGGGGCCGGACTTGAAGTAGCGCACGTACTTGCTCTGCTCTGCGTCCGAGCGCAGCGCGTCGAGCCGCTCGAGGAATCGGGCGGCGGAAAGATCCGGGGGCGGGGTCAGCACCGTGCAGTCCGGGGGCACTTTGACGGCCGGAGCAGCCACGTCGGACAGTAATGCCGGCGTGTCCGTGTCAATGAGCCCCCGTTCCGGATTCTGCGGGGCGGGCAACGCGCCTACTTCACTGCAATGAGCTCTATTAGCTTGATGTCCGGGTCCTTGGCGAGCAGTGCCGGGCCGTGTTCGCCAAGGGCCGCGGGGATGGCACCGTTGAGGTGGGCCTGCCTGCCCTCCTCCGTATCGAAGGTGTCGAAGATGCCGAAGGTGTTCTCGTTGACCCGGAAGGCATACCAGGTCCGGGTGCCTGGTTCGCTGAGCACAATCTCGCGGCCGCCGTTGAGGAAGTCCCAGACCTCCTGTTCCTTCCCCGGCTTGGCCTCGACCAGTGCCAGCACTCCGTATTTTGGCGCCACGGCTGTCTCCTCACGATTGGGCTGGATCGGCCGCACACCGGCCTATAGCCGTGAGTTTAGGCCGGTACCGGAGCCGGGACAAGGAGCCGGGACAAGGAGCCGGGAGGAGGGGCTCCCGTCAACCGGAAAAACCCACGCGGGGTCACTTACGGCCCATAACCCGAGGTTTATGGGCCGTAAGTGACCCCGCGTTGGTCTTGTGGTGGGGTGGCTAGAATCTCTGGCCGGTGGCCCGGATCGTGATTTCGGAAACGTCCACACCGGACGGCTGGTTGAGCGCCCAGAGGATGGCGCCTGCAACTGCTCCAGGCGTGACGGCGGCGTCGGGCGCTTTCTTCCACAGCGGCGTGTCCACGTGCCCGGGGGCGATATGCAGCACCCGCACGCCTGTCCCCACCAGCTGCTGGCGCAGTGATTCGGCGTACCCGGCCACTGCCCATTTGGTGGCCGTGTAGAGATTGCCTGGATACACCTTGCGGCCGGCTGTACTGCCGGTCAGGACAAAGTGCCCGCGGTTGGCAATGAGCTGAGGCAACGCCGCCTTGGCCAGAATCGCCGGACCAAAGACGTTGGTCAGCACCATGTCCCGCCACGTCTCCGGGTCCCCGTCTGCGAGGTCTCCGGGTGAAGAGAACCCGGCGTTGGCCACGGCAACGTCCAGGCCTCCGAGAGCCCCGACGGCCGCGGCAACGGCGTCACGGGTCTGGTCCCAGTGGCCCGCATCGGCCACCGTGCCGTGAACCTGGCCGAGTCCGGAGCAGGACGCCAGGAACGCCTCCAGCCTCCCGGCGTCCCTTCCTGTTGTGGAGACGGTATGACCGGCGCGGAGGGATTCCCGGACCAGGGCGGCACCGATTCCGCTGGTGCCGCCCGTCACCAAAATCCGCATCAGGACGGGTCAGCGATGCCGATGTAGCGGGTCTCGAGGTACTCTTCGATGCCCTCGGTGCCGCCTTCGCGGCCCATACCGGACTGTTTGACCCCGCCGAACGGCGCGGCAGGGTTGGACACAATGCCGGTATTCAAGCCGAACATGCCGACGTCCACCTTTTCGGAAAGCCGCAATCCCCGGTTGAGGTCCCGGGTGTAGGCGTAGGCCACCAAGCCAAACTCCGTGTCGTTGGCCAGGGCGATCGCTTCGGCCTCAGTTTTGAAGCTGACCACAGGCGCCACCGGCCCGAAGACTTCCTCCTTGAGGATCCGTGCGGTTGCCGGCACGTTCGTGAGCACCGTGGGCGGGTAGAAATGGCCAACACCGGCGGAAGGGGATCCTCCCGTGAGCGCCGTGGCTCCCCCTGCGACGGCGTCCTGCACGAGTTCGTCCACCTTGGCCCGGCTCTTGGCATCAATCAGCGGACCGATGTTGGTTCCCTCCGCCGAGCCGCGGCCCAGGATGAGCGAACCCATACGGTCCGCCAGGCGCGAGCTGAATTCGCCGGCCAGGGACTCGTGCACAATGAAGCGGTTGGCGGCGGTGCATGCCTCTCCCATGTTCCGCAGCTTGGCCAGCATTGCGCCGTCCAGCGCGGCGTCCAGATCGGCGTCCTCAAACACGAGGAAGGGCGCGTTGCCGCCCAACTCCATGGAGGTACGCAGCACCTGATGGGAGGAATCGGCGATGAGCTGCCTTCCCACCCCGGTTGATCCGGTGAAGGAGAGTTTCCGCAGGCGGCCGTCCCGGATCAGGGGACCGGTGACCTCGCCGGGCCTCGTGGTGGGTATAACGTTGAGAACGCCCGCGGGAAGGCCGGCCTCCAGGAGCACCTCGGTCAGCAGCAGCGCCGTCAAAGGTGTCAGATTGGCCGGCTTGAGGACCATGGTGCAGCCTGCCGCGATGGCCGGGGCGATCTTGCGCGTCGCCATGGCCAGAGGGAAGTTCCACGGCGTGATGAAGAGGCACGGGCCCACGGGACGTTTGGTCACCAGCAGCCTCGACTTGCCGTCCGGCGCGGTGGAATAGCGGCCGGAAATGCGGACGGCTTCCTCGGAGAACCAGCGCAGGAACTCGGCACCGTAAGCTACTTCGCCGCGGGATTCTGCGAGGGGCTTGCCCATTTCCAGGGTCATCGTCATCGCGAAGTCGTCGGCCCGGGCCGTGACCAGCTCAAACGCGCGGCGCAGGATTTCGCCGCGTTCGCGGGGCGGGGTCGCGGCCCAGGAGTCCTGGACCCGGGCCGCCGCCGCGAGGGCCCGGTCGCCATCCGCCGGCGCGGCGTCTGCGATCCACGCCAGCGTGGCACCCGTGGAGGGATCCTCGACGGCAGATATGGCGCCGTCGGAGGCATCAGTCCATTCGCCGTCGATGAAGAGCTGAGTCGGCAGGGTCCCGATGAATTCCCGCTCGGCGTCGGTGATCGGGGTGTCAAGCTGCAGGGTGGTGTCCACTTAGAGTGCTTTCTCGAGGATTGTGCGGATTTCGACGGCGGTGGGCGGCACGGGGGTGTTGTTGATAACAGAGTCGGCCAGGGTGTCTTCGACGAGGGAGTCGAGGTCCGCGCCGGTAACGCCGAAATCGGTCAGCCGGGCGGTCATGCCCACCTCCCGGGCGAGGGACGCCACAGCAGCGACGGCGGCCTCGGCGTTCTGCTGCAAGCCGGCCGCGGTATCCCCCACGCCCAGTGCGAAGGCCAGGCGGGCTGTCCGGTCCAGGCGGGCGCGCAGGTTCAGCCGCAGTACATCCTCGATCACCAGGCAGAGGGCCAGGCCATGCGGAATGTTGAATCGGCCGCCGAGAGGATGGGCGATGGCGTGCACCAGGCCCAATCCGGTGTGCGAAAAGCCGACGCCCGCGATGTGGGAGGCAAGGAGCAGCTGGGACCGGGCCTCTATGTCCGTGCCGTCCGCAACTGCACGCGGCAGGAACTCCGACACCATAGACACCACCTGCAGGGCAATGCCGTCCGAGTACGGGTTCTGCCGGATCGAACAGTAGGACTCGATCGCGTGCGTGAGCGCGTCCATGCCGGTGGCTGCGGTCGCCTTGGGCGGAAGGCCTATGGTCAGCTCGGGGTCCAATACCGCGGCCTTGGGCAACGCCGATTCGTGTCCCACGTAGAACTTGCGGTGGGCGTCGATGTCAGTGACCACGCCGAAGGCGTTGACTTCAGCGCCGGTGCCGGCGGTCGTCGGGACCGCTACGATGGGCAGCGCCGGATTGGCGAAGTGATTTCTGTAGTCCAGTCCGGCGCCGCGGGCAGGGTTTACGGCGCCAAGGGAGATCCCCTTGGCCGCGTCCATGGAGGAGCCTCCGCCCACCGGTACCAGGACATCCACTGCCGATTCGGCGGCGAGGTCGGAGCCTGCATCCACACAGGTCGTGGTGGGGTTCGGGGTCACGCCGTCGAAGACGGTGACGGAGAGTCCCGCGGTTTCAATAGAGGCGCGGACCGCGGCCACCACCGCGGTGGTGGCGAGGAAGGGATCGGTGACGATCAGCGCGTGCCTGCCTCCCAGCGCGGCCACGATCCCGCCGACCTCGGCCACCCGGCCACGGCCGAAATAGGCGGTGGGCTTGGGATCCAATGTCAGTTCGGTGGAGGCGAGCTCCGCGTGGATCTGTATCCGTGTGTGCATGTCAGGCTCCTGCTGCTGCGGTTTTGGTCGCTGCGGTCCGCAGCTGGACGCCGATGGCGTCTTCGTAGAGTTTCACGGGCGTCATTTCGCCGGCTGTGTCGCCGTAGAGCGCCCTCGCCCGGCGGTAGAGCTGCTCCACGAGGGACGAAAGCTCAACGGGAACGCCGACGGAACGGGCGAGGTCCACCGAAAGGCCCAGGTCCTTGCAGGCCAGGGCAATGGCAAAGCCTTCGTCGTAGTCGCCGTGGTTGAGGATGGAAAGCACATCGTTCTGGAGGAAGTTGGAGTTGGCCGGACTCGCGATGAGTGCCTGGCGCAGGACTTCGAGGTCCACGCCTGCCTTGACGCCGGTACTGAGGACTTCCGCAGTGGCCACAAGGTGTGAGAACCACAACTGGTTGATCATGAGCTTCACGGCGTAGCCGGCTCCGTGACCGCCCACGTGCAGAATCCGCTCGGGGTCGCCCATCGCTTCGAACACCGGGCGGAGGTGTTCGACGTCGGCAGCCTCGCCGCCGATGAAAATCTGCAGCATGCCGTTCGCCGCGCCCACGGACATGCCGCTGACAGGGGCGTCCAGGACGCGGATGCCGCGGGCGGCACCGGCCTCGCGGACGCGGTTGGCCACCTCGGGGACGGAGGTGGACATGTCCACCCAGATGCCGCCGTCGGCCAGCCCGGCGAGGATGCCGGCGGGCGCCAGTGCGACGGCCTCCACATGCTGGGGCGTGGGCAGCATGGTGATCACGACGTCGGAGCCGGCGGCGACGGCCGCTGCGCTGTCCGCCCATTCGGCGCCGTTGGCGATGAGCCCGTCAGCGGATTCCCTGCGGACGTCGTTGACGATCAGCTGGAAGCCGGCGGCCTGCAGGTTCCGGGTCATCCCGGAGCCCATGTTGCCCAGGCCGATGAAGCCGATGCGGGCGGTTCCGGGCAGCAGTTGCGTGGGGGCGGCGGAGGGGGCGTGAGTTGTTGCGGTCATAGGTCCAGGTCTCGTTTCCGGGGAGTCAGGCGTCGTCCAGGGCGTCGTCGCCGAGGTTGATCCAGGTGGTTTTGAGTGCGGAGTAGGCGTCCAGGGCGTGGAGGGAACGGTCTCTGCCGAAGCCGGATTCCTTGAAGCCGCCGAACGGGGTGATGATGTCCGCGACGTCGAAGGTGTTCACCCAGACGGTGCCGGCGCGCAGTTCCCTGGCCGCGGTGTGGGCCTTGGTGATGTCCTGCGTCCAGACGCTCGCGGCGAGCCCGTATTTGGTGTCGTTGGCCATCCGGACCCCCTCGGCGGCTCCGCGGAAGGTACTGACGGCCAGGACGGGACCGAAGATTTCCTCCTGGCCGATGCGTCCGGCGTTGTTGACGCGGTCCAGGACCGTCGGCTCCAGGTAGAACCCATTTTCGACGCCGGCCGGACGGACCTGGGTGCCGCCGGTGGCGACGCTGATGCCTTCGGATTCGGCGATCCGGTAGTAGCCCAGGATGCTCTCCAGCTGCCGGTCATCGATGATGGCTCCGATCTGTGTGGCCGGGTCCAGCGGGTCGCCAAGCTGGAGCGATCGGCCCACCTTGATGACCTCTTCGAGTAGTTCGTCGTGCACCCGTTCGTCCACCAGCAGGCGGGAACCGCCGTGGCAAGTCTGGCCGGCGTTGTAGAAGATCCCCCAGGCGACGGCGGAGGCGCAGGCGGCCAGGTCTCCGACGTCGTGCAGGACCACCTGCGGTGATTTGCCGCCGAGCTCCAGCGCCACCTGCTTGCCGTTGGATTCGGAGGCGTAGCGCTGGAAGAACCGGCCAACCTCCGGCGATCCGGTGAAGGTGATCTTGTCCACCAGCGGGTGGCGGCCCAGCGCGGCGCCGGCCACCCCGCCCAGACCGGGGATGACATTGAAGACGCCGTCCGGCACCCCGGCCTCGCTGGCGAGTTCGGCCAGCCGGAGGGCGCTGAGGCTGGTCTGCTCGGACGGTTTGAGGACCACCGAGTTGCCTGCCGCGAGGGCCGGAGCCACCTTCCAGGCGGAGATGATCAGCGGGTAGTTCCAGGGCACGACGGCGCCGATCACGCCGAGGGGTTCGCGCGAGATGATCGCCAGGGCGTTGCGCGGAGTGGGCGCGACGTCGTCGTAGACCTTGTCCAGGGCCTCGGCGTACCAGCGGAACGTCCGGGCGCAGCTGGGGACGTCAACGCCGAGGGCGTCGCCGATCGGGTGGCCGCTGTCGGTGGATTCGAGCAGCGCGAGCTCCTCGAGGTTTTCGAGGATGAGCTCGGAGAGGCGGGTGAGCACCTCCTGCCGGTGGCGCCGGTCAGTCCGGGACCAGGTGCCGGATTCGAAGGCCCGGTGCGCAGCCTGGACGGCGTCGTCCACGTCCTGCTCCCCGGCCGCCGACACCTGGGCGAAGACGGCGCCGTCCCGCGGGGAGACGGTGGGAAAGAATGCGCCGTTCCGGGCGTCCCGGAAACCTCCGGCGATGTAGAGGCCGGTGGACGGACGCTGGGCGGCGGCCCGGCGGATCCAGTCGTTCTTTGTTGCTGTCATTGCCTGTTCCTTAGACCGAGTACTTTTTGACGGCGTCGTAGTCGATGACGGCGCCCAGGCCTGGAAGATCGGGGACTCTGAGGGTCCCGTCGCCGTCGATGTCCAGCGGTTCCATAAAGAAGTCCCGCCGCTCCGGGGTCCATCCCGGTGGATCGTAGGGGAATTCCAGGTAGGGGCCTGCGTCCACGCCGGCGGCTACGTGCAGGTTGGCCAGCAGGCCCAAGCCGTTGCTCCAGGTGTGCGGGGTGAAGAAGCGATGCTTGAGGTTCGCGGCTTCGGCCACCTGCCGTGCCCGGTACATGCCCACGGCCAGGGCGACGTCCGGCTGGTAGATGTCATAGGCGTCAGCCTCGATCAAGGCCATCATTTCGGCCATGCTGCGGACCATTTCGCCACCGGAGACCTGGATCCCGGTCTGTTCGCGGACGCGCCGGGCGCCCACAATGTCGGCCTGCGGGAGCGGTTCTTCCAGCCAGCGGACGTCCAGTTCGGCCAGTTGGGCGGCCAGCCTGTGCACCTTGGCGAGTTCCAGGGCAGGTTCGATGTCCCCGCTCATGCGCCACATCTGGTTGAGATCAACCATCAGGTCAAAGCCACTTCCCACGGCCTCACGGGCGGCCCGGACGGATTCCACACCTTCTTGCAGGTGGTCCCGGGAGATGCGGATCTTCATGGCCTTGAAGCCTCGGGCTTTGGCCGCGAGCGCGGACTCGGCACGCGCCGCCGGGGACTTCAGTTCGCCGGAGGAGGCATACGCAACGAGCCGGTCGCGGGCGCCGCCGAACAGGGTGGCGACCGGAAGCCCGGCCACCTTGCCGATGATGTCCCAGAGCGCTGCCTCGAGCGGCCAGTAGCGGCCGCCGTGGAAGTTGATGGTCTCGATCCGGCGGACCTGGTTGAGGATGGCCAGCGGATCGGTGCCGATGAAGAGGTGCTCGTAGGCTTCGAAGCCGTCCATGGTGTCGCCGGAGCCCACACCGGTGATGCCTTCGTCGGTATCCACCTCCACCAGAGTGGCCGGGAAAGAGGTGCGGGGCTCCGGATCCCAGGCTGCGTTGAACGGCGGGTCTAGGGGCAGGACCATGCGGGTCAGCCGGATTGCGGTGATCTTCATTGCTGTCAGCCTCTCGGAGTGAAGAAGGGGTTGGACGGGGAGTTGCGTGCCGCGATCACCGCAGCCGTGGAGGGCAGCTGCCTGGCAGCGTTTTCCAGGGCGGTGCGGACGGATTCGCGGTTGTTGCCGTACACGGTCTCTTCGTCGTCGGCGTCGGGGTTGACCCAGACGGCGGCGATGACGACATGCGAATCGGCCTGCTCTTCGGTGACAGTACCGCTGGCCAGGGCATCGGCGACGCCGGCGGCGATGCCAGCTTGGGCGGCGCCCCAGATCAGGGTTCCGTGCCGGTCGTTGACCGGTGCGGCCTTGGTGACGAAGAGCGTGAGCGGCTTGACCGGCAGCGACGGCCGGAGCACGGTGACGAACGGGACGTGGCCTGCACTCGGCGTTGCCAGGGCGGTGGCCCAGGCCGTTCCTGCCGGTCCGTCCCGGTGGCCCAGGACGGTGTTCACGTGGGCCGCGTTGACGCCGTCGCCGACGAAAGATTCGCCGATCTGGACCGCTTGCTGACCCGCATTCCGGGCCTTGGACGGGGCTAGTGCCTGCTGCTCGGCCATCCCTAGATCAGCCCTTCCGAGGTGAGCCATTCCTTGGCGATCTGGTCCGGATCGTCGCCGTCGACGTCTGCCTTGGCGTTGAGCTTCTGCATGACCTCGGTGGTGAGCTTCGGGGAGACCTTGGCCATGATGTCGGCGATGGCCGGGTACTTGGCGAGCATGTCCGCCTTGATGGTCAGCGCCCCCTGGTAGATGGGGAAGAAGTGCTTGTCATCCTCCATGACCTGGAGTTTCAGGGAGGGGATGCGGCCGTCGGTTTCGAAGACCTCGCCGAAGTTGCAGTCCTGGCCCTTCTGGGTGGTTGTGTAGATGACGCCGGTGTCCAGCATCGCAACCTTGGCATCCGGGCTCAGGCCGTATTCCTTCTTCAGGCCGGGCCAGCCGTCATCACGGGTGGAGAATTCGCTTTCCATGCAAAAGGTCTGTTCCTTTGCCGGGAGCTTGGCGACGTCGGAGAGGGACTTGACGTTCAACTCCTTGGCCTTGTCTTCGCGGATCGCGAACGCGTAGGTGTTGTTCAGGGGAGCCGGTTCCAGCCACGCGATGCCCTTCTTGGCATCGACGGCCTTCACGGCGTCGAACATTTCCTTCTTGTCCTTGAGCGGAGTGGTCTGCTTGTTGTAGGTAATCCAGGACGTTCCGGTGTATTCCCAGTAGCCGGCGAACTGGCCGGTTTCGAAGGCGGTACGGACGTTGGCAGAGCCCACCACCTTGGTGTTGGTGGTGGTCTGGGCGCCGTGCGCGTTCAGCAGCTGGCTGGTGATGTGGGAGAGGATGAACTGCTCGGAGAAGTCCTTGGCGCCGAAGACGCCGGTCAGTCCTTCGAGCTCTTTGCCCTTGGCATCGCTGGTGGAGGAGGACGCGGCTCCGCCGCAGGCGGTAAGGCTCAGTGCGGCAACGACGCCGGTGGCCAGGAGGGCGAGAACAGGTTTTTTCATGGTGTGTCCTTTGCTGGAGCGGGCAGGAGCCAGAGCCGGAAAAGCCTGGCAGCGGGGAAGAAGTTGGTGGGTGGAGGGTGGTCAGAGGCCTTTGGGCTTGAGGAGGTCTTCGGCCAGGCCGGCGAGCCAGTCGATAGTGAGGGCGATGCACGAGACCACCACTGCGCCGGTGATCAGGACCGGCCAGCGCTGGAGCTTGAGTCCGTTGACGATCATGTCTCCCAGGCCGCCGGCGTTGATGAAGGTGGCCACGGTAGCCACGCCCACACAGAACACCAGGGCGGTCCGGAGCCCGGCCACAATCACCGGGATGGCCAGCGGAAGCTCGATCCGGGTGAGGATCTGCAGCGGGCGCATACCCATCCCGCGGGCCGCTTCGGTGAGGCTTGAGTCCACCTGTTCCAGGCCCACCAGGGTGTTCCGCAGGACCGGCAGGACGGAGTAGGCCACCAGGCCCACCAGCGCCACCTCGAAGCCGAGTTTCCAGACAATGGCGAGCAGGATCACCAGACCGATTGCCGGCGTGGACTGGCCCACGTTGGCAATGCCGAAAACTATGGCGTGCACGGCCTTGGAGTGGATGCGGCTGAGCGCGATGCCGGCCGGGATGGCGATGGCCGCCACGATCGCGGAGGCAACCACCGTAAGCCTCAGGTGTTCCACGGTCCGGTCCTGCAGGTAGGCCCAATTCAGGGTCCGCAGCTCAATTGAGTCCAACTGGAGCGAGGAAACCCACAGGTATAGGGCGAGAAGGGCCAGAACAATGACGATCGGCGTGCCGAACCGCTTGACGGAGAAGTACTTCCCGCGCCGGTTGGATGCTGTTCCGAAGGCGGTGGCGAGGTCCCGCGTGGCCTGGGCTGTCATGGCCGGGCTCCACTGGTGAAGGCTCCACTGGTAGAGGCTCCACTGGTGCGGGCACCACTGGTGAGGGCGCCGCCGTCGGACGGTCCGCCGTCGAGCGCTCCGCCCCCGGGTGCTGCAGGGATCTCAGCGCCCAGGACGGCGGAGATCTTCTCGATGTCGATGGACCCCACCACCCGGCCCTGCTCGTTGACCACGGCCACCGGGGTTCCGCCGGAGAGGACCAGAGAGTCCAGGGCATCACGGAGGGAATCGTTGACGCTGACTTCGATGGCTCCGCGGATGGCGACGTTGGGGCCCAGTCGTGCCTGGTGCACCGGTATAAGTCCCAGCCGCTTCAGGGCGGCGCCGTGGCCGACGAACTGGGAGACGTAGTCGTTGGCCGGGTTGGCCAGGATGTTCGCGGGGGTGTCGAATTGCTCGATCTGCGAGCGTTCGGACAGTACGGCGATCCTGTCGCCCAGGCGTACGGCTTCGTCGAAATCGTGGGTGACAAAGACGATCGTTTTGCTCATCTTTTCCTGGAGGCGCAGGAATTCGCTCTGTAGTTTTTCGCGGGTGATGGGGTCCGTCGCGCCGAAGGGCTCGTCCATGAGCATGACGGGAGGATCGGCGGCGAGGGCGCGGGCCACACCGACGCGCTGCTGCTGGCCGCCGGAGAGCTGCCGCGGGTAGCGGGAGGCGTACATTTTGGGGTCGAGTTCGACCACCGAGAGTAGTTCTTCAACGCGGGCCCGGGTTTTGTTTTTGTCCCAGCCGAGCAGTTTGGGAACCACCGAGATGTTCTCGGCGATGGTCATGTGCGGGAAAAGCCCGATCTGCTGGATCACGTAGCCGATCCGCCGGCGGAGTTCGTTCGGGTTCAGGGACAGGATGTCCTCGCCGTCGATGGTGATGGACCCGGAGGTGGGCTCGATAATGCGGTTGATCATCTTCATGGTGGTGGTTTTGCCGCAACCGGAGGGCCCCACGAACATGATCAGTTCGCCGGGTGCGATGTCCAGGGAGAAGGAGTCGACGGCGGGGCCGGCCTGCCCCGGGTACGTTTTGGTGACGTCCTGCAGGACGATCCGGGCGCCGGCGGCCGGACGGGAGAATGATTCAGACACGAAGTCCCCTTGAGGTAGTGAGGCGGCGGATGAGTACAAACGCTCCATCCAGCAGAAGGGCAAGGACGATCACGCCGACAGTGCCGACGATCGCGAAGTTGAGGGCGTTTTTGGAGCCGAGGCTGGACAGGCCTTTGAAGATCATTTCGCCCAGGCCCGGGCCGCCTACGTAGGCGGCGATGGCGGCGATGCCCATGGAGAGCTGGGCGGAGACCCGCACCCCGGTGAGGACAACGGGCCAGGCCATGGGCAGCTGGACGCGGATGAGGGTCTTGACTCTTCCCATCCCCATGCCGAGGGCCGATTCAGAGACGGCGGGCGGTACTTCGCGCAGGCCCACCACTGTGTTGCGGATGATGGGGAGCAGCGCGTAGAAGGCCAGTCCCACGACGGTGGGGGTCCAGCCGAGCCCGAGTAGCGGGATGAGCAGCGCCAGCAAAGCCATGGACGGGATGGTCAGACCCACGCCGGCGCCGGCGATTGCCACCGAGCGGCTGATGGGCTTATCCCACACCAGCACTCCGATGCCCACGCCGACTACCGTGGCGATCAGCAGGGACACCAAAACCACCGCAAGGTGCTGGGCGGCGGATTCGGCGATATCTGCCGCTCTCTTCGTGAGGAACAAACCGAAGTCCGAGAAGAACGAGTCGTTCAACGTGATCCTCCTTTTCACTTCGTCGGGTCAAGGATCGCGGCTCACATCGACGTGAGCCATGCCACAACCGTAGAACCCTGGTTCCCTTTTGCGCAATACGAGTTGTTGATATGTCAACGCCATATTGTTATGGTCTTTCCATGACCGACTCTCCCAAAGCCGCAAGAGGCACCGCTGGCCAGCCGGCGCGGCGGAACTCCTCCGGTCTGCGCCGCGATCTGGAACTACTCGAAATTCTTGGCTCACCGGAAGCAGTTGAAGCATCCGGGCTGGGTGTCAGCAAGGTTGCCGAGATCGCCGGCAGGGATAAAGCGCAGGTGTCCCGCACACTTGCCACCCTCGCGGAGGCGGGACTGGTTAGCCGCGACCCCGACAGCCTGCTCTACGGTCTGGGGTACGGGCTATATGCGCTGGCGGCCAGAACCGCCGAGGCCCGGATGGTCAGCGCATCTGCACCCTATTTGAAGCGTGTTTCCGCAGCCACACACGAAACCACCCACCTCTGCGTGCTGCGAGGCGGCACCGTGCTGACACTGAAGAGCGAAATGTCCAACCACACCTACCGTGCCCTCGGATGGGAGGGCGTCAGTGTGGATGCCTGGGGTACGTCCTCGGGGCGTGTGCTTGTCAGCGACTGGGACACCACGGCGCTCCGGGACTGGTATGACGTCCATGCGGCCAAGATCTCGGCCCAGCGGGGCACCCGGGATCTCTCGCCCTTGGCCCTGGAGTCAGAGCAGGTCGCGTCCGCCGGGCACGCTCCGTTCAAGATCGAGACCTTCGAAGAGCTCTGCGCCGAAATTGCCCAGATCCGCCGCCGCGGCTACGCCGTGGTGGACGAGGAGTTCGAACTCGGCGTCGTGGGCGTATCCGCTCCCGTCTACGACTTCAAACAGCGAATCGTCGCGGCATTCAACGTCAGTGCGCCCAAGCAACGGTTCGGCAAACACTTGGAGCGGGCCGGCGCCCTCGCTGCCGAGGTGGCTCTGGATTTCTCCGCCACGCTGGGCGCACCGCTGGACCAGATGACCGGTTCTCCCGGACGCGCGCCGCGGCCGGGCCTTCGGACTTCTGCACCGTAGACGAGCGCGGTCGAGTGACCTCCCGAAGAAAGCAACGCGGGGTCACTTACGGCCCATAAACCCGAGGTTTATGGGCCGTAAGTGACCCCGCGTTGCTTTGTCGGGTGGCTGGCGCTACCGGGTGCTGCCGGCCAGCAGGCCCCGGCGGCGGAGCAGGCGCTTCTCTATCGGGGCGAAGACGAGGAGTTCGATCAGGATGCCGACGGCGAGGATCAGCAGGATCGCGGCCATCACGGTGGTCATGTCGGACAGGACCCGGCCCTGGTCCAGGAGCGAGCCGAGGCCAAATCCGATGGTGCCGCCGACGGCGATGATTTCCGCGGCCATGAGGGACCGCCAGGAGAAGGCCCAGCCCTGTTTGAGGCCGCCAAGGTAGCCGGGCAGCGCGGCCGGGAGAACAATCTGCAGCGCCATCTGGAGCCGGGAGGCGCCCAGGACCGTCCCCACCCTGCGGTACTGCGGCGGGATCTGGTCCACACCGGAAACCAGCCCGTTGATGATCGACGGGATGGCGCCCATAAACACCACGAAGTACACGGTGGCGTCGGTCAGGCCGAACCAGATGATGGCCGCCGGCACCCAGGCCACGGACGGGAGCACCTGGAGTCCGGAGATCAGCGGCCCGAACGCACGCCGCAGCGGGGCGACCTGGGCCAGCAGCAGTCCCACGGGGGTCGCGATGGCAACGCTGATCAGGAACCCCACGAGGCCGCGCTGCAGGGAGGTCCACACGGCTTCCTGCAGCTTCCCCTCACCCCACAGGATTCCGATCTGGCCCAGGACATCCAGCGGGCCGGGTACAAGGTCGCGCCGCTTGAAGCCCAGGGACACGTAGACCTGCCAGGCGACCAGCAGGACGGCCAGCGCCGCGACGGGAAGCAGTATCCGGCTCCAGTCGATCCGTGACTTGTGCACGGCGTCGGACTGGAGCG
Organism: Pseudarthrobacter woesei; assembly: GCF_055412745.1. Lineage (NCBI taxonomy): Bacteria > Bacillati > Actinomycetota > Actinomycetes > Micrococcales > Micrococcaceae > Pseudarthrobacter > Pseudarthrobacter woesei. Next base: position 331,880 of record NZ_JBVAYU010000002.1, read on the forward strand.
AGTCCAGCCCGGCCTCGAGCTCGCGCAGGTCGGCAGAGCCGGTGGAGGACCGGGTCAGGGCTGCGGTGATGTGGCGGGCTTCGGCGGGCTCCATCAGCGGAGTGTGCTTATTTGGCATGGCGGCGGATCTCCTCGCGTAGCCGGGCAGTGATAGCGCCGGTGAGTTGTCCGGCCAGTCCGGCGTCCGTGCGGTGTTCCTCGCTGACGTTCCATTCCTGCACCACACGGCCTGGCCTGGAGGAGAGCAACAGGACACGCTGGCCCAGCCGGACGGCTTCGCGGACGTTGTGGGTGACAAAGACGATGGTGCGGCCGGTTTCCTTCCAGATCCGCTCCAGCTCGTCATGCAGCAGGTCTCGGGTGATCGCATCCAGGGCCGCAAAAGGTTCATCCATCAGGAGCAGCTGCCGGTCCTGGGCCAGCGAGCGGGCCAGGGCCACACGCTGGCGCATGCCGCCGGAGAGCTCGTGCGGGCGTTTGTCCCCCGCCTCGGCCAGGTGCACGAGATCAAGGAGCTCGTCGGCTTTCACCCGGCGTTCAGCTTTCCCGACGCCGCGCAGCTTCAGGGCCAGCTCGATGTTTTCCCGGGCCGTGAGCCAGGGAAAGAGCGCCGCGTCCTGGAACATAAAGGCGGCGCCGTCGCTGGGCACTTCCAGGGCGCCCGACGTCGGGGCCTCCAGTCCCGCCATGATGTTCAGCAGGGTGGACTTGCCGCAGCCGGACGCACCGAGCAGGGCGACGAACTCGCCCTGCCCGATACTGGCGTTGACGTCGTCCAGCACCGGGGCGCCGTCGCCGAAGCGCTTGCCCAGGTGTTCCAGTACCACTGGCATGGTCACGTCCTAACTTGTCTGGCGGGAGGGGAGCGGCTGGACGGGTTAGTCCTTGCCCAGCCCCTGCGCGGAGGTCTTCTTGCCGGTGGCACCCTGACCCGAGACGCTGTTGAGCGCGGTGAGGTCGAAGATGCCGTTGATGTCGGCCTGCTTGGTGGTGCCGGCGTCGACGCCGTCCTGGAGCAGCTTCTGGTACGTCCCGGCGAGCGGGTCAACGGTGAAGACGATGTTCTTGAGCGATCGGTCGATCACGTCCGACGGCAGGGCCGCCCCTGCGGATTCCTTGAGCGCGGCGTTGAGGACGGTGGCTTTCTCCGCCGCCGGTGCCGCATTGAGCCAGTCGACGGATGCGGCGTGGCCCTTCAGGAGTGCCTTTACCGTGTCAGGGTGTTCGGCGGCGAACTTCTTGTTGACGATCAGGACCGTGGTGCTGAACTCCCCCCTCTCCCAGAGGTCCTGCTCGTCGACGAGGACCTTCGCGCCGGCCTGGAGCACCAGCCGGGAGGCCCACGGTTCCGGCAGCCATGCGCCGTCGAGCTTGCCGTCCTGGAACAGTTTCAGGGTCTGGGCGTTCTCGGTGGGGTTGATGGCGACGTCGCCGCTGCCGTCCGGGGAAGTCTTGTAGCCCTGCTTGCCGAGCCAGGCGCGCAGGGCAACGTCCTGGGTGCCGCCGAGCTGCGGCGTCGCGAGCTTCTTGCCCACCAGGTCCGCGGCCGAGGCGATCTCGGGCTTAACCACCAGCTGCGCCCCGCCTGAGGCGGCGCCGGCGATGATGCTGATCGATTCGCCCTTGCTCTTGACGTAGGAGTTGATGGCCGGGTTGGGGCCGATGTAGGCGGCGTCGATGGCGCCGGCGTTGAGGGCCTCGATGGCGGCGGGGCCGGCGTTGAAGACCTGGGTGCTGAGCTTGGTCCCGCCGAGGTCCTCGGCGATGAAGCCCTTGTTAACCCCGACGAGGGCCGGGGCATGGGTGATGTTGCCGAAGTAGCCGAGCTTGAGTTCGGTAGCGGGGGATGCTGCGGCGGGGGCGGCCGCGGCCTCGTTGCCGCGCGACGCCGTGGATGCGACGGCGGCGCCGGCGCCGATCAGCAGGACTAGTCCTGCGGCCAGGCTGATCTCCAGGGTGCGCTTGCGTGTGGGCCTGGCAGATTCACCGGCGACGATCCGGGTGGTGCCGGGCTGGGGCAGTTCAGGGATTGACATGGCTTGGGTCCTGTCCGTGGGCGTTGAATCTGGTCGGGCGATGATCAGCGCCGGCGACATCGTCTCTGGGTTGCCCGGCGGGAGCTGCCGTTGAGCCGTTCCGTGGTGGTCATGGATTCACCATAGGGAGTGTCATATAGGGGGTTCAACGGCACGGAAACCCGGGGTCACGCGGGTTCATGGAGCGTCATATTCGGGCCCACCATCCGGCTCAGGGATCCAATCGCGGTGCCTTCCACCGGCGAATTCGCGGGACCCGCGCGGGGTCGCCGCACGGTGACGGCGACCCCGCGCGTTTCCGGCGACCATGGCCGCTCAGATGGAGTAGCGCTCGTCCTCGTGGTCGCCGGGGTGGTCCTTGACCAGGCCGGCGGCGAGGGTGTTGCCGTCCATCGGATCGATCACCAGAAACGCGCCGGTGCGGCGGTGGTGCAGGTAGTTCTCCAGCGGCAGCGGCGCGGCGAGCCGCAACTGGGCATGTCCAATGTCGTTGAGATCCAGGGTGGACGTGGGCTCCAGCTGGAAGGTGGCGAGGTCCAGCTTTCCCGTCACGTTCCGGACCAGGGCCTGGACGGTGCGGGTGCCGTGCTTGACCAGCACCTTGGAACCTTCCCGGAGCGGCTTCGGCGACAGCCAGCACAGCGCTGCGTACAGGTCCGCCGAGGCCTCCGGTATTTTGCCCCCGGAAGTCCCCGCCGCCGCGATCGTGTCGCCGCGGGCGACGTCGAACTCGTCCGCCAGGCGAAGGGCCACGGACTGCGGGGCCACCGCCTCGGTCAGTTCCCGCCCGGCGAAGTCGATGCCGGCCACGGTGGTGGTGCGCGGGGCCTGTCCCGGGGTCAGCACGCTGACCTGGTCCCCCAGTGTCACCGCGCCCTCGGTGATCTGGCCGGCGTAGGCGCGGTAGTCGCGGTACGCCTCGGCGTCGAGCCCGCCGGCCATCGCGTCGGGCGCCAGCGCGCCTTGCGGCCGGATGACCAGCTGGACGGGGAACCGGAAGCTTTCCAGATGGCTTTCGAGTTCGTCCGCGGCCGGCAGCGTCTCGAGGACTTCGAGCAGGGCAGGGCCGCCGTACCAGGGTGTGCGGTCCGAGCGGTCCACCACGTTGTCGCCGTCGAGCGCGGACACCGGAATGACCAGCAAATCGGTAACCCCATCGGCGCCCAGCCCCAGCTCGCGGCCCACTTTCTGCACGTCGGCTTCGATCCCGCGGAACACGTCCTCGCTGAAGTCCACCAGGTCGATCTTGTTCACGGCCACAATCACGTGCGCCACACGCAGCAGCTGCAACACGGAAAGGTGCCGGCGGGTCTGCTCCAGGACACCCTTGCGGGCGTCAATGAGCACGACGACGGCGTCCGCGGTGGACGCGCCGGTCACCGTGTTCTTGGTGTACTGCACGTGCCCGGGGCAGTCCGCGAGGATGAAGCTGCGCCGGTCCGTGGCGAAGTAGCGGTAGGCGACGTCGATGGTGATGCCCTGCTCCCGCTCGGCGCGCAGGCCGTCGGTGAGCAGGGCCAGGTCGATCCGCTGTTTCCCGTTGGGGTCTGTGGCCCCGGAGCCGCCGAAGCCGCGGTCCGCGGAGGTGCGGGCGACGGCGTCGAGCTGGTCTGCCAGGATCGCCTTGGAGTCATGCAGGAGCCGGCCCACCAGGGTGGATTTACCGTCGTCGACCGAACCGGCAGTCGCGAAACGGAAAAGGGTCGCAGAGGCCAGCGGGGCCTCGTCGAGGAGGGCGGCCGCGCGGACTGTGTCGATGTCGGTGCTCATTAGAAATAGCCGTCCTTCTTGCGGTCTTCCATGGCTGCCTCGGAGATCCGGTCATCGGCCCGGGTGGCGCCACGTTCGGTGATGGTGGAGGCGGCAACTTCGATCACGACGTCGCGCACGGTGGCGGCGGCGGATTCGACGGCGCCGGTGCAGGACATGTCGCCGACGGTCCGGTAGCGGACCGTCTTGGTGATGACCTGTTCGTCCTCGCGGGGCTGGGAGACCTCGCCCACCGCGCGCCACATGCCGTCGCGGGCAAAGACCTCGCGGCGGTGCGCGTAATAGAGGCCGGGCAGGTCGATGTTCTCGCGCTCGATATAGCGCCAGATGTCCAGTTCGGTCCAGTTGCTGATCGGGAACGCACGGACGTGCTGGCCCACGGTGTGCCGGCCGTTGTAGAGGTTCCACAGCTCGGGGCGCTGGTTGCGCGGGTCCCACTGGCCGAACTCGTCGCGCAGGCTCAGGATCCGTTCCTTGGCCCGGGCCTTGTCCTCGTCCCGGCGGCCGCCGCCGAAGACGGCGTCGAACTTGTTGCGCCGGATCGCGTCCAGCAGCGGGACGGTCTGCAGCGGGTTGCGGGTGCCGTCGGCCCGCTCGGCCAGCTCGCCGGAATCGATGAACTCCTGGACGGAGCCGACGACGAGCTTGAGCCCCAACCGCTCCACGGTCCGGTCCCTGAATTCGATGACCTCCGGGAAATTGTGCCCGGTATCCACATGCAGCACCGGGAACGGAACCTTGCCGGGCCAGAACGCCTTGGTGGCCAGGTGCAGCATCACCACGGAATCCTTGCCGCCGGAGAACAGCAGCGCCGGCTTCTCAAACTCGGCAACAACCTCGCGGATGATGTGGATGGCCTCGGACTCGAGGGTGTCCAGCGACGAAAGGCGGGCCGAACGCATAGCCGCAGCAGCAGATGCCGCCCCGGGCGTGGCATCGGGCCTGCCGTAGCTGGACGGCATGCTGCTTGCAGCATTGCCGTCCAGCGGAGGGGCGGGGGCGGCATTTGCTGCTGAGGCGTAGCCGTCCGTCGTCGTGGTGAATTGGGTTCTCATACGTGTAGTCCGCATTCTGTCTTGTCGGTTCCTGCCCAGCGGCCGGCGCGGGGGTCATCGCCCGGCGCCACCTTGCGGGTGCAGGGCTGGCAGCCAATGGACGGGTAGCCCTGTGAAAGCAGCGGGTTGACGGGGATGAGGAAGGCGTCCGAGTACTGGACCAGCTGGTCGAAGCTCCAGGCCGCCACCGGGTTGACCTTGACCAGGCCGTTGGTTTCGTCCCAGGTCACCAGCGGGGTGTTGGTGCGGGTGGGGCCCTCGTCACGGCGGACCCCGGTGAACCAGAGTTCGTAGCCGGCGAGGGTGCGGCGCAGCGGGGCCACCTTGCGCAGCGCGCAGCACTGGGCGGCGTCCCGGGCGAAGAGGTCCTTGCCGAGCAGCCGGTCCTGCTGCTCCACGGTGTTCTCCGGCAGCACGTCCACGACGTTGACGCGGAGGTTCGCGGCCACCTCGTTGCGGGTCGCATAGGTTTCCGGGAAGTGGTAGCCGGTCTCCAGGAAAAGCACGTCGACGCCGGGAAGCTGGTCCGCGACGAGCGCCGGGAGGACGGCGTCGGCCATGGAGCAGGCCACGGCGACGGCGGGCAGTTCGAAGTTGCGCACCGCCCACGCGATCACCTCGCGGGCCGGGGCGTCCCAGCCGAGCTCGGCGGCGCCGGCTTCGGCGAGGATCTTGAGCTCGTCGTGGGTGCGGACGGCAGTGGTCACTGCAGATCACCTTCCTCGGCGGCGAAGGCCCACTCGGCGAAGGTCTGGCCTTCGGTGTGGTGGGACACGAACTTGCGGACCACCCGTTCGACGTAGTCGGGCAGGTCATCGGCCGTAACCTTCAGGCCGCGGACGGTGCGTCCCAGCCCCGCCTCTTCGCGGTCGGAGGACGCCAGCCCGCCGCCGAGGTGGACCTGGAAGCCCGGGGTGGGGTCGCCGTCGGGCGTGGGCAGCATCATGCCCTTGAGCCCGATGTCCGCGGTCTGGATCCGGGCGCAGGAGTTGGGGCAGCCGTTGATGTGCAGCGACAGCGCCTGCGGCAGCTGATTGCGCTCGACCAGGTCGGCGAGGCGGCGTTCCAGCTCGGCGACGGCGGTGGCGGCGGTGACCTTGGTTTCGACGATGGCCAGCTTGCAGTATTCGATGCCGGTGCAGGCGATGGTGCCGCGGCGGAACACGGACGGCCGGGCGGAGAGGCCCAGTGCGTCCAGTTCGGCGACGAGCGGTTCCACCTGGTCCTTGGGCACGTCGAGGACCACGATTTTCTGGTGCGGGGTGGTGCGCAGCCGTTGCGATCCGCGGGCCTCCAGGGTGTCGGCGAGCGTCACGAGCTGGCTGCCGGAGAGCCGGCCGGCCACCGGTGTGGCGCCGATGAAGTACTTGCCGTCCTTCTGTTCGTGCACGCCGATGTGGTCACCGGGGCTGGAGGGCTTGGGCGCGGCGGGGCCGTCGTCGAGTTTGTAGCCGAGGTATTCGTCCTCGAGGACCTGGCGGAACTTTTCCGTCCCCCAGTCGGCCAGCAGGAATTTCAGCCGGGCCTTGGTGCGCATCCGCCGGTAGCCGTAGTCGCGGAAGATGCTGGTGACGCCGAGCCAGACGTCGGCGGCCTGGTCCGGCCGGACGAACGCGCCGAGCCGCTTGCCCAGCATCGGGTTCGTGGAGAGCGCGCCGCCCACCCAGAGGTCGTAGCCGATCCCGAGTTCGGGGTGGACCATGCCCACGAGGCCGATGTCGTTGATCTCGTGGACCACGTCCTGGCTGGGGTGGCCGGTGATGGCGGTCTTGAATTTGCGTGGCAGGTTGGCCAGTTCCGGGTCGCCGATGAAGCGTTTGGCGAGTTCGTGGATCAGCGGCGTGGGGTCGATGATCTCGTCCTTGGCGATGCCGGCGACCGGGGAGCCGAGGATGACGCGGGGAACGTCGCCGCAGGCTTCCGTGGTGGAGAGGTCCACGGCCTCGAGGCGCCGCCAGATTTCCGGCATATCCTCGACCCGGATCCAGTGCAGCTGGATGTTCTGGCGGTCGGTGAGGTCGGCCGAGTCGCGGGCAAAGTCCACCGAAATCTGGCCGATGACGCGCAGCTGCCCGGTGGTGAGGGCGCCGCCGTCGATCCTGACACGCAGCATAAAGTACTTGTCTTCGAGCTCGTGCGGCTCGAGCGTGGCGGTCTTGCCGCCGTCGATCCCTGGCTTGCGCTGGGTGTAGAGCCCCCACCAGCGGAAGCGGCCGTGCAAATCCGTTCCTTCGATCGAGTCGAAGCCGTGCTTGGAGTAAACGGACTCGATACGCTCGCGGACGTTGAGGCCGTTGTCTTCCTGCTTCCAGGTTTCGTTGGCGTTCAGCGGCGCGGTGCCGTCCACTTTCCACTGCCCGTGCGGCTTGGCGGCGGGACGGGAGGTGGGGCGTTTGGTGCGGCCTGGGGCAGCCTGGTCCGGGGACGCTCCGGCTAGAGCTGTATCAGTCATGGATCGACTGTAGGGCGGGCCGTCTTGCCGTCACAAAGGGTCAGAAACAACAGGTCACCTAGGGCAACATTTCGTCACGAAGCCCCGGCGAGCCTTGAACCGGGGCGGCTGCTGTGCATGGTTCCGGCCGTTCAGGCCGGCAGCCCGGCAGTGTTCAGGACGCGGCGCCCACGGCTGCGTCGTAGCGTTCCAGGGCGATCTCGGCGAGTACCGGGGAGGGCAGCAGGGGCGCCGTGACGAGGTCCGCGCCGGCCTTGGCCAGCTGGTCGTGGAAGAAACCGGGGGCCAGCAAATAGGCGGCGATGACCACCCTCCCCTGCGGCCCTGCGGCTACCAGAGCGCCCTCCTCGCGCACCGCGTGCACGGCGTCCTGCACCGAGGGCCTGGCCGAAGCGCCGTACGCTGCAATGATCCGGTTGGGCCGCAGTGCCCGCAGCTGTCCTGCAAGCTCCTCCACGTTCTGCGCGGCGGTGGGGTCGGAGGAGCCGGCGGCGGCGAGGATCACGTTGTCGCTGTCGATGACACCGGCCTCCCGCAGCCGCTGGTCCAGCAGGGCCGCCAGCCGCGGATCGGGCCCCAGCGGGGCGGCCGCCAGGGTGCCGGGCCGGCTCGTGACCGCCCGGGCGATGTCCACCTTGACGTGGTAGCCGACGCTCAGCAGCAACGGCACGACGACGGCGGCCTCCCCCGCCGGGAGCCCCGCCACCACGGCGGGCAGTTCGGGGTCCTGCACGTCGACGTAGGCCTCACGGACCTTGAGCCCGGGACGCAGGGCCGCGATCCCGTCGCGGAGTGCGTTGACCTCCGCTGCACCGAGGTCGCTGGAGGTTCCGTGGGCGCAGGCGATCAGGATGGGTCTATTCATAGCCGTTAGCGTAGCCTTGGAGCCGCCCTATCCGCCCCCCTTGATACCTGCCGGGACGCCCCATGACCTTCTCCTTCAGCATTGTTCTGGTCTGGCTGGACCTGGCCGGCGTCTTCTTCTTCGCGGTCTCCGGCTCCCTTCTCGCGGCGCGGAAACAGTTCGACATCATCGGTTCCCTGCTGCTGGCCTCGGTGGTCAGCCTGGGCGGCGGCGTCATCCGCGACATCATCATCAATGCCGGCCCGCCCGCGGCCTTCACCAACCCGGCGTATCTGGCGCCCCCGCTGCTCGCCGCGGTGCTCGTGTATTTCCTGTTCTCGAGCGTCCAGCGTTACACCTCGCTGCTGGTCCTGTTCGACGCCGGCGGCCTGGCGCTGTTCTGCATCACCGGAACCCTCAAGGCGCTGTCTGCCGGGATGCACCCGATTGCGGCGGTGCTCCTCGGGGTCACGACGGCGGTGGGCGGCGGACTGCTGCGGGACATCACCGCCAATGAAGTGCCGCAGCTGTTCGATCCCAAGGACCTCTATGCGCTGCCGGCCTTCGCGGGGGCGGCCCTGACGGTGCTCCTCTCCGTCACCGGAACGTTCAACGCGGTGACGGCCGGTGCCGTGGCCGCCGTCGTTTTCGCCTTCCGCGTCACCGCCTGGCGGCGCCACTGGCACGTTCCGCTGGCGGTCCGCGGCTGGCACCGCCTCGGACTGGACACGGCGGAAAGTGGGGCTAAGGATTAGCTAGGATAAGAACCATGACTGACATGTTCCTCGAGAAATTCCGCGCGCTTGTTCCGAAGTATCTCGAAGACGAATGGCAGGAAGATGATGGGCTGCCGGCAGACGAGCTGGTGGCGGCCCTCGCCGAGCACCAGTTCCAGGTCCCGCTGGTATTGCGCGAATTCTATTTGGCCCTCGGCGGCTGCGAAGACCTTATGGAGGCCTACCACTACTTCTGGGACCCCGAAGAGCTCGAAGTTGATGACGAAGGCTTCCTGATGTTCCTCGAGGACGAGGAAGAACAGTTCACCTGGGGCTTCCGCGTGGGCGACCTCAGCGTGCCGGACCCCATTGTGTGGCGCCGCAACAACTCCCGCGGCCAGTGGAAGAACGAAGAGGGCACCTTCTCCGAGTTCGTCTTCGACATGTTCGAGTGGGCCTTCAACGACGAAGACGAGGACTAAGCCCCGGCTTACCACCCCCGTTCCCGGCCGGGCCTCGCCGGTCCGGGGGCACTTTGACACGGACACGCCGCCGCCCGGCCCGGGAACACCCGGCTGAGGCTTCAAAGTAGCCCCCGACGGCGGCTGCGGGCTGCTCATCACGGCTGAAAGTGACCCCGACGGCGCAGCTCCAGCACTGCCGTGACCTCCGCAACCATCCGCTCCGGGTGATGGACGACGTCGTCGTAGCCGAACCTGAGCGCCAGGTAGCCGCCGACGACGGTCGCATTGTTGCGCCGGCGGTCCTTCTTGACCTGACGCGGTTCCAGATGCGAGGCACCATCGGTCTCCACGACGAGGCAATCCTCAACCAGGAAGTCCACTTCCCCTACGCCGGGGATCTCGACATGCCTGCGCACCTGCAGCCCGGCCCGGCGGAAGGCGACGTTGGCCAGAACTTCCAGCACCGAATCGGCACGGGGAATCAGCAGGTCCAGGACCCCTCTGGCCCGCCCGTTCCGGTTGCCCCGGAGCTTGCTTCGCAGGAAGCCGAGGCTGATGTCGCCCTTCCCCACGGCGCACTGGAGCATAACGAGGGCTTCCAATTCCGGCAGGCAGTGCACGGCGTGGATCAGGACGTCGGCCAGTCCGGCCACGGGGAGCCACGGGTGCCGGGGATGCCGGCAGCGCCCGTGGGCCACCGATCCCCGCGGGGCAGCCCGGTGCCCGGCACACAGATGCAGTCGCTGGGCGGGGACCAGCGTCCACAAGCCGTAGCTGGGCGCGGCAGAGACACACGTCAGCTTGGCCCCCAGTTCGCGCGCGGCACGGTAGGCGCTGGCGTCCTGCACGAGGCCGTAGTGTCCCCGCCGCACCCTGATCACGGTCCCCTCGGCCAGGGCCCTGTTGAGCTGACTGCGGCTGAATCCGGCCCGGGCAAGGCCGTCCGCGCTGGCCGTTCCGCCCCGGGAGGCCAGGAAAGTGGGAAGGTTCATTCTGCCAATGTGCCCCGCCGGCGGTCCTCGGAGTCCACCCGGCTGCGCCATGTGGACAACCCCCGGCACGGCCGAGGGGCACTTTGACACGGACACGCCGCGGTCCGGCCAGGGCAACAGCCCACGCCGCGGCAAAGTGCCCCTGCACCGCCCGGGCCACCCCTCACATTCTGTGACATCAAATTTGCAGACCCAGTAGACAGCATGACAAATGTGTCATAGTGTCATTCATGGGTTCACCAAATGCCTCCGGTGGATCTGATGCGAACGGAGAAATGGCCCCGGTTCGACACAACGGATGACGCGAAACGTTGTGAGGAACCGGGGCCATTCCGTTTAAGCGAATGAGCCGGGATGGAAACCCGCTAGCTGGCGCGGTCCACCACGGCCAGCGCGAAGTTTGCCAGCGAGGTCTTCACGACACCCTCGGGAAGCGGTGCGAGGGCGGCAATGGCCTCGTCGGCCCAGGCCCGGGCCACCACCCATGATTCCGCCGTCACGGGGTGCTCCCGCAGGCCCGCGACGGCGGCCGCGAGGGCCTCGTCGGAGCTGAGGTCACCGTCGATGAGCTTCAGGAGTTCGACGGCGGACCGGTCACCGTCGTCGGCCTTCTTGCGCAGCAGGAGCACGGGCAGCGTCGGCACACCTTCGCGCAGGTCGGTGCCCGGGGACTTACCGGACTTAACCTTGACGCCGGTGACGTCGATGACGTCGTCGGCCAGCTGGAAGGCGACGCCCACCTTTTCGCCGTACTCGACCAGCATCGGCTCGTAGGCTTCATCGGCGCCGGAGAAGATCGCGCCGAGCTGTCCGGACGCCGCCACGAGCGAGCCGGTCTTGTCCGCGATGACGGACAGGTAGTGCTCAACCGGGTCCTCGTCCGGGCGCGGGCCCACGGTTTCGTGCAGCTGGCCCAGGCACAGCCGCTCAAAGGTGCGGGCCTGGATGCCGAGGGCGCGGGAACCGAGTTCGGAGACCAGGATGGAGGCCCGGGCAAAGATCAGGTCGCCGGTCAGGACAGCCACGGAGTTGCCCCAGACCTCGTGCGCCGTGGGGGCGCCGCGGCGGAACGGCGCGGAGTCCATGACGTCGTCGTGGTAGAGCGTTGCCAGGTGGGTCAGTTCAACCACGACGGCGGCCTGCACCACGGCAGGCCGGGAAGCGTCGCCAAGGTGGGCGCAGAGCAATGTCAGGAGAGGACGGATGCGCTTGCCGCCGGCCTCCACGAGGTGGCGCGACGTTGCGTCAGCCAGCGGATCAGAGTTGGCGATGGCTTCGCGCAGCTTCTTCTCCACGCGGGCCAGGTTGGTGGTGATCGCGGGCCCAAGTTCGGGGTCCCCCGCGATCGCTGCGAAGCCGGCCGGCAGCTGCAATCCGGTGGCGATGGCGGTGGTGTTGAGGTGGGGCTCGGAGTTCGGCAGGCCGTGTCCGGCGTGCGTCCAGCTGTGGTCTGCAGAGTTGGTCACGGGTTAACCCTAACTTTTGTTGCGGAATCCGCGGAGTTGGCGCCGGTGTGCGAAGACGCGTCCGCCCTGGACGGAGCCTGGTTGGACGTCGCCGGGACCAGCGATTCCAGGACCCGGATGACGCGGTCCTCGAAGCCCCTGGCCGCGGGATCGGTCAGGTTGGCCAGCAACCGCACCACGAACCGCATGAGGACAGGGATGGGCATGCCCGTCCGGAGGGCCAGTTTCATGACGGCCGGTTTGCCGATCAGGGCCGCGAAGGCGCGGCCCAGGGTGAAGTGCGAACCCCACTGGTCCCGCACGTAGTCCGCGTACCGGGCGAGGTGCGCATCGGCGTCGGCCGCGGTCCACCCGGCGGAGGCCGAGCGGGCGGCGCCGTCGATGATGAATTCGGCCGCGAAACGGGCGGACTCCATGGCATAGGAGATGCCCTCGCCGTTGAACGGGGAGACCATGCCGCCGGCGTCGCCGAGCAGCAGCAGACCGGGCGAATAGTGCGGGGTGCGGTTGAAACCCATGGGCAGCGCCGCGCCGCGGATCTCGCCCACCTGGTTCTCCGGGGTGAAGCCCCACTCGGCGGGCATGCCGGCGGTCCATTCGCGGAGGACCTGCTTGTAGTCCAGCTTGCCGAATTCCTTGGATGAGTTCAGGATGCCCAGGCCCACGTTGGCGGTGCCGTCGCCGACCCCGAACACCCAGCCGTAGCCGGGCAGCAGCTTTCCGTCGCGGCCAAGAGAGCCGGCGCGGGCCCCGCGCCGGGCTTGCGAGGCGTGGGAAGCCGGCGAACGGAGCTCCAGCCAGCCTTCCATCCACTCGTCGTCGTGGCGCGGGCTGGTGAAGTAGGTGCGGACAGCGACGCCGAGCGGCCGGTCGTCGCGCTTCCGGATGCCGAGGGACACCGCGGTGCGGCTGGAGTTCCCGTCCGCGGCCAGGACGACGTCGGCGGTGAAGTCGCGGGTTTCGCCGGTCTTGCGGCCGGATTCGTCCAGCAGGGCGGCGCGGACCCCGGTCACGCGCCCGTCCTCGGAGCGGAGGGCTTCGGTGACGCTGTGGCGTTCGAGCACGACGGCGCCGGCGGACTGGGCGTGCCGGGCCAGTTCCTCGTCGAAGCCGAGCCGGGTGCGGATCAGGCCGTACTGCGGGAAGTCGGAGACCTCGGGCCAGGGAAGTTCGATGCTGCGGCCGCCGGCGATCAGGCGCAGGCCCTTGTTCCGCCGCCAGCCGTCGGCTTCAGGGTGCGGGAGGCCCAGCTTCTGGATCTCGCGGACGGCGCGGGGGGTGAGCCCGTCGCCGCAGACCTTCTCGCGGGGGAAGCTGGTCTTCTCCAGCACCGTGACGTCGAGGCCCGCCTGCGCCAGGTAGTAGGCGGCAGTGGATCCTGCCGGACCCGCTCCGACGATCAGTACATTCACGGCAGCTGTCTTCTTAGCGCGCGGGTCGGGTGATGTTGCGGCGCAGCTTGGCGACGGGTCCGGTGTGGGCGGCCAGCGCCGCGGCGCCCGAGCCGGCAGCCGGGCCCGCGGGCTTGACGGCGCGGTGCACGGCGACGATGCCGCCGCTGAGGTTCCGGTAGGTGACGGCGTCCCAGCCGGCTTCCTGCAGCCAGGCCGCGAGGTGGTCCTGGTCCGGCCAGGCGCGGATGGACTCGGCGAGGTAGACGTAGGCATCCGGGTTGGAGGAGACCTTGACCGCGATGGCCGGCAGCGCGCGCATGAGGTATTCGGTGTACATGGTGCGCCACAGCGGGACCACGGGCTGGGAGAACTCGGCGATGACCAGCTTGCCGCCGGGCTTGGTGACCCGCAGCATCTCGGCCAGGGCTTTCTTCGGCTCGTTGACGTTGCGCAGGCCGAAGGAGATGGTGCACGCGTCAAAGCTGTTGTCCGCGAACGGCAGGCGGGTGGCGTCCCCGGCAATGAAGTTGATGTCAGGGCGGCGGCGCTTGCCCACCTTGAGCATGCCGAGGGAGAAATCGCAGGCGATCACGTCGATGCCGGCGTCGGCATACGGCTCACTGGAGGTTCCGGTGCCGGCGGCGAGATCGAGCACACGCTGGCCGGCCAACATACCCATGGCCTCGACCACAATCCGGCGCCAGCGGCGCGTCTGTCCCATGGACAGGACATCGTTGACGACGTCGTATTTGGGGGCGACGTCGTCAAACATCGTGGCTACTTCGTCCGGACGCTTATCCAAGGATGCTCGGTTCACCATGACATTGTCTCAAATGTTCGGCGCACCCACTAACCACACCCTGATCAGGCCCGCAGGCGCGGCGGAAGTCACTGCGCATCACTGAAGCCACGCAGTTGCACGCGGTAGTGTTGTGCAATCATGACCAGCGCGTTCCGTACCCGAATTGTCAGGACTCTGACACTCCCCCTCGATGCAGAATCATTCCCCGGGGGGCTGCCGTCGTTTCTGGTCCGGGACGATGTCCTCTGCTGGACCCGCCGCGAAGCCGGCCTCGTGGGCTTCGGCGAGATCGCCCGGTTCACCGCCACCGGCCCCGAGCGTTTTCTCGAAGCTGACATCTGGTGGCGCCATCTGGTCATCGAGGCGGATATCACCGACGCCGTGGAATGTCCCGGCACCGGTCCCGTCGCCTTCGGCTCCTTCGCCTTCTCCAAGGTTTCCGCGCACGCCTCACGGCTGATCGTCCCCGAAATCGTGGTGGGCCTGCGCGACGGCAAGGCCTGGCTCACCCATTTGACGTTCGACGACGGCGACCTCACCGAAGCGGGGGCGCGCGCCGCGCTGGACCGCTGGCTGGGGAGCGGGAGCGCCGGCGGCACCTTGGCCGACGGCACCTTGGTCGACGGCACCGTGGTCGACGGCACCGTGGCCGACGGCCCGACGTCGGGAGCCGGGAACGCCGGGAACGGCAGCGCCGGGACCGTAGCCGCTCAGGCCGGTGCCGCCGTCGTACCTCCTCTGCCGCTGACTGCCGGGGCGACACTGCAGACCGGCTCACTGAGCGAGGCGGACTGGATGGCCGCCGTCGCCGCGGGTGTGGCGGAAATCCGGACCGGGGCGCTCGAGAAACTCGTGCTGGCCCGCGACATCGTCGCCACCGTCCCGGCCGGCGTGAATGCCGCGGAGATCCTGCGCCAGCTGGCCGTGCGCTACCGGGAATGCTGGACCTACGGCGTCGACGGCCTGGTCGGTTCCACCCCGGAGATGCTGATCCAGGTGGAGGGCCGCACGGCCCAGGCGCGCGTCCTGGCCGGCACCCTGGACCGCCGCGATGCCGAGGGAATGGCCGGTTCGCCGCTCGAGTTCGCCGAGCGGGTCCTCGCGGGCTCCGAGAAGCAGCGCCACGAACACCACATCGCGATCCAGTCGCTGACCACCCAGCTGGCCCCGTTCTCGGAGGCGATGAACGCGCACAGCGAGCCGTTCATCCTGGAGCTGCCTAACGTGTGGCACCTGGCCTCGGATGTGAAGGCGGAGCTGACCGAGGTGGAGGGCCACGTGCCCACCTGCCTCGCCCTGATCAACGCGCTGCACCCGACGGCGGCTGTGTGCGGCACCCCCACCACGGTGGCCGGGGCCCTGATCCGCAAGCTCGAGCACCTCGACCGCGGTCCGTACGCCGGTCCGGTCGGCTGGCTCGACGCGGCCGGCAACGGCGAATGGGGTATCGCGCTGCGCGGCGCGGTCATCGAATCCGCGGAGACGGTGCGGCTTTACGCCGGCTGCGGCATCGTGGAGGGTTCCGTGCCCGAAGCCGAGCTCGCCGAGACGTGGGCCAAGTTCCGGCCGATGCTGGAGTCCCTCGGCATCAGCAGCTGACCGCGGGCTGCCGCGGATCACCGTGTATTGCTGCGGGCGCCGCGTATTGCCGCGGGATCACTTTCCGGGATTGCAGACACGACCGGCGGTGAAGGACTTGTTTTGATCTCTGGTTTAGTTATCCAATAGTGAAACTAAGTTTTCTGTGATGCACATCTCGTGAACGGCGTTACACTATAAGCCGTCTTAGTCACGCATGCCCCTGCAACAAAAGGTTATGAAAATGCTGATTCCCCGTTCCTTCCTGGCCGGTTCCTCGGCCAAGGCCGCTGTCCTGCTGGCCGCGGGCGCCCTTGCCCTCACCGGCTGCAGCTCCACTGGCGGCTCCACCACCACCGAATCCGGCGTCAAGCTGATCGAGTCCGGCAAGCTCACGGTCTGCTCGGACATCCCCTACGAGCCGTTCGAATTCGTCAAGGACGGCAAGAACGTCGGCTTCGACATGGATCTGGCATCCGAGATCGCCAAGGACCTCAAGGTGGAGCCCAACGTCCTGACCGTTGCCTTCGAGGGCATCCAGTCCGGCCAGGCCCTCAACACCGCCCAGTGCGACGTCGCGGTCTCCGGCATCTCCATCACCGAGTCACGCAAGACCGTCATGGACTTCTCCACCCCGTACCTCGACGACGACCTCTCCCTGCTCGCCACGAAGGCCTCCGGCCTCAAGAGCCTGGACGACCTCAAGGGCAAGAAGGTGGGCGTCCAGCAGGGCACCACGGGCGAGGAGTACGCCAAAGGCAAGGGCCTGGAGACCATCCAGTACGAGAACACCGGCCTGCTGATCCAGGCGATCAAGACCGGCGGCGTGGACGCGGCCATCAACAACCAGTCCGTCCTGGGCTTCGCGGCCAAGGGCGACGACACGCTCGTGTTCGCGGAAACCTACAAGACCGGCGAGCAGCTCGGCGTCGCGGTCAAGAAGGACAACAAGTCCATGACGGACTCGGTCAACAAGACGCTCAAGCGCCTTGCCGACGACGGCACCATGACCAAGCTGAAGACCACCTGGTTCGGCGCAGCCGCCAAGTAACCGGTCCTAAGACCCCTCGCACGACCGACCACACAGCAGGGTGGTTCCGGATCGAAGCCCGGCTCTCCGCCGGGTCCTGAACCGGAACCGCCCCGCTTCATGTCAAAGGTAGATAAATGGCACTGACTGTTCGCCAACGCGCCCGGGTCAGCAGGTCCGCTCAGTACGGACTCCTGGGACTCGCCGTCGTACTCTTCATCCTCTTCGCCGACTGGGCCGCCATCGGCAAGGCCTTCTTCAACTGGGACGTGGCGGTTGCACAGTTCCCGGCGGTCATCACCCTCGCGCTGAAGAACACCCTGATCTACACGGCCCTCAGCTTTGTGGTGGGCCTCTCGGGCGGCCTGTTGCTGGCGCTGATGAAGCTCTCCACGGTGGCCGTCTGGCGGTGGATCGCGACGCTGTACATCGAGTTCTTCCGCGGTGTCCCGGCGCTGCTGGTCTTCATCGCCTTCGGTTTCGGCATCCCGACGGCGTTCGGTGTCCGTTTCGACATCTACGTCACCGTGATGCTGGCCCTGGGCATGGTGGCCGCGGCGTACATCGCCGAGACCCTGCGTGCCGGCCTGCAGGCCGTGCCAAAGGGCCAACTCGAGGCCGCCCGCTCACTGGGCATGCCCCACTGGCGGGCCATGGTCTCGATCGTGATCCCGCAGGCCTTCAAGATCGTCCTGCCGCCGCTGACCAACGAGGTCATCCTGCTGACCAAGGACTCCTCGCTGGTGTACCTGCTGGGCCTGGCCGCCTCGCAGTACGAGCTCACTAAGTTCGGCCGCGACGGCATCACCCAGCCGAACGCCGGGCTGACCCCGCTCGTGATCGCCGGCGCCTGCTATCTGGTCATCACCGTCCCGCTCGGAATTCTGGCTCGCCGCTTTGAATCCCGCACCTCCAAGACGAAGCGCTAGGAGTCACCATGACTGAATCAACGTCATCGGCTGCCGAGAGGCAGATCAACGCCGCCGGGGTGTCCATCAAGGACCTCCGGAAGTCCTACGGTTCCAACGAGGTCCTCAAGGGCATCGATCTGGAGGTCGCACCCGGCGAAGTGGTATGCCTGATCGGCCCCTCGGGCTCCGGCAAGTCCACCCTGCTGCGCTGCGTCAACCTGCTGGAACAGCCGAATGAGGGCACCATCCACGTTGGCGGGTTCGAATCCACCGACCCCGACGTGGACATCGACAAGATGCGCCGCAAGGTGGGCATGGTGTTCCAGCAGTTCAACCTGTTCCCGCACCTGAGTGCCCTGCAGAACTGCACCATCGCGCAGACCAAGGTCCTCAAGCGCAGCCAGGCCGACGCCGCCGCGGCAGCCATGAAGAACCTGGCGCGCGTGGGCCTGGAGCACCTGGCCGACCGCTACCCGGACCAGCTCTCCGGCGGGCAGCAGCAGCGTGTGGCCATTGCCCGCGCGCTGAGCATGGACCCCGAGCTTATGCTCTTCGACGAGCCCACCTCGGCCCTGGACCCGGAGACGGTGGGCGATGTGCTCTCCGTCATGCGGAACCTGGCCAAGGAAGGAATGACGATGCTCGTCGTGACCCATGAGATGGGCTTCGCCCGCGAAGTCGCCGACCGGGTGGTGTTCATGGACGGCGGAGTTGTGGTGGAGGAGGGCGTGGCGGAGCAGATCATCAGTGCCCCCACCCAGGCCCGCACCAAGGAATTTCTCCGCCGCGTCCTGGACCCGACGCACATCGACATCGCGGAGTAGGCTTCCGCGCGCTTTTTCCTGCGCGGCGGATTTTACCTGCCGACGCGCAAAAGCCCCGGCGCTGCTGGAATTCCGGTAGCGCCGGGGCTTTTCCGTGTCATGAGCGGGGTTGCGCGTCGCCTTCACCGGGCGGAGCGGGCACGACGCCGGGGCACGCCCGCCGCTGCAAGCTTCCTTTCGAGTTGCCCGGGCGCCGTCAAATCGGCCCAGACCAAGCGGACCACACCGTTTCCCAGTGCCCGGATCCGGTTCTCCCTGTCCTTTTCGTCGACGACGGCCTGCGAGGTGGTCCGGCCCTTCAGGTATTCGGGCCTGACATACTTTTCGACGCCGTCAAACTCGCCGGCAACCCGCACGCCGTCCCAGTAGTAGTCCGTGCAGCCCACGAGCCCTGAACCATCGCGGATTTCGTACTGGAGGTCCGGCGCCTGGAACCCGGCTACCCACATGAGCGCCCGGCAGTAGGATTCGCCGGCTGAGGCGGACCGCGGATCGGCAAACTCCACCGCCGTCCGGATCCGCCGCGCGGCAGCCGTTGTGTAATTACCCTCGATTCCGGCCAAAAGCAATTCCTTGGTGAGGGCCGGCAGGCGCTGGACAACGTCCGGTTTGAGCACGTGGTCCAGGGGCACCACGGCCTCGGTAAACGGTGTGAAGGCGGCGAGATCCAGAACCGTGCGGACTCTGCCGGTCACCAGGAGCCCGTCCCGCCGGACACACTTCAATCCGGCCGGAGGGGCGTAGTGCCGCAGCACCCCCACGCGGGAGCGACCGCCGTCGTTCTGCAGGGTCAGGGCGTGCACGGGATGCCGGAGTCCGATTGTCGGAATTCTCCACACGGAAGCGGCGGAGTGCCGGGCAAAGATCGTCGGAGCCACAAAGGTCTCCGCGGCCGCACTGACCCGGACCCGGTACTGGTCCCAAGGATTCAAGGCCCGCCAGACGCCGCCGTCGACGTAGACACCTTGGCGCACCCGGACTAGTGCGCCCGAGCGGCATCGGCTGGCCAGCTCCTTGGGGGTCAGCCCTTGTTGGATGTGCTCGCGGGTGAGGATCAGCTTTGGCAATTCGTTCATGGAACGAAGATCGCAGCCGATCGGCGGCCACACCATGCAGCGGCGCGGCCATGTGGACAACCCGAGGCGCTTTCCGTCGTGCGCGGCGCGAAAGCCCTGGCGCGGCGGGTATTCCAGCCTCGCAGGGTATTTTCCGCGTCGCCGGGCAGGAAGCGGGTCGCCGGGCAGGCTGTGCGAGGCGCTTTCCGTCGTGCGCGGCGCGAAAGCCCTGGCGCGGCGGGTATTCCAGCCTCGCAGGGTATTTTCCGCGTCGCCGGGCAGAAAGCGGGTCGCCGGGCACGTGGCACGTCGCCGGGCAGGCTGTGCGAGGCGCTTCCCGTTGTGCGCGGCGCGAAAGCCCTGGCGCGGCGGGTATTCAAGCCTCGCAGGGTATTTTCCGCGTCGCCGGGCACAAAGCGCGTCGCCGGGGCTACTCCGCGGCCAGGACCCCGGACACGGCGGCGGCCACGGCGGACCTGATGCGTGCGTGCAGCTCCCGCAGGTGTCGCCGGTCCGTGCGCACCTCGATAATGCGGCGGCCCTCCCACGGCTCCGCCAGCGCCTCGGCGAGCCCCGCCGTCGTGCTGACCGAGAGGTGCGCGACGCCGTACGCCGTAGCAAGTGCCGCAATGTCCACACTGTGCGGGGTCCCGAAAAGGCGCTCGACGGCGTCGCCATAGCGGCCGGAAGCCTCGACGGCGCCGTGCTCGAGGAGCCCGAAGATGGCCCCGCCGGCGTCGTTCAGCACCACGATCCGCAGCGACGGCTCGGATTCCCCGGCACCGAGCAGCAGCCCGCCGGCGTCGTGCAGGAACGTGACGTCGCCCATCAGCGCCGTGGTCTCCTGCCGGCCACCCAGGGCGATGCCGGTGGCCGTGGCGATGGTGCCGTCGATCCCGGAGAGGCCGCGGTTGGCGAAGACGGTGGCGAGCGGTTCGGGCGTGGGGCCGCCTGCGAGGTCGACGTCGCGGATGCCATTGGAGGAGCCGAGCATCAACTGCCCCTGCGACTTCGCCCAGACCAGGGCACCAACTGAGGGGCCGGTGGCGGCGGTCCCGGCGAGGGCGAGGTCCACGGCGTGCTGGGCGGCGGCCCCGGCCAGGAGCCAGGCATCCAGCCAGGCCGCAGAGCCGCGGCCGGCAAAGTCGGCGAGGTCCGCCAGGGTCTCCAGCGGAAGCTCGGTGCGGCGGCCGGGCTCGTACCAGGCCACGGGAACCGGCTGGTAGAGGGCAGAGGGTACGTGGGCGCGGGCCAGCAGGGCGCTCACCGGCCGGGACAGGGTGGGCCGGCCGAACAGGACCACACGCTCGATCGGCTGCGCGGATTCCGGGCCGAAGTGTTCCAGAAGCAGCCGGTAGGGCCCCACCGCATTCGGCCCGAACCGTGCGTTGGAGGACGGTTCGGCAAGGAGCGGCAGGCCGTGCGCGCGGGCGAAAGCCTCGGCCACCGGGCCGGCGTCGTGCCCGGCGAGCACCACGGTGCACCGTTCCGGCAGCCGGGGTTCCGCAGGCGGGAAATCGAGGGCCAGCGGACCCCGGGCGGCGCGGTAGACGCGGCGGCCGGACTCGGCGGGAAGCCCCTCGCCGGGGGTCGGAACCAGCGGGTCACGGAAGGCCAGGTTGAGCTGGACGGGTCCGGGCGCGGTGTCCTCGAAGGCTCCGGTGGCGGCGCTCAGCGCGGTCTCGACGGCGCGCCGCGGATCGCTGCCCGCGGGCACATCGGCGGCGAAGCGTACGTGGTCACCGAAGAGGTCCAGCTGCGCGGTGGTCTGGTTGGCGCCGGTGCCGCGGAGTTCCTCGGGCCGGTCGGCCGAGATGACCACGAGGGGCACCGCGGCGTGGTCGGCCTCCATAACGGCCGGCATAAGATTCCCAACGGCGGTTCCGGAGGTGGTGAGCACGGCCGCGGGCGTCCCGGTGGCGAGTGCCAGGCCGAGGGCCGTGAAGCCGGCGTCGCGTTCGTCGATCCGGACCAGCAGCTCCACCCTCCCGGCCGCGTCGGCCTCCGCGAGGGCGTAGGCCATCGGGGCGGAGCGCGAACCGGGCGCCACGACGGCGTAGCGCACGCCGGAGTCCAGCAGCGTGGCGACGGCGATCCGCGCGGCGTCCAGCGCGCTCAGGCTGTTGGAGCCCGGGCCCGCCGAACTCACATGTTCTCCGGAGTCTCGATGCCCAGCAGCTCAAGTCCGCCGGAGAGCCGCCGCAGCACCAGCGCGCAGAGCGCGAGCCGCGATTCACGGACCGAATCTTCCGACTTCAGCACGGGGCACTGGTCGTAGAAGGACGTGAAGAGCTGCGCGAGCTCGAAGAGGTAGGTGCACAGCCGGTGCGGCTCGAGCGCTTCGCCCACCTTGCTCAGCGTGGCGCCGTACTCGAGCAGGTGCAGGGCCAGGGCGCGTTCGGCCGGTTCGACGACGGCGATCGGCGTCGCCGGTGTGCCGCCGTCGGTGTCGGTTCCGGCTGTGCCGGTTCCGGCTGTGCCGGTTCCGGCGGCGGGCTGTTCAAGCAGCCCGGCCTTGCGCAGGATCGAGCGGATTCGCGCGGCGGCGTACTGCACGTAGGGTCCGGTATTGCCGCTGAGGGCCAGCATTCGATCGAAGTCGAAGACGTATTCGGTGTCGTGGCCCACGGAGAGGTCCGCGTACTTGACGGCGCCGATCCCCACCTGGCGTGCGGTGACGGCGCGCTCCTCCTCGGTGAGCTCGGGCCGGCTGGCATCGATGACGGCGCGGGCGCGGTCCACGGCCTCGTCCAGCAGGGCCATGAGCTTCACCGGGGCGCCCGAGCGGGACTTCAGGATCTTCCCGTCCTCGCCCAGCACGTTGCCGATCTGCACGTGCAATGCCTCAACGCTGTCCGGGAGCCAGCCGGCGTCGCGGGCCGTGGCCAGGACCATGCGCAGGTGGACGTTCTGCGGCGCGCCCACGACGTAGAGGACGCGGTCGGCCTGGAGCTCGCGGACCCGGTAGCGGATGGTGGCGAGGTCGGTGGTGCCGTAGCCGTAGCCGCCGTCGGACTTGCGGATGATGAGCGGCAGCGGCTGGCCGTCGCGGCCGGTGAACCCGGCCGGAAAAGTGCACAGGGCACCGTCGCTGACCCGGGCGATGCCGAGGTCCTCGAGTTCCTGGCACAGGCGTGCCAAATCGGCGTCGTACGAGCTTTCGCCGGCGATGTGGTCGTCGGTGAGGCTGATGCCCAGCATCGAGTAGATGGCGTTGAAGTAGCGCTTCGACTGGGCCACGAGCCGCTGCCAGACCGCGAACGTTTCCTGGTCGCCGCCCTGCAGCGCCACCACCCTTAGCCGGGCGCGGGTGGCGAACCCGTCCTCGTCTGTGGCGGAGGCGTCGAACTTGGCCCGGGCCGCCTGGTAGAAGGCGCTGGGGTCATCGACCAGCAGCGCCGCCTCCGGGGAGTCCTCGCCGATCTCCAGCCAGTGCTCGATCAGCATGCCGAACGGCGTGCCCCAGTCGCCGATGTGGTTCTGCCGGATGACGGTGTCCCCCAGCGCCTCGAGCACCTTGACGAGGCTGTCGCCCACCACCGTGGTGCGCAGGTGCCCGACGTGCATTTCCTTGGCGACGTTCGGGGAGGAATAGTCGACGACGACACGCCGGGCTTCCGCCGGCTGCGCGGCCGGGGCGTCAGGGACTGAGGCGGCGCGGGACTCGGTGTTGAGCAGCTCTTCGATCCAGGTGCCGTCGAAGGTGAGGTTGATGAAGCCGGGCCCGGAGATTTCGACCGCGGTGCAGATGCCGTCCAGCTCGAGGGCTTCGACAATCCTGGCAGCGGCGTCCCGCGGCGGCATGCCGACCTTCTTGGCCAGTGCCATGGCGGCGTTGATCTGGATATCAGCGAACTGCGAGGGCCTGATCACAGGATCCGTCCCGCGGTACTCTTCGCCGAACGCGCTGGCAATCGCTGCCTGGACTCTGGGGACAACCATTTCGGCCGGATTATTCACACTCTCCAAATTATCAGTTCCCCCGCCCCCGCCCCTCCCCCGCCGTCAGAAGCAACGCGGGGTCACATCGCGCCCATGCCGGGGCCCAACATGGGCGCGATGTGACCCCGCGTTGCTTTCCGGGAACGGGAGCGGCCTACGAGTCCGTGCGGTAGACCTGCACCACGGACGGGCGCGGGGCGCGCGCCTGGCCCCGCTTCGGCGTCGTGCCGGCGGCTACGTAGTCCGGGAAGAAGGACAGCTGCGCATCGAAGGTGCCATCCTCGCCCGGGTGCTGCACGGAGACGAACACGGTGCGTTCCTCGTCGTGGATGATGGGGCCGCAGGTTTCGCCGTCGCGCGGGACGGCGAGGAATTGCTCCACCCGGCCGCGCTCGGCGCCGTCGAGCGTGACCTTGAACAGCCCGTCCGCCTTGCCGATGCCGGAGGGGGCTCCGTCGGTGGAGATCCAGAGGTTGCCCACCGAGTCGAACGCGAGGTTGTCCGGGCAGGAGATGGGCGAGACCTTGTCCGCCGGGAAGCCGGAGAAGTACGTGACGTCGCCCTGGGCGGGATCGCCGCAGACCATCAGCAGGTTCCACGTGAACTTCGTGGAGGTCTGGTCGCCGGTCTCGGTGATTTCCACGATGTGGCCGTCGCGGTTTTCGTTGCGGGGGTTGATCTCGGTGGCGCCTTCCTTGCCGGCCTTGCCGCGGTCCGAGTTGTTGGTGCAGGCGACGTAGACCTTGCCGGTGTGCAGGCTGGGCTGGACGTCCTCGCAGCGGTCCATCTTGGTGGGGCCCACCTTGTCCGCGGCCAGCCGCGTGTACACGAGCACCTCTTCGACGGACATCCCGGGCACTGCAGAGGCCCCGCCGACGACGAGCGGGAGCCATTCGCCGGTGCCGTCGAACCCGCCGTCGGACGGCACTGCGCCGCTCCCGGTGATCTCGGAAGCCGAGGAGTTACCGGTGAACTTGGCCACGTAGAGGTCGCCGGCGGAGAGCAGGGTCATGTTGTGCTTGCGGTCGCCTTCACGGTACGTGCCAGCCGAGACGAACTTGTAGAGGTAGTCGAATCGCTCGTCGTCGCCCGAGTAGGCCACGACTTTGCCGGACTCGGCCACGATCACATTGGCGCCTTCGTGCTTGAAGCGGCCCAGGGCGGAGTGCTTCTTCGGGGTGGAGGTGGGGTCGAAGGGGTCGACTTCCACGATCCAGCCGAAGCGGTTCGCCTCGTTGGCGGAGTCGGCGTTGCGGGTATCGAAGCGCGGATCGTCCAGCTCCCACTTGCGGGCTGTCGGCTTCGAAGTGAGCCCATAGCGCTTGTCCTCGGCCGATGTGCCCGGCGAGACGAAGTAGCCGTTGAAGTTCTCCTCGCCGGAGAGGATGGTGCCCCATGGGGTGGTGCCGCCGGCGCAGTTGCCCAGCGTACCCAGAATGGTGCGGCCGGCAGGGTCCGCTTTCGTGCGGACCAGCGGCGAGCCGGCCACCGGTCCGGTGAGCTCGTACGCGGTGTCGTTGAGGTAGCGGCGGTTGAGCTTTGCGCCCCGGACATAGCTCCAAGGCTTGTTCTTGTTCTTGCGCTCCAGCTCCACAACGGAGAGCCCGTGCGCGGCGGCGCCGATCGCGCGGACCTCGGCGGCGGCCAGCGAGGCCGGGAACATGATGGTCTCGTTGGTGTATTCGTGGTTGGCGAACAGCACCGCGCGGCGGCCCTTGCTGCCCGGGAGCTCGAGGATGTCCGTGTAGTCGTTGTTGTAGCCGAACTGGCCTGCCTGGGCCGCGGCGCTCTGGTGCTGGAGGTCGAAGTCCGGTGTGTCCTTGAACAGGGGGTCGCCCCAGCGGATGACCGGCTGCCAGGTGAAGCCTTCCGGCACGGTGAAGGCGTCGACGGCGGCGTCAACCGGCGCGATGGCGGTGAACTTGAGCTTGGAGGTGCCGTAGCCGTTCTTGGCCGCCGGAGCGAGCCCCGGACCGCCGTCGGCCACCGCGGAATCGGCCGATGTCAGCGCTCCGCCGAACGCGATGGCGAAGGCACCGGCGGCGCCGAAGCCCAGTGCCGCACGGCGGGACATCGTGGCGGAGGCGATGTCGCGGAAGTAGCTGTTGGAGCTGGTGTTGCACACCTCACCTGAGCAGGCGTTGTCGCACTTCAGCGCGCAGGTGACGGGGCTTCGTTTGCCTTTGGTGTGGCCGAGCATCGGGAGCAGGGAAAACGTGCGTCCGGAGGAAACAGACATGGAGAGACCTTCCATGGGGCGGGTAGCGGGCCTGCCCACCCTGCCAGCCGCGGACCACACGGAACTGTCCCCCGGGTGAAATCCGGGTGAACTCGACGGCTTAGGGCGTGGCCAGCACCTTAGGGACCTGCCGAAGCACGGCCCCGGACGTTACCCCACCGTGTTTTCGTTCAGGTGGGTCACCTGGGCCACCCAGGGAAAAACGAACTCAACCAGCGCGACTAACACGGCCGCGAGCAGCACCAGGGAAATGGCCGTCCGCAGCCACAGGGGCCCCGGGAGGTGCCGGAATAGCCATGCATACATCTACTTGCCCTGTCCTTGCAGCTCAGCGAGCTGTTTCGCAATGGCTGCCGGGGGCCCGGCACTGAGGGGCTGCCACGATTCGAAAACGGAGTACGAGATGAAGCGCTCCTCAGAGCCGAATCGCGGATTGCAGCTTGTCATGGTCATGATCCTGTCGGCCGGTTTGGCATTGGGCTCGCCGGGTACCGGCAACAACACGTCCGCCCGATCCGGCAGGACAATCTCCGCGTTGCGGTACACGTAGGTGATGAAGGCCTCGGCTGTCTGGACATAGATCTTGTCCCCGGGCACCAGGGTGTGGATCTCGTCGAGCACGGCTCCGTGCGTCTGGCGGTGACCTGCAACCACAAAGTTCCCCAGCTCGCCCGGCATGGCGGTGCCTTCGTAGTGGCCCAGCCCGAGGGTATCCAGGACCTCCTGGCTGGTCCCCTGAACGATCGGCCTGCTGTAGTCCGACCCGAACCGGGGAACATATATGACCCCGATCGCCTGTCCGCGGGCTGGCGCCTGCCCCACCGGAGGAGCCGATCCCGCCGCACCGAGGCCAGCCGATGGCGCCGGCGGGGCTCCCGTCGCGGGAGCGGGAGCGGCCGGAGCCGGGGGAACGGCGTGCTGCTGGATGAACTGCTTCACGGCGACTGCTTGACCCGCGTCGGCCTCCACATTGGTCCACCACAGAGCCCACGCGACGAAGAGCAGTGCCAGCACGCCCCCGGTCATCAGGAGTTCGCCCGCCACCTGGAAAATCAGCAGCCACGGGCTGCGCCGCGCTGGGTTTGGACGGAGCGGAACCCCTGCCCCGCCGTCCAACCGGCTACTTGTCGGTACTGCCAACGAAGCACCTCCCGTTCGAGAGGACCGGCAACACGGACAACTCCAGGCTGCCCCCGCGCAACTGCGCCATCACGCACTGCCCGCCGCTCAGGACGCCGGCCTCCACGGCCTCCACGGCCAACCCGGTCGGCGTCCGCGAAGCCGACACCTCCACGGCCTCCGCGCCATAGCCGGCTGCCGCAAGGGCCGCCCGTATCTGCTCCCGACTCGGTTTCGGAGTGGAAGCAGCCACCGGTTCAAGAGCCGCCTGCACCTTCTGGCGGGCATCGGGCTCCGCAGCACTCGACAGCGCCGCCCCAGCCGCAGCGCTCGACGGCGCCGCTGACGCCGCCCCAGACGGAGCGCTCGACGGCGCCGCTGACGCCGGGCCAGGTGCAGCAGAACATCCGGACACGCTGAGCAGCAACGTCAGCGTCACCCCGAGCAAGCCAAGTTGGCACCGGCGGACGCGCCTGCGGAACCGGACGGGCATGTGAGGGGTCATTCCAACATCTTGCCATGCGGTAGGTCCCCGCCTACGCCGTCCCGTCTTGGCCGGACACCAGCTCCGCGTGGACGCGGCGCAGCCGGTCCAGCCACCAGTCCCGGCGCTCCGGCGCGGCGGCATGCTCTGCCAATAGTTCCGGGTCTGCGGCGACCTCGCGGAGCCGGATGGCGCCGTCGTCGGGGACCAGGGAGTCCCGCGTGACATCGGCGGCGAGCAGGGACACCGTCCCCAGCCCGCAGGCGTACGGCAGTTCGGGCAGGGCGGCGGCGAGCGCGAGCCCGGCGCGGATCCCCACGGAGGTGTCCAGTGCCGAGCTGACGACGGCGGGGAGTCCGGCCTGCGCCACGATGGCGAGGGCGCGGCGCACTCCCCCGAGCGGCGCCGCCTTCACGACGATCAGGTCCGCGGCGCCGGAGCGGGCCACCTTGAGCGGGTCCTCCTCTTTGCGCACGCTTTCGTCCGCGGCGATCAGCACCGGGACGCCGGAGGCCCGCAACTGGCGGCGCACCTCGGCGAGGCCGGCGATGTCCGGCACCGGCTGTTCGGCGTATTCCAGCCCGACGGCGGCGAGCCGGGTGAGTGCCTCGACGGCGGTTCGCACGTCCCAGCCGCCGTTGGCATCCACCCTGATCGCGGCGTCCGGGAGGGCTTCGCGGACCGCGGCGACCCGCGCGGCGTCGTCGTCAAGGCTCTGGCCGCGCTCGGCCACCTTGACCTTGACGGCATCGACCCGGCCGAAGCGGGCCAGGATTTCCGGCACACGGTCCGCGGCAACGGCGGGCACCGTGGCGTTGACCGGGATGCTGTTCCGAAGCGGCTCGGGGAACCCCTGCCAGCCGGCCTCGATCGCGGACGCGAGCCAGCGGGATGCTTCGGGATCGCCGTACTCGGGAAAGGGGCAGAATTCGCCCCAGCCCAGCGGGCCGCGGATCAGCAGGGCCTCGCGCTGGACAATGCCGCGGAATTTCACCCGCATCGGCAGGCTCACCACATGGGCGCCGGCGAGGAGTTCTGCCAGGCCAGGGAGCTGCCCGGCAGGATGTGCCGCAGGGTTGTGGGAAAGGTTTCCGGACGGGACCGGAGTCGGCGGGACCGAGTTGCTGAGCATGAATTTACTGTACCCGTGGCGGCAGACCGGGTCCGGAAACCGGCCCGTGGCAGGAACCGGGCACATTGATGGGCCGGCGTTGACTGGGGGTGAGTCCCTGGTCCAGGAAACTCGTCTTCGCCGGCCCTGCTCAATGAGCACCATCCGGCGGATCAACCAACCGGTACGTACGAGTCTAGGAAGCTGCCTCCGGCCGGGCACGAGTACCGGCTACCTGCTTTTGCACGGCCCGCTACCCCTCGTCCGTCTACCCCTCGTCCCGCTGCCCCTGGCCGGGGGGCCGGAGCTCCCAGACGTCGGCCGCTGCGCCGTGGGGCAGTTCAAGCCGCCACTCCTCCCCTGCGGCGGGGTAGGCGCGGAGTGTCGTCGGCACGGAGCCGTGGCGGTAGACCTCGACTATTGAGGCATCGACAAAGATCCGGAGCCCGTCGCCGCCGGCAACCGTGTCGCTGAAGACGGCGCGGTGGCCCCCGCCGGAGCGGAGGACCAGCCGCAGGGGGCCCTCGCCGCCGGTTACACGGGCCTCGGCCTGCCGCGGCAGGGCCAGGGACCCGGCGGCGCCCCGGTGGAGTTGCCCGCCGCGGTAGGCACGGAGTTCCGGTGCCGGCTCGACGGCGAGCGCGCCGCCGTGCACGGACAGCTGCCGGGGGAACGTCAGGAGACCGGCCCAGCCTGCGTCATCGGTCTCCTGCTGGCTGCGCCCCGGCCGTCCCCCGGCGCTCTCCACCTCGTTGGACCAGCCCCAGAGCAGCGCCCGGTCCGGCAGGGCCAGGATCTGCGGGGCGTAGAAGTCGGGGCCGCGATCCGCCTTCCCTCCCGACTCCGGGGTGAAGACCGGCAGGCCCGCCATCCCCGGGGCAAGC
Organism: Pseudarthrobacter woesei; assembly: GCF_055412745.1. NCBI lineage: Bacteria > Bacillati > Actinomycetota > Actinomycetes > Micrococcales > Micrococcaceae > Pseudarthrobacter > Pseudarthrobacter woesei. Next base: position 361,048 of record NZ_JBVAYU010000002.1, read on the forward strand.
CGCCCGAGGAGATAGCCGACGCCGTTGGGGTGCTGGTGCTGGTCCGTGGGGAGCCAGAGCGAGGCCATCAGCAGCCAGGTTTCCGCCCCGGAGGAATCCGGGACCCGGACCAGCTGCGGGCATTCCCAGATCTCCGCGGGAAGATGTTCGGCCGCCAGCGAATCCTCCGAGCTGAACCAGATCCCCTCGTACCGCCAGCTGCGCAGGTCATCGGCGCTGTACAGCAGGAGCGCCGCGTGGCCCGAGGCCAGCCCGGCCCCCTGCAGGGCGAAGCGGCGGCCCCGGAAGCGGAAGATGAACGGATCCCGGACCGCGGTGACCTGCGGGTCCGGTGGCACCTCCGCCGCGACGTGTCCCGTCTGGCTCCACGTGCTCATTCCCCCGACCGCGCGGGCCAGCACCACGCGGGAGCGGCCGCCCCGGGTGTCGACGCCGGAATAGGCGGCGGTGGGGACACCGCCGTCGTCCGTCACCACGCCCGTCCAGCAGCCGAGCTCGTCGGGGCCGCCCGGCTGGGGCGTGAGCGCGATTGGTTCTTCCTCCCAGCGGACCAGGTCCGGGGAACTCAGGTGCCCCCAGCAGATCCGGTGGTGCCGCGCAGAGTCCGGGTTGTACTGGAAGAACACGTGGTAGCGGCCGTCCACGTAGCTGACGCCGTTGGGATCGTTGATCCATCCCTTCGCCGGCCGGGGATGGAAGCGGGGGAAGGCGGGGTCCGGATGATTGGCCACGGTGTCCATGGCCACACCCTACCCCCGCCGCTCAGGCGGTTCGCAGAGTTCTGTGGGAACCTGATAGCGATGAGTTTTCGGCAGGAGCGCACCAGCAGGCACCCGTCGGCGGAGTACCGGCAGACGCAGCAACGCCGTGCCGCGGCACGCCCGGACAGCGCCGCACCACGCCCGGAGGGCGCCCCGGGCAAGAACCACGGCGTCATTGCCGGCAAGGGAACCGGGCTGCTGTTCCTGCTGGCCACCCTCGCCTGCCTGGCCGCGCTCGCCGCAACGTACTACTACTTTGTCCGCACCACCACGGGCCAGTTCATCGACGAATCGGCGCTGGTCGAAGCTGTCGAGATTCACGGCACGGCCGGCAAGGCCGCCAACAAGCTCCTGGACTGGCTGCCCGCCCTGTCGGTGCTGATCGCCAGCGTGGTGGTCCTCTTCGTCACGGTGATGCGGCGGCGCTGGGTGGCGGCCGGGATCGCCATTGCAGCCTGTGTGGGCGCCAATCTGGCGACGCAGCTCATCAAGGATCTGGTCCCGGTCCGGCCGTACCGCGGGATCGAGACGCTGGAGCTGAATTCCCTGCCCTCCGGGCACACCACGATGGCGGCGTCCGCCGCGGCCGCCGTGTTCCTGATGGTTTCGCCGCGGTGGCGGCCGCTGGCCGGTTTCCTCGGCGGCAGTTTCACCGTCGCCACCGGGCTGTCCACCCTCATCAACCAGTGGCACCGCCCCGCCGACGTGGTCGCGGCCATCCTCGTGGTGGCGGCGTTTATGCTCCCGGCCGGGTGGCTGATCATCGGCACGGGACCGCGCTGGAACACCTGGGACGGCTACGGGGAGCACTGGGCGGCGTCACGGCTGTGGCTTGCGCTTCCGGTGCTCGCGGGGCTCGCCTCGGCCGGGGTGGCCGGCTACTCGCTGCTGAAGATCGCGCCCGGACCGGGCCAGGAAGGCAGCACCACTAACTACTTCTGGGCCGGAACTTCGCTGATCGTCATCGCCGGCTACCTCGCCACGGTGGCCGGCATCTGGCTGTTCGGGCATGCGGCACGACGGCGGAGCGCGCCGCGCCGCTGACCCGCGCCGCGCTGAGCCGCGCCGTGGAGCCGCGCCCTTGACCCGCCGCACTGAGCCGCGCCGTGGAGCCACCGCTTGCGTCCGGCCCGCCCAAGTGACTGGCAGCAGGGGCCGTTTTGGGCGCCCAGAACGGCCCCTGCTGCGAGCCAGTTGGGTACTCGGCGACGGCGGAGCGCGCCACGGCTGGAGCGGCCGAGGCGGTCAGTAGTTCCGGCGGTGTTTGAGCCGGGGAATGGTGACGGCGAAGACGGCGGCGGCAGCGAAGCCGAGAACGCCGGTGGCTCCCACTCCGGCCCCGAGCGAGGCCACGGCGGTCACACCGGAGAGCAGCACCGGACCGCCGGTCGCGCCGGCGTCGGCCATGAACCGCCAGATCCCCAGGAACTGGCCGCGGCCGTTGTCGGGCGAAAAGTCGGCGCCGAGGGTCATGTTCAGGCCGGAGCTGATGCCGTTGCCGAAGCCGATCAGGAGCGCGGCGAGCAGCAGGCCCACAAAGCCGGTGCTGAGCGGGATGAGCAGCATGGCCGTTCCCATGATGAGGGTGGACGGCACCGCCACCCACTGCCTGCCCTTGCGGTCCATCAGCCTGCCGGCAGGATAGAACACCAGCATGTCGATTGCCCCGGAAAGCCCGTAAATCAGCGACGCCTGGGTGGCGTCCATCCCCAGATGCTCGGCCCAGAGCGGGATCACCACCTGGCGGGAGGAGCGCAGCGCACTTAGCAGCAGCACCCCCACCCCGACGGACAGGAACACCCCGGCGTGGGAGACGGCGACGCTGCGCAGCGTCGCCTGCCGCACCGGAACACCGTCCGCCGATGCGGGCTTCGCGACGAGGTCCGGGATGGTCACGGAGAGGGCCGCGGCGGCAACCATCGCGACGACGCCGGTCCAGTAGGCGCCCGTGATGCCGGCGAACTGCATCACGGCGGCACCGATGAAGGGGCCCATAAAGATGCCGATCCGGTTGACCCCGCCGAGGGTGGACAGCGCCCGGGCCCTGAGGATCACCGGGACGGCCTCGGTCAGGTACTTTTGCCGCGCGAGGCTGAAGACGCTGGCAGCCATGCCGACGACCAGCATCGCCAGGGCAAGCAGCCAGAGTCCGGCCGGGATCATCGGGGATACCGCCGCGGCGGCCAGGGCGATGGCGCTGGCGGCGGCGGCCCCGACGATCGCCCAGCGTTCGCCGAACTTCAGCGTGATGAGCGAGGCGGGGAGGTTGAAGAGCCAGGAGCCGAGCCCGATCAGCGTCACCACCAGGGCGGCGACGGCCACCGAGGCGCCCAGGTCACGGGCGGACAGGGCCACCACCGGGAGGATCGCGCCCTCACCGATGCTGAACAGCAGGGCCGGCCCGAAGGCGGGGACGGCGATGCTGCGCAGGCTGAACGGTGCGGGGCGTGTGGTGGTCATCCCCTTCATCCTAGGGCCCGGCCAGGTGGGAGCGCCTAGACGTACCCGTCCACGATCGCGGCTGCGATTTCCCGGTACGCGCGGCGCGTTTCGGGGCGGAGCACGTCCAGGGTGACCAAGTCGCCGTCGGCCACACCGCGGTCATGCGGGACGGCGATCAGCTGCCGGCAGATGCCGGAGAGGTGGTCCTCGATCGCGTCCTTATCCACCCGCGAGGAAACCTCGTCCTTGTCGGTGATGACCACGATCGCGTTGCGGGCCAGTTCCTCATAACCGTGCCCGGCCAGCCAGTGCAGGGTGCTGCGGGCCCGCTTGGCGCCGCTGACAGCGTAGCCTGCCGCGATGATCAGGTTGTCCGCGGACTGCAGGATGCCGCTCATGGCGTTGTGCGTGACGCCTGTCCCGCAGTCCGTGAGGGCCACGGAGTAGTAGCCGGAGATGAGTTTGCGGATCCGCAGGTACTCCTCGGCCGTCAGGGAGTCCGAGACCTCGGGATCCTGCTCGCCGGCGATCAGGTGGAGCCGGCCGGCGTGGTGCATGTACCGGGCCAGGGCGGTAAGGGAATCCACGGATTCGACGTTCTGCAGCAGATCCGTGATGGTCCGCGGGCTCTGCTGCTGGTAGATGCCCTCGCCGAGGGCGCGCTCCACGAGGTCGCCGGAGTCCGGGTTCGCGTCAATCGCGCACGGCGGATCACCACGGAATTCCGCCAGCGTCAGTCCGACGCCCACCGTGGTGGACGTTTTGCCGATGCCACCCTTGAGGCTCAGCACCGCGGTGTTGTAGCTGCCCTGGAGCTGGCGCGAGATGCGCCGGGCGAGTTCGTCTTCCTCGCGCTGCCGGGCGCTGGGGCCAAGGTTCAGCCCTCCGCCGGTCATCGTGAACAGCGCGCCGCGGAGGCCGCCCACCGGCCGGGGCTTCTGCTCCCGGACAAAGAGGCCGGGCGAGCTGATGAAGTCAGGAGCCGGGGCGGCCAGGGCTGCTGCACGGCTGGCCGAGCGTGTGGACCGGGAGGGCAGGGCCGGCACGGAGGGCGCGGTCTCCGGGGCCGCGGGCACGGCCGCACGCGGGGGAAGCGGCGGGATTGACTCGATGGGAGGTACGTCCAGCGGGGAGCGGCCCGGCGCCGCGGGGGCGTCCGCCGCGGCGGCCGCCTCGGCCCAGGAACCGCTACGCACCGAACGCGGCGTGTGGTTGTCGATGTCCTCGGGACTGATGATCGGCATAGTTCCTGTCCGGGCGTCGGTGTCCTCGCTGCGGCGGCGGTCGCGCCGGCGCAGGAGTTCCGGTTGTTCTGCCTCGACGGCAGCGTCGGCTGTGTTGTTGTCCACCGGTTCGGGCATGTTTGTTCCCCTAGGAGTCACAGCGAGGGCCGCTGCGGTGCTCGTTTGAAATGGTCCAAACAGCAATTCTAGGCGCAGGCACCGCCGTTGGCCGACCAGCACGCGGAAACGCGGGCGGATCCGGCCGCCGATTCGACTGGCCCGCGGCGCGCAGAGTGAAGACCTCCGGAGGCGGCTGCTATTCCTTCTTCGGCTCTGCTGAGTCGGGGCTCACGCCGGGTTTGAACGCGCCCCGGGGAGCGAGGATGACGGAGGCGACCCGTTCCAGACCCGGGTGAAGATGGTTACCGTGGTTCACCACGCCCGCCTGCCACCAGAGTTTCAGTCCCTCCGGCGCCACCTCGAGGAAGGCCAGGTTGTTGTCGAACCACGGCCCCCGGAGGCCGGTCCAGCGGAACGGCGGATCCGGAACCTTCGCGGAGCGGGCGGCCAGGGAACCTGCAGCCGCGCCCAGGCCGTAGGACAGGACGGCCGAAAACGACCTCATAATCCGCGGCAGCGGGTTGCGGATCGGGGAGCAGACTGCCTGCACGATCCGGCTGCCCGAGGAGCGTTCCACCTCCGCAACGTAGGAGAAGTGGACGTCTCCGGAGAGGAACGTGACGGTTTCCGGCGCCGGGCCACGTTTGCCGTCGGCGACGTCGGCCGCCATGGCCGCCACTTTCTGGAAACTCTGCTGGAAGGCGCCCCAGTGTTCCAGGTCCAGCGACTGGCGCAGCTTCTCCGCGGCCCTGGCGGCCAGTTTCCCCCAGGCACCTTCGGACACGGCCTCATCCCAGGCCTCGACGTGGTGCAGGCCCATGGGCAGCAGGAAAGGCAGCGACGTTGCCAGCAGCAGGTGTCGGAAACCGCCGCGCATCCGGCCGTCGAGCCAGGCCATTTCCGCTTCGTCCAGCAGGGAGCGGTTTGCCGGCGCCAGGTTCCGGGCGGCGCGGGAATCGATCACGATCAGCCGGGTGTCCCCGAAGTCCCTGCAGAAGCTCCACCGGTAGGATGTCGGGTCCTGGTCCGCCCGTTCCGCGAAGCTATCCAGATCCGCGGTCAGGTCCGGCTCCGTCTCGCCGGTGTGCCGGGCGATCCGCTGCCAGATGGGATCCTCGGCGCGTTCCCGCGGTGAGAGGTTCCCCAGATGCTGGTAGACCCAGTACGAGGCCAGTCCCGCGACGATCCGTTCACGCCACCAGGAGGTAACCTCCATGCCCTTTTTCCAGGTCAGCGAGGAGTTCCAGTCGTCGCGGATGTCATGGTCGTCAAAGATCATGGCGCTGGGCAAGGTGGACAGCAGCCACCTGTTCGCGGGGTCCGACCAGGCCAGGGAGTAGAGGTGGGCGTACTCCTCGTAGTCCTTAAGCTCCTCGCCCGGCGGCTCGTTGATGTCCCGGCGGGTGCGGATGAACTGCTGCATCTGCTCGCTGGTTAAGTCGGCGTACACCTGGTCCCCGAGGAAGGACAACAGATCCGGCCAGGCCTGGTCGTTGTTTGAGGCCATCCGCAGCGCGTAGGCACGCAGGGCGTCGACGCCGTGGGTCCGGTTGCCCGTTTCATCGTGCGGGACACTGGTGCGGCAGGAGCCGAAAGCCATCCGCAGCGGTTTGCCGGGCTTCAGCGTGGGGATCATCGACGGCGGGAACCCGGACGCGGGGTCGGGCCAAACCTGCGATCCGTTGACCGCAAGGGTGTAGGGCGTGACCGTTCCAGGCTCCAGTCCGTCTAACTCCACCAGCGCATAGTGATGCCCGTGCACCGCGAATGTCCGTCCCACCCAGTCTCGGCCTCCGGCCCGGACCGAGACCCGCGCTTGAGTCCGGGTCTCCACCCAGATACTGGCCGAGGTCTCATCGACGTACCGCATCATGGGGCCGAGCACTAGGGGTGAGGTGGTCATCATTCAGTTGTACCCGCTCCGGCACGGCTACCACCATGGCCGGGCGGAAAAGCACCCGGCCGGTCGTTGCCAAAAGTTCCCAACCGTCAGGCAAACCTGAGACATACCGCTAGAAGCGTGACAGCACCAGATAGACGGCGCAGGCGGCCGCCACGGCCAGGATCCCCAGGCCCACGTAGGCCCGCCATTTGGGCTTGGTGCGGTGAGGGTTGATGTCGAAGTAGGGCACAGTTACAACACCTGGTTTGTCGGGGCGGGATTTGCAGGGGCGGACGCCTGCTTTTTGCGTTTGAAGCGAAGCACCGTGTAGAAAACTGCCGCGAGAAGCACGAGGCTTCCCAACAGAACGCACAACGCAAGCACATAGCCGGGCAACGTCACAGGTGAGACCTCCTGGGAGCAGCGACATCGTTGACGCGCCTCGGGATCCCCACCCTCCGGGCATGTTGGTCGCTAGCGAGTGTGACCCCTGGAACGGGGCCCTTGTGGAGGTGACTGAGAGACAACCGGCATTGTCCATTCGGCGGGCCGGGCGCTACCGCAGCTCTTGCGCAGCTTTTCCGCAGGCCTCAGCGGTGCGCCCGGGTCTCCTGCAGCCGCTTGATGAACCAGCGGGATTGTTCCGGGCCGTAGGGCAGGATCGGGATGGCCTTCGTGGCGTCATCCGGGGTCTCCCGCGTCGCCTGGGTGGCTTGCCGGACAGCCGTGGTCATGGTGTTGGCCATGGTCTTGACGAACTGGTCGCTGCAGGGTTCCCCATGCCCGGGAATCAGGAATTCGTAGCGGTGGCGCAGCGCCGAGAGGTGACGGAGGGCGTTGGCCCAGTCCTCGGGGTAGGAATCCTCGAAGGACGGATGCGAGCCCTGTTCCACGAGGTCACCGGCGTAGAGGGTGGTGGCCGTCCCGACGAGGAGGTCCCCGTCGGTGTGACCGTGGCCGAGGTAGAAGAGCGTGGCGCTTTGGCCGCCGAGGTCCACCAGGACCGGCTGGTCCTTCACGATCGCGTTCGGCACCACGAGTTCGATGTTGCTGCCTATACCGGCCGCCATCTCGGGCTCGAGTGCCGTCACGAGGCGGCGCTGGCTGTCACCATTTTCTTCGATTTCGGCCGCGCAGTTCTCATGCGCCCAGAATTCGGTGACGCCGTCGTCGGCGAACACGGCGTTGCCGAAGAAGTGGTCATAGTGGGCATGGGTGTTGACGACGACGATCGGCAAGTCAGTCTTTTCGCGTACGGCGTCCAGGATCTCGCGTCCCTGCCGGGGTCCGCCGCCGGTGTCGATCACCATGGCGCGTTCGGTACCGACCACCAGGCCGGTGTTGAGCAGGGAACCTTGGGTTGTCAGGACGTAGTTGTCCGGGCCAACCTCGAGCCATCGTGACATTAAATCTCCGTGTTCCGGCACTGTTCCGCCGTCGTTGGTGCGATGTTCTGCCCTCGATTGTACCCACCGGAGCTGACCGGAGGCTGGCAGTAAACACCGTCGCGGGCACGAAACCGTGGGCCGCCCGGAGCGCCCGGAATTTGTGGCTGCCGGGCGCCAGGAGCAGCCAGCCGGTGCTCAGGGCCGAGAAAATACGGCTTGACGCAGGCGCGATGCTGCGCCGCCCAGACTCACAGGTCAGCCAGGACAGACCCCGGATTTTCGATCGCGTCAGCCACGAAGCGCAGGAACCCACCCGCGGCCCCGCCGTCACACACCCGGTGGTCGAAGGTGAGCGTCAGTTCGGTGACCTTGCGGACCGCGAGCTCGCCGTTGACCACCCAGGGTTTGTCGATGATCCGCCCGACGCCGAGGATTCCGACTTCGGGGTGGTTGATGATCGCGGCGGAGCCGTCGACGCCGAAGACACCGTAGTTGTTCAGCGTAAAGGTGCCGCTGCCCAGTTCCGCGGGGCTGGCCTTGCCGTCGCGGACGACGGCGGTGAGCCGGCGGATCTCGGCGTCCAGTTGGCGGGCGCTGAGCTTGTCCGCGTTGCGCACCGACGGCACCATGAGCCCGCGGTCGGTCTGGGCCGCGAAGCCGAGGTTGACGCCGTCGAAGGCCACAATCTCCTGTGTCGCTCCGCCGGCTGCGTCCTCGGTGGTGACGATCCGTGTGTTCAGCTCCGGGTACTTCTTCAACCCGGCCGTGACGAAGCGTGCGATGAAGGCCAGGAGCCCCGGGGTGTTGTTCGGGTCAGCCTGTTTCAGCGCTGCGCGCATCTCCACGAGGGCCGTGGCATCGACGTCCACCCAGACGGTGGCTTCGGGGATCTCCGACCGGCTGCGCGCCATGTTCGCAGCAACAGCCTTCCGTACACCGCGGACGGCCGTGCGTCCGGAGATCCCCAGCCCGGTGCGGGCATCGGTGTCACCGCTGGTTCCGGTGGCTGCGCTTGTCGACACCGTCGAACCCGCGGCGGAATCGATCGGCCTGGATTCGACAGGCTCAACCGCCGGAGCCGGCTTGATGAACGCCTCGACGTCGCGGCGCATGATGAGCCCGCTGGCCCCTGATCCCTGGAGTTCCCCCAAATCAACTCCATGATCGCGCGCCATCCGGCGGACCAGCGGAGAAATAACAGCGCCCAGCTTCCCCGGCACCCGGGTCCGCAGCAGCACCAGGTCGTCGGCAGCCTTCACGGCAGCAGATACCTCACTGACAGGCTCAGCCATCGCGGCCCGTTTAGGAGCCCGCGTCCGCCGCGCAACACCATGCCCGCCCGGAGTCCCGTACCCGATTAGGACATTCCCGGACCCGGCCTTTTCTTCCTCACGGTAAATCTCGGCCGCAACAGCAGCCGGCGAGTCAGCGGCATCATCCGCGGCGGCCCCACTGGCGGCTGCCGGCGAAGCGGCCGCCCCAACCGGCGTCACAGAAATCAGCGGCTTGCCGACGTCGAGCGTCTGGCCGGGCTCGCCGTGCAGCACGGCGACGGTCCCGGCGTACGGCGACGGCACCTCCACCATGGACTTGGCGGTCTCCACCTCGGCGATCGGCTGGTCCACACGGATCTCGTCACCCACGGCCACGAGCCAGTGCACGAGTTCGGCTTCGGTCAGTCCTTCACCAAGGTCCGGAAGGAGGAAGACTTTCGGTTCGCTCATGGTCAGTTCTCCCACTGGAGGTCGTCAACGGCGTCGAGGATTCGGTCCACGCCGGGCAGGTAGTAGTGCTCGAGCTTCGGCGCCGGGTACGGTACGTCGAAGCCCGTGACGCGGCGGATCGGGGCGGCGAGGTAGTGGAAACAGCGTTCCTGGACCCGGGCCACGATCTCGGAGGAGACGGAGGCGAAGCCGTGGGCCTCGGCGATGACCACGGCGCGGCCGGTCTTGCGGACCGAGGCGCAGACGGTCTCGTCGTCGAACGGCACGATCGAGCGGACGTCGATCACTTCGAGCGAGCGGCCTTCCTCGGCGGCCGCGGCGGCGGCGGCGAGCGCCGTAGGGACGGAGGGTCCGTAGGCGATCAGGGTGGCGTCGGTGCCGGGGCGGGCGACGGCGGCCCGTCCCTCGGAGGAGGTGCCGCGTTCGGTGTTGGCGGCGTGTTCGGCGCGCAGCGCGTCCAGGTCCACCTGGTCCTTGGACCAGTAGAGCTTCTTGGGCTCCATGAACATCACGGGATCGTTGGAATCGATGGCTTCACGGAGCATCCGGTAGCCGTCCGCCACAGTGGCCGGGGCGAAGACCTTCAGGCCGGCGGTGTGGGCGTAGTAGGCCTCGGAGGAGTCGCAGTGGTGCTCCACTCCCCCGATGCCGCCGGCGTACGGGACCCGGATGACCATCGGCAGTTTCACGGCGCCTTTGGTGCGGTTGTGCATCTTGGCGACGTGGCTGACGATCTGTTCGAAGGCCGGGTAGGCGAACGCGTCGAACTGCATTTCGATGACCGGCCGCATGCCGTTCATGGCCATGCCCACGGCCATGCCAACGATGCCGGACTCGGCGAGCGGGGTGTCGAAGCAGCGGCTCTTCCCAAAGGTCTTGGTGAGCCCGTCGGTGATCCGGAAGACGCCGCCGAGCATGCCGACGTCCTCTCCGAAGACCAGGACCGAGGGGTCCGCGTGCATGGCGTCGGCCATGGCGGTGTTCAGGGCCTTGGCCAGCGTGATGGTCTGCGGGCCGGTCTGCTCCGACCTAGCTGCGGCCGTGGCGGCCGCACGGGCGGTGGCTGCGCTGACGTTGCCGTTCGCCTCAGAGGAGGTGGTGATGGTGGGGCTCATTTCGCAGCCTCTTCCCGGGCGAGTTCGTCGGCGAGCATGGCGGACTGTTCCTTCAGCTGCGGAGTGGGGGTGGAAAAGACGTATTTGAAGAGGTCCTGCGGATCGACGGGGACGTCCTCGCTGAGGCCTTCGCGCAGCTGTGCGGCTACGGCCTCGGCTTTTTCGGCAATCGCGGCGGAGTGGCCGTCGTCGAGCAGTCCGCGGTCCGTGAGATAGGCCTTCATCCGGCTCAGCGGGTCCTTGGCCACCCATTCGGCCACTTCGCTGTCCTGGCGGTAGCGGGTGGCGTCGTCTGCGTTGGTGTGGGCCTGCATACGGTAGGTGTGGGCTTCAACCAGGAGGGGGCCGGAGCCTTCGCGGGCGAGCGTCACGGCGCGGCCCAGCACGGCGAGCAGGGCGACGATGTCGTTGCCGTCCACGCGCTCACCGGCCATGCCGTAGCCCACGGCCTTGTGGGCTAGGGACGGCGCGACGGATTGGTGGGCCAGCGGGACCGAAATGGCGTACTGGTTGTTCTGGACGAAGAAGACCACGGGCAGGTGGAAGACGGCGGCGAAGTTCAGGGCCTCGTGGAAGTCACCTTCGCTGGTGGCGCCGTCGCCGCACATCGCCAGGACGACCGTGTCCTCGCCGCGCAGCTTAGCGGCGTGGGCCACGCCGACGCCGTGCAGGAGCTGCGTGGTCAGCGGGGTGCATTGGGTGCCGACCTTGTGCTTGGTGGGGTCGTAGCCGCCGTGCCAGTCGCCGCGGAAGAGTGTCATGGTCTGGACGGGGTCGACACCGCGGGCCATCACGGCCACGGAGTCGCGGTAGGTGGGGAACATCCAGTCGCCCTCGGACAGGCAGAGGGCGGCGGCCACCTGGCAGGCTTCCTGGCCGTGGCTGGAGGGGTAGACGGCCATCCGGCCCTGCCGGACCAGCGCGGAGTTCTGGTCATTGACGCGGCGCCCGATGACGAGTTGCTCGTAGGCTGCCATGAGTTCGTCATCGCCGGGGACGCTGTACTCGTGGCCGGGCTGGGTGCCCTGCTCGGTGTGCGGGTTTAAGGCGCCGTCCGGCCCCACCATCTGGATCTGGTGCCGTGCGGGCAGCATGTAGTCCTCCACCGTGATGCCGAACTTCCGCACGGCCTCGCTGGCTGCGTCATTTGCTGCCGGGTGCTGCGCAGTGTGGTCTGCGGAGATCGTCATTGGTCCGTCCTTCTGTAGCCACTATTCCCTCCAAGTATGGTGCCGGACGATGTTTCGTATCCACCTCTGGGCGAAATCGTGGAGAAGTCCAGAATTTTGGCCTATTCTGGAAGACAAATCGTAAATGTGAGCTGGATTACTGGCAGGGGTTGTGGACAAATGGCAGAGGCCGAGGCGGACCAGGCGGCGGTGCCGCTGGATGATGTGGACCGGAACATCATTGCGGAGCTGACCCGGGACGGCCGGATGTCCGTCACCCAGGTGGCCGAAAACGTGCACATCTCCCGCGCCCACGCCTATACCCGTATTTCCCGGCTGACCGGCGAGGGTGTCCTCACCAAGTTCACGGCCCTCGTGGACCCCATCAAGGCCGGCCTGAAGTCATCCGCGTACGTGACGCTCAAGGTGCGCCAGCACTCGTGGCGGGAACTGCGCGAATTGCTGCGCGCCATCCCGGAGGTGCACCACATCGCCCTGGTGGGCGGGGACTTCGACGTTATCCTGCTGGTGCGCGCCGTGGACAACATCGACCTGCGCCGGGTGATCTTCGACCAGCTCCAGTCCATGCCTGGGGTGCTGGACACGCAGACGTTCCTAGTTTTTGAGGACCTGGATACGCGTTGACTACTTGGATTTTTCCGGCCGCCACTACTCTGGACGCGGCTACCCCCATCCCGTAGGCTGACGGCTCAGGCGGCCGCGGCTCATGAAGCAGGGCTTTCAGCGCCGCCGGCTTCGTTGGCGAGTCTCGGACCCTGATTCCTGATCGGGTCGAACATCCAGCCACGGGGCGATCGGCGGCATTGGGGGACCAGCATGCCTGTTGACGACGCGCCGCGAAAAGTGAAGCTCCAGTGGGTCGACTTCTCCAAGGGCCTCTGCATGGTGCTGGTGGTGCTCTTCCACTCAGCACTGTTCATGGAAACACAGGTCAATATCCAGGATGACTTCGAAGGATTCTGGTGGCCCGTCAGCGAGGCGCTGAGCCCGCTCAGGATGCCGCTGTTCTTCTTCATCTCCGGGCTTCTGAGCGTAAGCGCCCTGGCCAAGGGCCTGGGCCACTCCAGAGGACGGACCATCGGCCTCTACTACGTCTACGCCATCTGGACGTTCCTCTTCCTGACCAGGCTGTGGCTGCCCCTTTCGCGGAACGGGGCCCCGGCCCCGACGCCGGGTGACATCATCCTCAGCCTGGTGCTGCCGACGTCGTTCTGGTACCTCTATGCGCTGCCGGTCTTCTTCCTGGCCTCCTGGCTGATGATCCGGGCTCTCCGCGGGTACAGCGCCTACGCCCTGATACCACTGGGGATCCTCAGCACGCTCTCACCCCTCCTGCACGACGTCGCAGAGCCCATCCTGTCGGCACCGATGGATGCCTCCAAACTCCCCTCGATGGCCACCCACTTCGTCTGGTTCTACCTGGGAGTCCACGGCAGGAAGCTGTGGGACGAGGTCATGGCCGCGGCAACACACGTGAAGCTGGCCCTCGCGGGAGCCGCCTACGTCATCCTGAGCCTGGCATTGTTCTTCTTCGACCTGGACCTCGAACTGAGGGTACTGCTGTCCTGCGTGGCGCTCTACGCCGTGGCCCAGCTGGTGGCCCTGGTCCGGATGGATTCGCTGGTTCCCGGCCTTCTCCAGAGACTGGGCAGCCAGACCCTGCCCGTCTACATCTTCCACATCTTCCTGATCTCGCTGATCAGCGCCCTGGTGAAGATCACCGGGTTCATCCATGTCCTCCAGTCAGACCTGCAGATCTCCAATGCCCTGCTTCCGCCCCTGATAACGGTTCCCGTTGTGCTGGGCACGGTGTGGCTTGGGACGCGGATCCGTTCGGGTCCGCTGTGGTGGCTGATGGAGGCCCCGAAGGCCCTGGTGGGGGCGAAGGCACCGCTGGCGAAGGCCCTGGCAAAACCTAGCTGACGAACGCCTTCATCCAGGCCCTGAGTTCTTCGCCGAATTCCACCCGTTCCGAGGCGATCGAGATGACCGCCTTGAGGTAGCTCAGCTTGTCGCCGGTGTCGTAGCGGCGGCCCTTGAACACAACGCCGTACACGCCGCCGCCCTCGCAGCCGGAGGTGGCAAGGGTCTGCAGGGCGTCCGTCAGCTGGATTTCCCCGCCGCGGCCGGGCAGGGTTTCTTCCAGCACGTCGAAGACAGCCGGGTGGAGCACATAGCGGCCGATGACGGCCAGGTTGGAGGGTGCATCGGCGGCGGCCGGCTTCTCCACGAGGCAATTGACCCGCACATGGTCCTGGCCATCCACAACGGAAACGTCGGCACAGCCGTAGGCGCTGATCTCGGCGGGGTCCACCTCGATGAGGGCGATGACCGAGCCGCCGGTCCGGGCCTGTACCTCAATCATGGTGCTGAGGAGCTCGTCGCGTTCGTCAATCAGGTCATCACCGAGCAGCACCGCAAAGGGCTCGTCGCCGATGTGCTGCCGGGCGCAGAGGACGGCGTGGCCGAGGCCTTTTGGATCGCCCTGGCGGACGTAGTAGAGCGGCCCGAGGCTGGAGGCATGCCGGACGGCTTCGAGGCGGTCCAGATCACCCTTGAGTTCCAGGGTGCGTTCCAGGCTGGGCTCGCGGTCAAAGTGGTCCTCAAGCGCGCGCTTCTGCCGGCCGGTGATCATCAGCAGATCGGTCAGGCCGGCCCGGACGGCTTCTTCCACCACATATTGAATGGCCGGCTGGTCCACCACCGGCAGCATTTCCTTGGGCATCGCTTTGGTGGCCGGCAGGAAGCGAGTTCCCAGTCCGGCGGCAGGAATGACAGCTTTAGTTACTGGTTTCCCCAAAGTCATAGACGAACACTACAAGCGCCCCTTCGAAATGAGAATGGCAGCAACAAAAGACGAGTACCGAGACAATGTGGTCTCTTTTGACCCGCCAATAGGGCCCTTAGCCTTTGAAAACCGGTTTCCGCTTCTCCTGGAAGGCGCGGAACCCCTCGGCATAGTCCCCGGTCTTGCAGAGGCGGGCCTGCTCGGCGTTTTCCTCTTCCATGGCTTCCCAGAGGCCCAGACGCTGGTCCCGGATGTGCGCCACGAGTTCCTTGCTGGCGTTGAACGCGCTGGTGGCACCCGTGGCGGCCTTCGCCACGATGGTGCGGGTGTTCGCCAGGAGTTCAGCCGCGGGCATGGCCCTGCTGAAGAGTCCCTGCGCCACGGCGTCGGTGCCGCTCATGAGTTCGGCGGTGTAGATCAGGTCCAGAGTGCGGTGCATGCCGAGGCGTTCGGTGAAGTACCAGTGCCCGCCGGAATCGAGGGTGGCGCCGAGGTTGGCGAACGGAGAACCGAACTTCGCATTCTCCGCCACGTACACGACGTCGGTGGCCAGCAGCAGCCCGAGCCCCACCCCGAGGCAGGCCCCCTGCGCCGCGGCGAAGGTGGGTGCCGGGAAGGCACTCATTTTCTTCAGCAGCGGCTGCAGCAGCCCGCCCAGGTAGGCCTGGACGTCATCCGTCTCCGGGGTGACCCCGGCGATGTCCCGGCCCGCACAGAAGGCGCGGCCCTCACCGCGGAGCAGCAGCGCCCGCACTTCGCCGCGTGAGGCGGCGTCAGCGGCGTCGTCGTACGCCTGTGCCAGATCCCTGAGGGCCTGCCCGTCCAGCGAGTTCAGCTTGTGGGGTGCGTTGAGTACAACCTCGGCGATGCCGTGGGCGATGGAGAGGGAAATCATGGGGCTCCTAGAGGTTCGGGGCGGGTCAGGGGTCTCGCGCAGGCTCGACCACCGTTGCTTAGACGTCGAAGTCGACCGTGACTTCCGGCGTGGTCGGGTGGGACTGGCAGGTCAGCACGTAGCCCTTGTCCAGTTCGTCCTGTTCCAGCGCGTAGTTCTCGTCCATGGTGACGGCACCGGTGACCACCTTGGCGCGGCAGGTCCCGCAGACCCCGCCGGCACAGGCGAAGGGCACGTCGGGGCGGACCCGCAAGGCCGCATTGAGGATCGATTCGCGGGCGTGGGTGGGGCTGGCAACCTCGCCCTGAAGCCCGTCCAGCTTGAAGGTGATCTTGTACGTCGCCTGGGACTCATCGACGATGACGGGACGCCCGGCGTTGCCCTCGGGGCGGTCCGGTTTGCCCGAGGTGAACAGCTCAAAGCGGACATGCTCCGGCTTGACGCCGCGGGCGGCCAGGGTGTCGCGGCACAGCTGCACGAGCTCGAACGGCCCGCAGAGGAACCATTCGTCGATGTCATCGGCGTGGATGGCGGTGCCCAGCAGGGCCTGGAGCTTCTCGGCGTCGATCCGGCCGCTGAGCAGCGGGGCGATCCGCTGTTCGCGGGAGAGCACGTGGTGCAGCGCGAGCCGGGCGGGGTACTTGTCCTTGAGGTCCGCGAGTTCCTCGAGGAACATCACATCCATGGCGGCCTTGTTGGCGTAGACCAGGTCGAAGCGCGTTTCCGGGTGGGCGGCCAGCAGGGTGCGGGCAATCGCGATCACCGGGGTGATGCCGGAGCCGGCGGCGATTGCCACGAAGGAGCCGGGATCCCCCGCCAGGTCCTCCGGATGGTTCATGGAGTTCATCAGGTTCTGCTCTTTGCCGTCCCGGCCGTGCTTGGACACGAACGCGCCCATCGGGCTCATGACGTCCAGGACATCCCCGGCCTTCAGCTCGGCGTTGGCCCAGGTGGAGAACAGCCCGCCCAGGTCCTTCTTGATGGCGACGCGGATCTCGCTGCTGCCGTCCGCGAAGCTTCGCGGTTCGGCGCAGATCGAGTAGCTGCGCCGGATCTCCTTCGGCTCGCCGTTCTCGTCCGGCAGCGTGGTGCGCAGGGCGACGTACTGGCCCGGGAGGTAATCGAACTGTCCGGTGAGATCGTTCGGCACGCCGAAGGTCACCTCGATCGCGTCGTCGGTGAGCCGGCGCACCTCATCCACGGTCAGGGTGTGGAAGGACGCACGACGGCGCCCGGTGGCGGCGGCCGTTTCAGCGGCAGTCTGGCGGACAACAGGCATGGGTGCTTCCTTACAGAACTTTGAAGTAATCGAACGGTTCCTTGCAGTCCTGGCAGACATACAGCGCCTTGCAGGAGGTGGAACCGAAGCGGGTGAGTTCCTTGGTGTTCAACGATGAACACTGCGGGCATTTGACGGCGAGGGACAGCCGGACCGGTCCGGCGTGCCGCACTGCGTTGGAGTGGCCGCTGGGCGGGGCGATCCCGTATTCCTGCAGCTTGGCCTTGCCGGACTCCGTCATCCAGTCCGTGGTCCACGCCGGGGACAGCACCAGCTCGACCCGGACGTTCGGGTAGCCTTCGCGCCCGAACGCCGATTTGAGGTCGTCCCGGATGGCGTCCATCGCAGGGCAACCCGAGTAAGTGGGCGTGATGGTGACCTGGACGGCGGGAACCTGCCCGCCGTCGTCGAACAGCTGGACGTTCCGCAGGATCCCCAGATCCGCAACCGTGAGGACGGGGATTTCCGGATCGCAGACCGTGGCCGCGATGTCCCAGGCCTTCTGCTCGGACGCCGTGGTGGCCGTTCCCTGGCTTACGTCGGTGTCAGGCATGGCTACCAGCTTGCTCCGGGGTACTCGCGGGCGAGCACCTGCATTTCGGCCAGGATGTATCCGAGGTATTCGGAGTGCAGCCCCTGGCGTCCGCCGCCCGGGGCCGGCTGGACCTTCGGAACTTCCAGTTCCGCCGCGGCGAGAACTTCACCGGTCAGACGGTCGAAGTCCGCGCGCAGGCTGGAAGGCTCGACGGCGGCACCGGACTCGCTGAGGCGGGCGGTGAGCTGGTCATCGCGGAACAGCTCATCCACATAGGGCCAGATGACCTTGAAGGCGTGGATCATCTTCTCCCGGGACTCTTCGGTGCCCTGGGCCAGGCGGAGCACCCACTGGGCGCTGTGGTCGCGGTGGTAGTCCACCTCCTTGACGGCCTTGGCGGCGATCCCGGCCAGGGTGGCGTCGGTGGAGGCGGCCAGCCGGCTGTAAAGCTCAAACTGGTAGTAGCTCACCACGAACTGGCGGGCGATGGTGACGGCGAAGTCACCATTGGGGAGTTCGAAGATCTCCACCGAGCGGAACTCGGGTTCGCGTCGGAAGTACGCGAGGTCATCCTCGCTCCGGCCGTCGAGGCCACCCGCGTAGCTCAGGAAGGACCGGGCGTGGCCCAGCTGGTCCAGGGCGATGTTGCCGAGGGCGATGTCCTCCTCCAGCTCCGGTGCGCGGGAGATCCAGTGACCCAGGCGCTGCGCCAGGATCAGGGCGTCATCGCCCAGGCGCAGGGCAAACTCGGCGGCGTCTTCGCTCGGCTTGGCGGTGCCGCGGCTGACGGCCAGGGCGATGTCCTCGGGGCGGAGGGCGTTGCCGGGTGTGATGCGGGTGGCGCTGGCCGTGGCCTCGCCGCTGTTTCCGGAGCTCTTGACGCCGACGGAGATGTCCCCGTGGCCGCCGGTATCCGCTTCTGCTTCTTCTGCCGTCGCTGCGGCTTCAGGTGTTGTGCTCACAGGTGCTTCACGCCCTCGCTCTTGGTGTAATACGTGGCGTGCCGGTAGTCCTTGCCCTGGGGCGACTCGAAGAAGGAGCCCTTGGAATCGGGATCGCTCGAGGCGATGGCGTCGGCCGGGACAACCCAGATGGAGACGCCTTCGTTGCGGCGGGTGTACAGGTCGCGGGCGTTGCGCAGTGCCATGACGGCGTCCGGCGCGTGCAGGGATCCGGCGTGGACATGGGACAGGCCGCGGCTGGAGCGGACGAACACTTCCCAGATGGGCCAGACGTTACCGGCGTGTGCTGTGGCGGGGGCGTCGTTGGGGTTCATGCTGCGGATTCCTTTTCTGCTCGCTTGCGGCTCTGTTTGGCCGCGTACGCGGCGGCGGCTTCGCGCACCCAGGTGCCGTCGGCGTGTGCTTCGCGGCGCCTTTCCAGGCGCTGGGCGTTGCAGGGTCCGCGGCCGGCCAGGACTTCGTGGAATTCATCCCAGTCCAGGGGCCCGTGCTCCCATTTTTTGGTTTCTTCGTTGAAACGGATGTCCTTGTCCGGGAGCGTGAGCTCCAGGACCTTGACCTGCTCCATCATCATGCCGACGAACCGGTTGCGCAGTTCGTCGTTGCTGAAACGCTTGATGTTCCAGGCCATGGACTGCTTGGAGTTGGGTGAATCGTCATCCGGCGGCCCGAACATCATCAGTGACGGGGCGTACCAGCGGTTGACCGCATCTTGGGCCATCTCCTTCTGCTCCGGGGTGCCGTGGGAGAGTTCAAGCAGGATCTCGAAGCCCTGGCGCTGGTGGAAGGATTCTTCCTTGCAGACGCGAACCATGGCACGGCCGTAGGGGCCGAAGGAGGCGCGGCAGAGCGGCACCTGGTTGGCGATAGCGGCGCCGTCGACCATCCAGCCGATGGCTCCCATATCCGCCCAGGTCCGGGCCGGATAGTTGAAGATGGAGGAATACTTTGCCTTGCCGTCCATCAGGGCCTGCATCATCTCATCGCGCGGCTGGCCAAGGGTCTCGGCTGCGGAGTACAGGTACAGGCCGTGGCCGGCCTCGTCCTGGACCTTCGCCATCAGGATGGCCTTGCGCTTCAGGCTCGGGGCGCGGGAGATCCAGTTCGCTTCCGGCTGCATGCCGATGATCTCCGAGTGCGCGTGCTGCGAGACCTGGCGCAGCAGGGTCTTGCGGTATGCCGGGGGCATCCAGTCGCGGGGCTCGATCCGCGAGTCATCCGCCATGACTTTGTCGAAGTAAGCCTGGCCTTCAGCGTCACGCCGGGCCACGTCTTGGGGGCTCTGTCCGTGCCGCGCCGATGTTGGCTCTCCGGGCACTGACTGCAGGGTCTGCGATGCCATGGTTGCTCCTATGCATTTCCGATAAATAATTACCGACCGTTCGTTCAGGATATGCGGAAGTCGGGAGATGCGTCAAGCACCATGCCGCCACCAGTCACAGGGAAATTCCAGTTCTGCCGGGGACCTTGGTGGTATCGTCTGGATCACGCCGCCACCGGTAGTGAACTCCACTTTCCGGTGTTCGGCGCCGGGAGCTGCACCGATACCAAGGACCCGCATGTCGAATCGATTCGAAGTAGACCGCGAACCTGCACCGCAGCACGGGGCCGTAAAGGCGCCCGCGCAGCTGGATACTGGGGTCCAGCCGCGCCGCAAGACGCGGTCCAGGCGGGTCTTGCTGGTAGCCCTGCTGATCATGATCCTGCTGGTTCCCGGCTCCATGGGGGCCTATCTGTTCTCCCTGGCCACCATCTACGACACCCAGACCACCAAGATCGAGGAAGCCTTCCCGCCGGAAGCAGCCCGGGTCCAGGCCCCCGCCACCCCCGCCGGTGTGCCGAAGCCGATGAACATCCTGGTGATGGGCAGCGACAGCCGCGACAAGGCCGAGGGTGCGGCGTCCGCCAAGGCCGCGGCCGGTGCGGCGTCGAACCAGCGGGCCGACACCCTTATGCTGCTCCATATCCCCGCCGATCGCGCCCATGTCTACAGCGTTTCGCTGATGCGGGACACCTGGGTGGACATTCCGGGCCACGGCCAGGCCAAGATCAATGCCGCCCTCGCTTTCGGCGGCGTCCCGCTGATGGTCCAGACGGTGGAATCCCTGCTCCAGCAGCGGATCGACCACGTGGTCAGCCTCGACTTCGCCGGTTTCAAGGGACTCACCGATGCCCTGGGCGGTGTGGAGGTGGACGTCAAGGTCCCGTTCACCTCGGTCCGCGGCGACAAGACCTATGTTTTCAACGAAGGGCTCAACACCCTCAACGGCACCGAGGGGCTGGCATTTGTCCGCGAGCGCTATGCGTTCGCCGACGGCGATTACCAGCGGGTCCGCAACCAGCAAAGCTATCTTCGGGCGGTCATCGCCAAGACGTTCGACGGCGGCACGCTGGGAAACCCGGTCACGCTCGCCAAGGTTCTCAGCGCCGTCTCCCCGTACCTCAGCGTCGCGCCGGGCCTGGACTCCATGGAGGTGGGCCGCCTGGCCTTCAGCCTCCGGGACCTCCGCAGCCGCGACACCGTCTTCTTCACCCTGCCCACCGCCGGCGTCGGAAGGTCCCCGGATGGTCAGTCCATCGTCCTGCCGGACATGGCCGCCATCGAGGAGATAAAAGCCGCCCTTACCGAAGATAGACTCGGTGACTACGTGGCCGCCAAGGAACTCGGCAAAGGAAATTAGGAGCTTTTGGACTCGTCCTCAAGCATTCGTATTCTGACCGTCTGTACCGGAAAAATTTGCCGCTCGCCGGTGGCCGAACGGCTCCTTCAGACCGGGCTCGACCAAGTCAGGCCCGGCGCCTTCCGGGTGCGGAGCGCCGGCACCCGGGCCATGGTGGGCGACCCTGTCCAGCCGATGTCGGCAGACATGATCAGGACTTACGGCGGAAGCCCCGACGGCTTTGCCGCGCGCCAGCTGACCCAGCAGTTGCTGCGGGATACCGATCTGGTCCTGGCGATGGCCGCTACGCACCGCGGGGAAGTCATGCAGATGGATGCCTCTTTGTTGAAGCGGACTTTTACCATCCGCGAGTTCGCCCGGATGATCGAAGCCCTTGAGCAGCGGGACGGCAACAGTCCACCACCAACCGACGTCCCGGCCTTCTGGCGGGCCCTCCCGGCCCGGGCGGCCTCCGTCCGGCACCTCGCGCTGGCGCAGGACGCAGCCGACAACGACGTCGTGGACCCCTACCGCCGCGGCGAGGAAATGTACCACCGGATGGAGGATGAGCTGGCCCCCGCCATCCTCACCATCCTGCGCTTCGCCCGCCGCCACAGCTGACGTGCACCTTGCGCCTACCTTCCGCCGGCGCCGCGGGGTGGTAGCGTCCGCCCATGGGAACCACACCGGATTCAGCAGGAACAGATTCACCAGCTCCGCGGCCCGGCGGGCCGGCTGGCAAGCGCCGCCGTCGTGCCGTGATCGCGGCAGTCGTGGCTGCCCTGCTGCTGATCGCCGTCGCGGCCGCAGCGTACGTCCTGTCCCGCCCGAAGGCCGAGACCGCGGCTCCCGCCGCGTCGACCGCCCCGGCACCGGCCACCACGCCCGCCACGCCGGCCCCCACCCCGACGCCGACGCCGGATCCCCCCGCCGTCGCTCTCAATATCCTGCTGGTGGGCAGCGACAGCCGTGTGAACGCGCGGGCGGAGGCAGCCGCCGGCAACGTCTCTGACCAACGCGGCGACACGCTGGTCTTCATCCATCTCCCGGCGGACCGGCAGAGCGTCTACGGCATCTCCATCATGCGGGACCTGTGGGTGGACGTCCCGGGGCGCGGCGCGGCCAAGGTCAACGCCGGACTTGAGGTGGGCGGGCTACCCCTCATGACCCAGACCGTGGCGGCGCTGTTCGGTACGCACATCGACCACACCGTTATGGTCGACTTCGAAGGCTTTGCCGCCCTGACGGACGCCGTCGGCGGAATTGACGTCGACGTGACGCGGCCGTTCACCGGCACCATTGAGTCCCGGCACTACTTCGCGCCAGGCGTGAACCGGCTCAACGGTGCCCTGGCCCTGGACTTCGTCCGCGAGCGCAAAGCCTTCGCCGACGGCGACTACCAGCGTGTCCGGAACCAGCAGATCTTCCTGAAGTCCGTGCTGGCCAAGGTGGCCACTGAGGGCGTTTTGGCGGACCGCGCCACGGCCCGGCAACTGGTCACGACGGTACTGCCGCACGTCACGGTGGATCCCGGACTTACCCTGGAAACCCTGGAACGGCTCGCCTTCAGCCTGCGCAGCACCCCTCCCGGCAGCGGCGTGTTCTTCACGCTTCCCACGGCCGGCACCGGCACAAGCCGCGACGGCCAGTCGATCGTCGTGCAGGACCCCGCCGCCACCGCCGCGGTGGCCGCAGCGCTCGGCTCGGGGACGCTCGGGGACTACGTGGCGGCCAACAACCTGCAAAACGGGAACTGAGGCCCCCGGGACACAGCCGCGGAACCCTGTGCCGGCGCGCCTGACGGTAGATTGGAGCCATGACCCAGACTCCCGCGCAGCCCCCCGTCGCCAAGAAAGTTCCCACCGTCCGCACGCACCACGGCGACTCGTTCGAGGACAACTACGAGTGGCTGCGCAACAGGGAATCGGCGGAAGTCGTTGAACTGCTCGAGGCCGAAAACGCCTACCAGGAGACGGTGACCGCCCACCAGGAGCCGCTGCGCGAGGCCATCTTCCAGGAAATCAAGGGCCGCACCCAGGAGACGGACCTCTCCGTCCCCAACCGCAAGGACGGCTGGTGGTACTACACCCGCTCGGTCGAGGGCCAGGAATACGGCATCCAGTGCCGCCTCCGCGCCCGGGACACCGGGGACCGCGTGGCGGACTGGACTCCCCCCGCCGTCGAGGTCGGCCTTGCAATTCCGGGCGAGGAAATCCTGCTCGACGGGAACCTCGAGGCAACGGGCAAGCCCTTCTTCGCCATCGGCGGCGCCGCCGTGACCATCGACGGGAACCTCTACGCCTACGCCGTGGACAACGCCGGAGACGAGCGGTTCACGCTGCGCATCAAGGATCTCCGCACCGGGGAACTCCTGCCGGACGTGATCGAGAACGTCTTCTACGGCATCTCCTTCTCCCCCGACGGCAGCCGGATCTTCTACACCGTGGTGGATGATTCCTGGCGCCCGTACCAGGTGAAATCCCACCTGCTGGGCACCCCGGTCAGCGCGGACGAGGTGATCTACCAGGAGGACGACGTCGCCATGTGGCTGGGCTTCGAGCTCTCCGCCGACCGGCGCCACCTGGTACTGGGAATCGGCTGCTCGGAGTTCAGCGAAACCCGGCTGCTGCGCTTCGACGCGCCCGACGCCGGACTCAGCACCGTAATCTCCCGCGACGAGCGCATCCTCTACGAGGCCGAGCCCTTCCTGCTCGATGACGGCTCCGGAACTCCGCAGGAACGGCTCCTGCTGAGCCACAACAAGGACGCCATCAACTCCATGGTCTCGCTTGTGGACCCGGCCGAACTCGCCAAGCCGCTCGCCGAGCAGCACTGGACCACCGTCGTCGAACATTCCGATCAGGTGCGGGTCAACGGCGCCGGCGTTACGTCCACGCACCTGGTGGTCTCGGTACGCAAGGACACGATCGAACGTGTCCAGGTCCTGCCGCTGGCCGGGCTCGGAACGCCGGAACAGGGCGCGCCGGTGGAGCCCGCCTTCGACGAGGAGCTGTACACCGCCGGCGTCGCGGGCTCGGACTACGAGGCCCCCTTGATCCGGATGGGCTACACCTCCTACTTCACGCCGTCGCGGGTCTACGACTTTGTGCTGCCGACGGCGGAGCTTCCGGCGGGCGAACTGCTGCTGCGCAAGGAAAGCCCGGTGCTCGGCGGCTACTCCCCGTCCGACTACGTGGCCACCCGGGAATGGGCTGTGTCCGCGGACGGGACCCGGATCCCGCTGTCCGTGCTGCGGCACGCTTCGGTTGCGCGCGACTCGGCGGCGGCGGGCCTGGTGTACGGCTACGGCTCCTACGAGCTGAGCATGGATCCGGGCTTCGGCATCCCCCGCCTGTCCCTGCTGGACCGGGGCATCGTGTTCGTGATCGCCCACATCCGCGGCGGCGGCGAGCTGGGCCGGCACTGGTATGACACCGGAAAGAAGCTGTACAAGAAGAACACCTTCACGGACTTCATCGCGGCCACCGACTGGCTGGCGCAGTCCGGCTGGGTGGACCCGGCCCGGATCGCGGCGATGGGCGGTTCCGCCGGGGGCCTGCTGATGGGCGCCGTCGCCAACCTCGCGCCGGAAAAGTACGCGGCGATCGTCGCGGCCGTCCCGTTCGTGGACGCCCTGACCACCATCCTGGACCCCGAGTTGCCGCTCTCCGCGCTGGAGTGGGAGGAATGGGGAAATCCCATCACAGACCCGGCGGTCTACGCGTACATGAAGTCCTACACACCGTACGAAAACGTCCGGAAGGTGGCGTACCCCAAGATTGCCGCTGTGACCTCGTTTAATGACACGCGGGTGCTCTACGTTGAGCCCGCCAAGTGGGTGCAGCAGCTGCGCGAGCTGAATACCGGCAGCGAGCCGATCGTCATGAAGATCGAGATGGAAGGCGGCCACGGCGGCGCCTCCGGCCGCTACGTGCAGTGGAAGGAACGGGCCTGGGACTACGCCTTCGTCGCCGATTCCCTGGCTGCCACGGAGCTGCTGCCGGGGGCCGGGCTGAAGTAGCGGGGCTGGGCACGGCTCCGTCACAGCCATGTTCAACCCCTATGGGGGCAGTCACCGAGCAGTCGATGGTCCCGGCTGGCTCGCCCGCGCCGGGCGGTGGCCCATTCGCCAAAGATGGCCGCTATGGGACCCGTATAGCGGCCATTCTTGGCGAATCATTGACATCGTGGCCGCATCATCGGTTTCCATGTCCCGAAGGATCTGCCCAGGCCCAACCACGAACCCCGCCGCTGAGCATGCTCAGTGGCCGGGCTTTCCGTGTTCGTCCTTGCATCCTTTCGTCCCGCGGCGACGCTCCATCCCAGTTACTCGGCGCAGGGTCCCGTTTCAGCGACCAGAAACCGCGGGATTCCGCGGGTGCGGCCAGGTGCGAATGGAAGCAACTGGGCGGGAGCGTCGCGCCGGAGCCCGGGAACCTCCATAGCGGCCATCTTTGGCGAATCGCCGAGTCTTAGGCTGGCTGCCGGGACTTCCACTCGTCCGCGAGGATGGCGTAGACCACCTCGGTGGCCCACTGGCCCTTGTAGTGCCACTTGTCCACCTGGATGGACTCGTGCCGCATGCCGAGGCGTTCACACAATGCCGCGGAGGCCGTGTTGAGTGCGTCGAGCTTGGCGTCGATCCGGTGGAAGCCCAGCTCCTCGAAGCCGAGCTTCAGCAGGGCCGCGGCCGCTTCCGTACCGATGCCTCGGCCGCGCGCTGCCGGGGCCAGACTCCAGCCGATCTCGCCTTGTCCGCAGCCGGGAAGCCACTTGAGCACCACCTCGCCGAGCAGCCCGGGGGCCTCCGCGGCCTCGATGGCCAGGCAGACCCAGTCGCCCTCCTTCTCGAAGACGAAGTTGGCGTACTTGCCCACGGACTCCATGGACTTGGTGTAGCTCTTCGCCTCCCCCGGCAGGAAGCGCGCGGTTTCCGGCAGCGACTGGTAGGCGTGGAAGGTGTCCAGGTCCGCGGCCTCGAAGCGGCGCAGCACCAGCCGCTCGGTGCGGATGGGCAGCGGAGGAAAGGGCCTGGGATTCATGCCCCCAACGCTACCCGTCGCCCATCCGAGTCGCAGCAGGGGCCGTTCTGGGCGCTCAAAACGGCCCCTGCTGCGAGCTAGTTGGGAAGGTTACGGAGCAATTGACGGGTGATTCACGACGGCGGCCGTGGCCTCGGCGATCGCACGTTCCTCGTCGGTGGGTACCACGAGCACCTGGATCGCCGACGACGGCGTGGAAACCACCCGGGGTTCCCTGGACCGCTCACGGTTCAGTCCGGCGTCGAGCTGCACGCCCAGGGCGCCCAGCCGATCCGCCACGAGGGTGCGGAACTGGTGCGAGTTCTCGCCGATCCCGGCCGTAAAGACGAGGGCCTTCGCCCCGCCGACCGCCACATGGTAGCCGCCGATGTACTTCGCGAGCCGGTAGGACGCAACCGCGAGTGCCATGGCTGCCTTGGCGTCGCCGGCCTCCGCGGCCTCCACCACCGAACGCATGTCGTTGTTGCCGGCGAGGCCCTTGAGCCCGGACTGGCGGTTGAGCATCGAATCGAGGTCCTCCGGGGACCAGCCTGCCCGGCCGAGGAAGACGAGGATGGACGGGTCCAGGTCGCCCGAGCGGGTGCCCATGACAAGGCCCTCCAGCGGGGTGAAGCCCATCGAGGTGTCCACGGACTCGCCGCCGCGGATTGCCGTGACGGAGGCGCCGTTGCCCAGGTGGGCGATCACGGCGTCGAACTCCTCCACCGGAACGTCCAGCAGGGCCGCGGCCCGGTGCGCGACGTACTCGTGGGAGGTGCCGTGGAAGCCGTAGCGGCGGATCCCGTGGTTGGTGTAGAGCTCGTCCGGGACCGCGTAGCGCCAGGCATGCTCGGGAAGGGTGCGGTGGAACGCGGTGTCGAAGACGGCCACCTGCGGCAGTTCCGGCCACTTCCTGGCGATCGCGCGGAGGCCCAGCACGGCGGCGGGATTGTGTAGCGGCGCCAGCGGGTTCAGCCGCTCGATCGCCCGGATGATCTCGTTGTTGACCAGCACCGGCTCGGCGAAGCGTTCCCCGCCGTGCACCACGCGGTGCCCGACGGCGTCGAGGGCACGGCCCCCCAGCGCCTGGTGGAGGGCGGCGTCGACCTGTTCCAGCGCCTCCGCGTGGTCCCGCGGGCCCTCGATTTCACCGTCACCGTCGCCGCCGTTGCCCATCCCGATCTTCTCGACCAGCCCTTCGGCGAGCACACTGCCGGCCTCGACGTCGCGGACCTGGTACTTGAGCGACGACGAGCCTGCGTTGATGACGAGCACGAGCATGGGGCCTCCTAGGCCTTGGCTTCGGCGCTGACCCCGGAGGGCGCGTCGGGACTGGAATCACGCCGGAGCCTGGCGGAGCGCTCCATGGGAACCACTATAAATTGCCGGGCGGACAGTGCCGCCAATCCGTTGCGAAAGCCGCGGCGGGCGCCTAGAGTCGGCTGACCAACTGGACCATTCACGAAGGGATTTCCATGACTGACGAAGCGACCCAGCCGGAGGGCACCGAGCCGGAGGGCACCCAGCCGGAGGGCACCGAGCCGGCCAGCGGGTCAGGGAAGCCGGATCCCACCGGCGTCGAGGGCGCGAACCCGGCCCTGGACGACACGGGAAACTCCAAGGCCGCCGAGACCGGAGAAGCCCCCGAGGCCCCCGAGAATCTGGAAGACCTGGATCTCACACCGGCCGGCCTGTCCGATGAGCCCGCCCAGCAGGAAGATCCGGACAGCCCGGCGAAGCCGGAAAACAGCTGACTAGGCACGGGCAGCCGAGGACGGGGCGTCCGCGGGCGCCAACCCGGAGTGCTTTTCGGCGGACTGGGCCTGGATCGCGGTGATGGCGACGGTGTTCACGATGTCCTCCACCGTGCAGCCGCGGGAGAGGTCATTCACCGGCTTGCGCAGCCCCTGCAGCACGGGTCCGACGGCGACCGCACCGGAGGACTGCTGGACCGCCTTGTAGGTGTTGTTGCCGGTGTTAAGGTCCGGGAAGATAAAGACCGTCGCCTGCCCGGCCACGGAGGAGCCCGGCATCTTGGACTCGGCGATCGCGGCGTCGACGGCGGCGTCGTACTGGATAGGCCCTTCCACCGCCAGGTCCGGACGGCGTGACCGCACCAGCTCGGTCGCCTGGCGGACCGCGTCCACGGCCTGCCCGGCGCCGGAGCCGCCGGTGGAATAGGAGAGCATCGCGACCCGCGGCTCGACGCCGAACTGGGCTGCGGTTTCCGCCGACGCCAGCGCGATGTCCGCGAGCTGCTCCACATTGGGCTCCGGGTTCACGGCGCAGTCGCCGTAGACCAGCACCCGGTCCGGCATCAGCATCAGGAACACCGAGGAGACGATCTTGACGCCGTCGCGGGTCTTGACGAATTCCAGCGCCGGACGGATGGTGTGGGCCGTGGTGTGGGCGGCGCCGGAGACCATGCCGTCCACCACACCGAGCTGGACCATCATGGTGCCGAAGTAGCTCTCGTCCTGCATGACCTCCAGCGCCTTGGCCAGGTCCACGCCCTTGTGCGCCCGCAGCTCCGCGTACTTCTGGGCAAAGCCCCGCCGCAGCTCCGAGGTGGCCGGGTCCACGATGTTGATGCCGTTGAGGTCGATGCCCTGCGTGGCCGCGAGTTCGCGGACGTCGGCCTCGCGGCCCAGCACGGTGAGCTCGCAGACATCCCGGCGATGCAGGATTTCGGCGGCGCGCAGGATCCGCACGTCCGTGCCCTCCGGCAGGACGATGTGCCGGCGTTCGGACCTGGCCCGTTCGATCAGGTCGTGCAGGAAGCGCAGCGGCGTCATCCGCTCCGGCCGCGGCAGGTGCAGCCGTTCCAGCAGTTCCGCCTCATCCACCCTCTTAGCCCACAGACCCAGGGCGGAGGCCACCTTCCGGCGGTGTCCGGACCAGATCTCGCTGCGCACCTCGGAGACCCGCTTGGCGGTGACGTAGGTATCGTCCGGGGCGGCGAAGATCGGGAACGGCGCCTGCGCCAGCAGGGAATAGATGGTGGGGTCCGGGGCCAGTCCGCCGGTCAGGATCAGCGCGGAGGGCACCGGGAACTCCGGCGAGAACGATGACGCGAGGCAGGCCACCAGCACGTCGGCCCGGTCGCCGGGAACGATCACCAGGGCGCCGTCGTCGAGCACATGCAGGAAGTTGGCCACGTTCATGGCGGCCACCTTGACCGAGTGCACATCGCGCTCCAGATCCGGCAGCCCGGCCACCTGGCCGATCCCCAGGGCCGCGGCCACCTCACCGGTGGTGGGCCGGGCGATCGCCTCCAGCTCCGGCAAAACGTACACGGGGCGACCGGAGGCGCCGGGCCGGACCGCCGCGGCGATGGCCTCCAGATCTTCCGGGTCCGCGCGGTTGACCATGATGGCCAGGAGCGCGCAGCGTTCGGCGAGCAGTTCCTTGCGGGCCACCTCGACGGCGTCCGCGGTTTCAGCAACGGTGCGGCCCTTCGCGCCGACGACGGCGACCACCGGGGCGGCAAGGTTGTTGGCGAGCCGGGCATTGAGATCGAATTCGACGGCGGCGTCCTGGCCGGTCAGATCGGTCCCCTCCACGATCACGACGTCGCAGTGCCGGGCCATCTCGGCGAAGATCTCCACGCAGCGGGAGTCGACTTCCTCGCGTTTGCCCTCGGCGAGGAGGCTGCGGACTTCGGCGAAGGTGAGGCCGCCGCGGCAGCGGTCGTCGTCGAGGTCGAAGCGGGTCTTCATCAGGGCCACCATCGGGTCCGAGGAGGCGTCCTGGCCGTTGACCACCGGTTTGAAGAAGCCGATCCGGTCCGCATGCCGGTGCAGGGTGTCCGCCAGGCCCAGGGCTATAAGTGATTTGCCGGAGCCCGGTGTAGTCGCGCTGACGTAGATTCCTTTGGCCATGACCCGCCCTTTGCTGTGAAGTGGTGCTGCTTCACTCCCAGCCTACTTTCTCTTCCCGGACAGCCCGCCTGCAGCGTGATTTTCGCCCGCTTTCCGGCCGTTTTCCGGCTGCTTCGCCGGCTCCGGCCACAGTTTAATACCGCGCCAGCTCTTGACAGAAGGCACCCAAATGGGATTACCTAATGAACATTCGGTAAATAAAGCTGGAGGCAATGACGCATGGCTGAACTGACGATTTCCGGTGACACCCACCCCATCCTTAAAGGCGACTACGCCTCGGAGTGGATGGGCATCGAAGTAGTGGCGCTGGACGACGGACACGCCACGATCCGCATGGCGCTCCGGCAGGAAATGCTCAACGGCTTCGGCATGGCCCACGGCGGAATGATCTTCGCCTTCGGCGACACCGCCTTCGCGCTGGCCTGCAACCCGGCCAGCCCGGGCCCGGCCGACGAGGGCAACATTACTGTGGCCTCCGGCGTCGACATCAACTTCATCAAGCCGGCGTTCCGCGGCCAGGTCCTGACCGCGGTCGCCAACCGCCGCGCCAGCACCGGGCGCAGCGGCCTGTACGACATTCAGATCTATGCCGCCGATCCCGGAACCCCGCCGGCCGCAGCGTCCCCTCCCGGCACGGCTCCCGCAGCCACGCTCCCGGGCGAACTCCCCACCGACACCCTCCCGGGCGAACTCATCGCCGAGTTCCGCGGCCGCAGCCGCACCATCTCCAAGAAATAGAAACAGGGAACCCCAGATGACCCAAGAAACCGTCGCCCCCACCAGTGATGCTGTCCTGGACCGCGAAGAAATGATGTCCCGCGACGAGCTCGAGGCACTGCAGCTCGGCCGCCTCCAGCACACCCTGGCCTACGCCTACGCCCGTGTTCCCCTGTACAAGCGCAAGTTCGACGAGGCCGGCGTCCACCCCACGGACCTCCGCGAACTCTCGGACCTGGCAAAGTTTCCCTTCACCACCAAGGAAGACCTCCGCATGGAGTACCCCTTCGGCATGTTCGCCGTGCCGCAGAACGAGGTCGCGCGGATCCACGCCAGCTCCGGCACCACCGGCCGCGCCACGGTGGTGGGTTACACCAAGAAGGACCTCGCCGACTGGGCCAAGCTCGTGGCCCGCTCGCTGCGCGCCTCCGGTGTCCGCCCTGGCATGAAGGTCCACAACGCATACGGCTACGGCCTGTTCACCGGCGGTATGGGCGCCCACGCCGGCGCCGAGGCGCTGGGCTGCACTGTCATCCCGATCTCCGGCGGCCAGACCGAACGCCAGATCACCCTCATCCAGGACTTCAAGCCGGACGCCATCCTGGCTACCCCGACCTACCTCCTGACCATCGCCGACGCCATGGTCAAGCAGGGCATCGACCCGGCCTCCACCTCGCTCAAGTACGCCGTCCTGGGTGCCGAGCCGTGGACCGAGGAAATGCGCCACGAGCTGGAGGTCATGATGAACATCAAGGCCTGCGATATCTACGGCCTGTCCGAGGTCATGGGCCCCGGCGTCGCCGGCGAAGCCGTGGAGACGCAGGACGGCAGCCACATCTGGGAGGACCACTTCCGGCCGGAAATCATCGATGCCTTCGACCCCTCCGTGGTCCTGGGCGACGGCGAACACGGCGAACTGGTCTTCACCTCGCTCACCAAGGAAGCACTGCCGATCATCCGGTACCGCACCAAGGACCTCACCCGCCTGCTGCCCGGCACCGCCCGCCCGGCGCACCGCCGCATGGGCCGCATCACCGGCCGCAGCGACGACATGATCATCCTGCGCGGGGTGAACCTGTTCCCGTCGCAGATCGAGGAAATCGCCCTGCGGATCCCGGAACTGAGCCCGCACTTCCAGCTTGAACTCACCCGCCCCGAGGGCCAGCGCATGGACCAGCTCACCGTCAAGATCGAACGCCGGGAGTCCGTCACCATCGAGGGCGTCGCGGCGGCAGCGAAGGTGCTGCAGCAGCAGATCAAAATCCATGTCGGATCATCCTGCTCTGTGGATGTGGTGGAGCCCGGCACCCTGGAGCGTTCCAACGGCAAGCTCCGCCGGATCTACGACATGCGCCCCAAGGCCTGACCGCATCATGCCCGGCCCGGCCTGCCGCCCCTCCTGGGCCGGCAGACCGGGCCGGCTAACCTCCTGATCGTGAGAAACTAGCGAGTATGCCCAGCTCAGCAACCACCACCAAGCGCGGCCGCCCCGGCTATGACCAGCAGTCGGTACTGCTGATCGCCGTCGACGTCTTCAACCGTCACGGCTACGACGCCACATCCATGGGCATCCTCGCCGAGAACCTGGGCATCTCCAAGTCCGCGATCTACCACCACGTGCCCTCGAAGGGTGATCTCCTCAAGCTCGCCCTCGAGCAGGCGCTGGGCGGCCTGGAAGCCGTCCTGGAGCAGCCCCGGGCGCAGTCCGGCACCGCCGAGGCCCGGCTGGAGTTTGTCCTCCGGGAGACCATCTCGGTCCTCGTGGAGCGGCTCCCCTTCGTCACCCTGCTGCTGCGCCTGCGCGGCAACACGGAGATCGAAACGGATGCGATGGCCCGCCGGCGCACCTTTGACCACAAAGTCGCGGCCCTGATCTCGGCCGCCCGCGACGAAGGCTCGCTCCGCCAGGACATCGACCCCCGCACCGTTACCCGGCTGCTCTTCGGCACCATCAACTCGATCGTCGAATGGTACAAGCCCGGCGGCTCACTGTCTCCGGAAAAGCTGGCCGACGACATTATCACCATGGCGTTCAACGGCCTCCACGTGCCCGACTGAGGCGCGCGCCCACTTCCCGCGGAATCCCATTGACGGCGTGCTGGCCGGCGCCCACTCTTGGAGCATGGCCACGAGACTATCCAAAGTGCTCTTTGGGACCTTTCCCCAGCTGCGCTACGAACCCACCGCCAAGCGAATCCGTGCCAGCCTCGCCGGGAAGACCGTCGTCGACACCCTGAATGCGTTCCTCATCTGGGAGCCGCGCCGGATCACCCCGGTCTTCGCCGTGCCGGAGCAGGAACTGCGGGCTGACCTCGCCGTTCCGGGACTCCCGGCGGCGCCCGTCGAGGAGCATCCGTTCGCCGTGCGGGAAGGCCTGGCCCCGACGTCGTTCGACCCCGGCACCGGCTTCGGGAAGCACACCGCCGCCGGCGAGGAGCTCGACGTCGTAACGGCTGGGGCCACCGCCCCCAGGGCCGCCTTCCGCCCCGAAGATCCGGATCTGGCAGGCTATGTCGTACTGGATTTCCGCGCCTTCGAGTGGCTCGAGGACGACGAGGAGATCATCGGCCACCCCCGCGACCCTTTCCACCGTGTCGACATCCGGGCCTCGTCCGCAGAGGTGGAGGTGGCGCTCGACGGCGTGATGCTGGCCCGCGCGAACGGCGCGCAGCTCCTGTACGAGACGATGCTCCCGGTCCGCTACTACCTGCGGCCGGCGGACGTGCGGCTGGATCGTATGGAGGAGAGTTCGAAGCGGACCGTTTGTCCGTACAAGGGCCAGGCCAGCTACTGGAGCTATCCCGGCCCGGAGGCCGGCCGGAACATCGCCTGGAGCTACGACAGGCGCTTCGTGGATGCTGCCCAGATCCACGGCCTGATCAGTTTCTTCAATGAGCGGATCGACCTAACGGTCAACGGCGTGCTCCAGCCCCGCCCTGTAACGCCCTGGTCCGGCCCGGGGGCACTTTGAGGGCCGCGGCACGCGTTCCGCCGACGAATACCGGCGTGTCCGTGTCAATGTGCCCCCGCCCGGCCGGCGCCCCAGCCAGAAACACGAAACAGCGCCCCGGCAGGCCGGGACGCCGTTCCTCAGGCTGGGTTCAACTGCCGGTCAGAGCTGGTAATCAGCTACCGACGTGATGTCCTCATGAACGCAGAGGATATTGTGCTCCGAGTCCATGAACCAGGCGCACTTCTCCGAATCCGTTGTACAGATGTGGTTCTCCGTCTTGAGATCCGGGAGATCGTAGTCCTGGAACATAACGCCCTTGGCTTCCATCTCCCTGACAGTGCGCTCGATCTCGCTGACTTCAAAACTCAGGGTGGTGTGCTCGGAATGCTTTCCGTCCCTGACAGGCATCAGCTGCAGCAGAGGGCCGCCGTCGCTGCCGAATAGTTCACTTCCATCGTCCGTCACTCCACGGTGCGGGAGCCCAAGGGTGTCGGCATAGAAATGCCGGGCACGCTCTGCATCATCGACTGGGAGGACTGTTGTGGCTTTGTTGAGTACTAGGTTCATTTCGCCACCTCCTACGATGACGATTTTACGCCGGTGCGGGAGTGAAAGAGCCGGCGCATAGAAACGCCGGAGCTCCGATCACGCCGGCGTACGCCGTCAGGGAACTGCCGCAGGAGCCTTCCGGGCGCCGCCGATTCACAGCCGCGCCACAGCAAGGTAAATGCAGCCCCACAGCCTGCCCGCGGAGGATATGGAATATCTGAAGCTGCTGGACGGAATGGACGGAATGAAAGTGCATACCTTGGAACATAGTCCCGCCTGCCTCCCTCCGGAGCCGGCAACGGCCGCGGAGCGCCAACCGCTAATTGGCACGCAAAAAGATCCTGGCCGGGAGCTATATGCGGAACGGTCAAGCCATCTGGCTGGCCTCTTCATGCCCCCTGCTCTGCCTTGGGAAGACCTGCCTGAACATGAAAGGAATAGATGGCGGGGCTACGCCGGGGCCCGCGGGTAAGCCAGCAGGACAGCCATCCGCCGCCCATGGCGGCGTCATCCACAGCCGATCCACGAGTTTCCCGAAGTGCAGGCTCAGACTTCGCTCCGCAGGCAACCGGCGGGACCCGAATCAAGCGGCGCCCAATGGGCCTGGATACGGCCGTGGCATCCCCGGCGTCCCCATACCCCTGGCTGCCGCCGGCACAATGGCCCGGACCTCTACTCAACCCATCTTTTGGTCCTTGCCACCGGCTATTTGGCGGACCTCCCTCTCCTGGGGTATCCAGGTGGCAGCCGCGGCCGTGTTCGCCGTCGTCTGGCAGAAATCAAAGGGAGGGGACCGCTGGAACGCCTCATTGCAGCAGCGACCAGAAGAATCCGCGACCATGTCCTCGCCTCGGGGCTGCATCCCACATGAGGGATCATCCGGGTGAACCGTTCAGGAAGTGAGGGCGCGCCCGGGGGTTACTTCTCCACGAGGGTGAGGACGTCGTAGGTGGCGACGATTTCGTCGTTCTGGTTGCTCAGGACCGCGTCCCAGGCCACCTCGCCGTATTCGTCGGTCTCGCGCGGGGTGATCTTCTTGGCGGTCAGGGTGACACGGATGGAGTCGCCCGCAGCCACGGGGGTGATGAAGCGCAGGCCCTCCAGTCCGTAGTTCGCCAGGACGGGGCCCGGAGCGGGCTCCACGAACAGCCCGGCGCCCCAGGCCAGCAGCAGGTAGCCGTGCGCCACGATGCCCGGGAAGAACGGGTTGGCCGCGGCGGCCTCCTGGTTGGTGTGGGCGTAGAAGGTGTCGCCGGTGGAGTTGGCGAACTTGGTGATCTCGTCCAGGCTCACTTCGCGCAGCCCGGAGCGGATGGCGTCCCCGATGTGCAGCGTGCTCAGGTGCTTCCGGAACGGGTGCTGGCCTTCGGTGTCCAGCGTGAAGTTGCGGTCCGCGCCCATGTGCCAGACTCCGGTGACGGCGGTCAGCATGTTGGGCGAGCCCTGGATGGCGGTGCGCTGCATATGGTGAAGGACCGAGCGGATGCCGCCGAGTTCCTCGCCGCCGCCGGCGCGGCCGGGGCCGCCGTGGACCAGGTGCGGGACCGGGGAGCCGTGGCCGGTGGAGCTGCGGGCGTCCTCACGGTTGAGCATGTGCACCCGGCCGTGGTGGGCCGCGATGCCGGTGACCAGTTCGCGGGCAACCGCAGGATCGTTGGTGCAGACCGAGGCGACGAGAGAGCCGCCGCCGCGGGCGGCGAGACGGACGGCGTCGGGCAGGTCCGTGTAGCCGATCACCGAGGACACCGGACCGAAGGCTTCCAGCGAGTGGACCTCGTCGGTTTCCGGATCGGCCCAGCTCAGCAGCACGGGGGACATAAACGCGCCGCCTTCGACGACGCCGACGGTCCCGTCCGCGCTGGTGACCTTCGGCGAATCGAGCGTGCCGTAGGCGAGTTCGCCGCCGGCGTCGAGCATGGACTGGACGGCTGCGCGCACATCGGCGAGCTGATCCAGGGACGCCAGGGCGCCCATGGTGACGCCGTCCGCGCGCGGGTCACCGAGGACAACGCGCTCCCGGATCCGCTCCCCCACGGCGGCGATGACGTCCTGCACCAGCTCCTGCGGCACGATAGCCCGGCGGATCGAGGTGCACTTCTGGCCGGCCTTGGCGGTCATCTCGGTGACGAGGGACTTGATGAACGCGTCGAATTCCGGGGTGCCCTTGACGGCGTCCGGGCCCAGGATGGAGGCGTTCAGGGAGTCGGTTTCCGAGGTAAAGCGGACCCCGCCCTTGACCACATTGACGTGGGACTTGAGCGTGTTGGCGGTGGAGGCGGAGCCGGTGAAGGCCACGATGTCGCGGTAGTCGAGGTGGTCCAGGATGGTGCGGACCGAGCCGGAGATCAGCTGCAGCGAGCCCTGGGGCAGGATGCCGGATTCGATGATCGCCTTGACGACGGCGGCGGTGACGTAGCCGGTGGGGGTGGCCGGCTTGACGATTGTGGGCACGCCGGCGATGAAGGCGGGGGCGAGTTTTTCGAGCATGCCCCACACCGGGAAGTTGAAGGCGTTGATCTGCACGGCGACGCCGGGGATGCGGGTGTAGATGTGCTCACCGGCGAAGGACCCGTCCTTGGACAGGACTTCCATGGGTCCGTCCACGATCACCTGGGCGTTGGGGAGTTCGCGGCGGCCCTTGGAGCCGAAGGTGAAGAGCACGCCGATGCCGCCGTCGATGTCGACCATCGAGTCGATCTTGGTGGCGCCGGTCTGGGCCGAGAGCGCGTAGAACTCGTCGCGGCGGCCGTTGAGGTACTGTGCCAGCTCCTTGAGCTTGAGCGCACGCTGGTGGAAGGTGAGCTTGCCGAGTTCGGCCTGGCCGGCGGTGCGTCCGTAGTCCACGACGGCGGCGAGGTCCAGTCCCTCGGTGCTCACCCTGGCGAGGAGTTCACCGGTGCTGGCGTCCATGACGGAGGCTGCGCCGGCTGCGGAGCCGGCGTCGGGCGTCCACCAGGAATCCCGGATGAAGCTGGGAACGATCTCGACAGTGTCTACTGTGGGTTCCGGAGCAGTTGCAGTGGTGGTCATCGTTGACGGGTCCTTCCAACAGGGGCAAGATCAACACGGCCAGCATTACTGACCGTCCGTTCGGTAATATGTCTACAGTACATGAATGAGGCCTGCCGCACACTAGCTGCGGCAGCACTGACCGGCCTGAACCCTTGGATTTCCGGCCACAGAGGAGACGTTATGGCGCCCAAGCCCCGGAATACCGAGCT
This sequence comes from Pseudarthrobacter woesei, assembly GCF_055412745.1. NCBI lineage: Bacteria > Bacillati > Actinomycetota > Actinomycetes > Micrococcales > Micrococcaceae > Pseudarthrobacter > Pseudarthrobacter woesei. Next base: position 398,354 of record NZ_JBVAYU010000002.1, read on the forward strand.
GTGGAAGATCACCCTCGGCGAACTCGACGAAAAAATGGGCGTCAAGATCGTCGAGGAATCCGTCCAGCGGGTCGTCGCCACTATGCCGGTGGAGGGCAACCGGCAGTCCTTCGGGCTGCTGCACGGCGGCGCCTCGCTGGCTGTCGGGGAGGCGGTGGGCTCCTGGGCCGCCGTCATCCATGCGAGCACCCTGGGCAAGACCGCCGTCGGCGTGGACGTCTCCGCAACGCACCACAAATCGGCCCGCGAAGGGCTCATCACGATCACCGCCACCCCCATCCATCTTGGCGGGACGGTGACCACCCACGAGGTGCTGATCACCAACGAGGCCGGCGAGCGGCTGTGTACGCTGCGGATCACCAACCTGCTGCTGGATCGAAAGTCCTGAGCCGAACCTCGAGCCGGGTTCGCCGGAATGCTGCGTGGACGCCGTAGCCCTACGGCTACCCCGCAGCTCTCCGGCGAATTCGGTGCAGCCAACTCTTAAGCCGGGTGCATCCAAACGGCCCTCCCGGCCGGTAGTAGGGGTGTAAGCAAATCACCGCCCGGATACGGGCAACTCAATGAGGAGTTTGAAATGCGCAAAACCGTTTCTGCAGCCGGGGCCCTGACACTGCTGGCCGCCCTCGCCTTCGCCGCCCCCGCCCAGGCAGGGGGGAAGGACGACGACCATCACGACGGCGACGACGCGCTGCTGTCCGTCTTGCACGGCGTCCCGGGCCTGAGCGTGGACGTGTGGGTCAACGGCAAGCTCACCCTGGACGACTTCAAACCCGGCACCCTCGCCGGGCCGTTGAAGCTCGACGACGGCACCTACAGGATCGCCATCACAGCCGCGGATGCCACGAGCGCGGACAACCCCGTAATCGGGCCGGTCAAGGTCAATCTCAAGGAAGGCCGGAACTACACCGCCGTGGCGCACCTGGATGCCTCCGGGGCACCCACCGCGACCCTGTTCAAGAACAACACCTCGGCCAGCCCCAAGGGCCAGGGCAAGCTGACCGTCCGGCACATAGCGGCCGCTCCCGCCGTCGACGTCCTGGCCGGCGGGACCGCGGTGATCAAGGGGCTCGAGAATCCCGGGCAGAAAGTGCTGATGCTGAAGGCCGGAACGGTGTCCGCCTCGGTTGCGGCAGCGGGAACCACCGATCCGCTGATCGGCCCGGCCGATGTGCCGGTCACTAAAGGCAAGAACACCATCGTCTATGCCTGGGGCAGCCTGGCGGACGGCAATCTGGGCGTCGCCGTGCAGGTGGTCGACTCCGCCAAGTGGCGCGGCGGAGACCGCGACGACGACTGAGGCGCCCGGGTGACGGCTGGCAGCGCGCCGCTTGCCGCGAGCGCGCTGCCGGCCGGCCGTACACCGATCGGCCAAGGGGATGTAGGGCCGATAGACCCGGAATGCCCTGTCCCCGGCCTGTTAGCTTGGAAGTGCTGAGTCACCCGGCACCGCCGGGTATCGCCGGTCGCACCGGAAGGGATCCACCATGCTCTCAGACACTTCGCTTCCCGTCATCAAGGCAACGCTGCCCGTCGTGGGCGAGCACATCCAGGAGATCGCCAAGCGCTTCTACAAACATATGTTCGAGGCACGTCCGGATCTGCTGGACGGACTTTTCAACCGGGGGAACCAGGCGGACGGCCGCCAGCAGCAGGCACTCGCCGGATCCATCGCGGCCTTCGCCGGGCTCCTCGTGGACAACGTGGACCAGATACCGGACCATCTCCTGTCCCGGGTAGCCCACAAGCACGTCTCGCTGGGGCTGAGTCCGGACCAGTACCAGGTTGTCCACGACCACCTGATGTGGGCCATCGTGGATGTGCTGGGGGACGCTGTCACCCCCGAGGTGGCCGCAGCCTGGGACGAGGTCTACTGGCTGATGGCGAACATGCTCATCAACAAGGAACGGGGGCTGTACAACGCCGTGCACCTTACCCCTGAGACGATCTGGCGGACCTGGCGGGTGGCCGAGAAGATCCAGGAGACGGACGACGTGGCCAGGTTCGTTGTGGAGCGGATTGATGAGCGCGAGGTCAAGCCGTCCCTGCCCGGGCAGTACGTCACCATCAAGATGGCCATGCACGACGGCGTTCACCAGCCAAGGCAATACAGCCTGACGAAGGCCGACGACGGTCAGCACCGGCAGTTCGCGGTGAAGCGGGTCCACGGGCTCGCGACGCCTGATGGCGAGATGTCCACTCTGCTGCACAACGAGGTCCAGGTGGGCGACGAGGTGGTGCTCTCGGCGCCCTTCGGCGACGTGGTGCTGGAGTACACGGACCGGCCCCTGGTCCTGGCCAGCGCGGGGATCGGGGTCACCCCGATGGCCGGTATGCTCTCCCATCTCGTCAAATCCGGCTCCCAGCGCCAGGTGATGCTCCTGCATGCGGATGACAGCGAGGCGTCCTTCCCGCTCCGGGGGCAGGTCACGGAGGATCTGGCCACGTTGACGGACGGGACGTTGAAGACCTGGTTCCTCAATCCCGCCGCCGACGGAACAGCGTCCGGGTTCGCCGGCTTTATGGACGTCAGCGCCGTGGAACTCCCCGACGACGCCGAGTACTACCTCTGCGGGCCACTGCCGTTCCTGAAATCGGTCCGGGGCGCGCTTCTTGCCGGCGGGGTACCGGCCAAAGACATCCAGTACGAGGTGTTCGGCCCGGACCTCTGGCTGGCCGACTTCCAGTAGTGGGTTGGGCTAACGGACTGCCCGGCGCCGTGCCCCGGCGAGCTTGACACCAGCCAGTAGGGCTCCGCCGAGCGCCAGCGATGCGCCCGCCAGGCCCGCTGCCGGCAGGAGCCAACCGGCGCCGGTATTGGGAAGTTCGCCGGTGCCGGCCGGAAGCACGACGGGCAGGACAGCCGGGGCCACCGGCGCCACCGGTGCAACGACCGGCGCGTCGATGATGAAAGTGACAAGCAGCGCGTCGGAGGCGATTGAGTCGACGGACTGGGCGACGGACAGGGTGTGCATGCCCGGGGCGAGGCCCGGGGGGAACGGAACGCTCCAGCGTCCGCCCGCCACCAGGACGTGCGGGAGCATGGAGCGGACCACGGCGCGGGCCCCGGCCCCGGCCCCGGCTCCGGCACCGCCGGCACCGGCCTGGGCGGCACCCACCGAGGTCCCGTCGATCAGGACAGCTACGTCGGCGCCGTCAATGCCCGTCCCGGAAATCGTCGCGGGCAGCGAGTCCTGGCTGAAGTGCAGTCCGTCCACGATCGAAGCGACGGCCGGCGCAACCGGAGTGACCGTGAAATTCCGGGTCACGGAGGGACTGTCCTCATGGAGAGGATTGCCCTGTGCTGCGTGCACGGAGATGCGGCCGTACACGGGCCCAAGGACGGGAATGCTCCAGTGACCGTCAGCCGCGACCGCGGCGGATCCGTTGACGTCGCCCGAAAGATTGACCGTCAACCCGGGGGTTCCTGTGCCGTCGATCCGGCCGAGAGACGGCAGTGCCGCGCCCTCTGCAGGTGTGGTGATCACCGGCGCGTCGAGGTCTGAGATGTTGATCGTGAAGCGCCCTGCGTCGGATCGGCTGAAGCCGTTCACGGTCTCCGCACTGAAGTTCACCTGGCCGGTGCTCACACGTGCAGGTAGCGTCCAGTTTCCGGCAGCGTCGACCGGCACCTCCAAGGGTGCCTGGCCGTCAACCGTGATGCGCACCTTCGAGTCAGCTGCGACGGCAGACGCCGGGGCGGCCGGGACCCGGCCGGGGATGTCCTCCCCGACCTTGAAAGTCCGGTTCTCCGGAGCCACGAGTTCAGGCGTGTTCAGGAACAGCTGGAGCTCGACGCCGGGAATACGGCTAAGTGCGTCCTCAAGGGTCGTGGCGATGGCACGGAGTTGTGTTGTGCCTTGGGTTTCCGCCCCGGTGTGCGTACCCACGGCGAAGTTGCCGCTGATCCAAGGCCCGCCCGAGTCGCCGCCACCTGACTTGACCGAGGTCGAATCGAAGGCACGAACGGCACGGAGATCGTTGTCAAGGTTCGGCGGCAGACTTTTCGGTCCCGGGATGACCCAGATACCGACTGAATCGACGGTGCCGCACTTCCAGCCGGTTGTGCGGCCCGACCGGCACACGGCCTGGCCCTGGAACGGCGCGGTCTTTCCGATGATCTTGACGGCGGACGCACCCGGGCTGGTGAGGTTGTCCCACTTCGTCGCTGCGGCCTGAACGCTGAGACCGGGTGCGAGGACGTTGATGACTGATATGTCTGTCCCGACGTTGCCGGGGTTCTCCTCGGTACCGGTGATCGCTGAGTTGCCGGGGCCGCCGAACTGGCTGAATCCGAAGCTGCCGAGCGGGGCGAGGGTGCCGGGGAGTGGCAAGGAGCCCCCGGCGGGGGAAGACGTCGCGGGCTCAAGACCGGAGACTGCGGCGGTACCGTCTTCGGCGCAGTGCCCCGCCGTCAGAACGACCGGCAGTCCCGCCGCGCTGTACGCGCCAAAGCCGGTGGAGCATATAGTCCGCCAGAAAGGTGCATCAATGACGTAGCCCTCCCCGCCGTAAACGTCTGCTTCGGTCTTGACCGGGGCGCCCTTTTCCAGCCGGACGTTGGCGTAGCGGGCCACGAAGTCGGCGGCCGAAATCTTGCCCGGTGTCGGGGCCGCGAACGCCGGGGCCAGTGTCGGGGCCGCGAACGTCGGGGGAGGAAGTTGCGGGTCGAGGATGGCCGGCAGACCGGCTTCGGACATATTTGTCCCGCCGGTGCGGATGGTGAAGCGGCCGTCGGCGTAGGCCACGGCCTGCAGCCCGGCGGGGCCGACCTCGCGGACGTAGTCCTGGAACAACTGCTCCGTACTGGACGCCACCAGGTCTGCCGCCGAAGGGACCTTCCCGGGAACAGCCGCGGCGGGCGCCACGAGGACGAAGTCCGCCGACGGCCCGGCCTGGTTCAGCTGCTCAATCCGGGCCCGCAGCTCGGCTCCGCTGCCCTCGACCGCGATCCGGCCGTCTTTCAGGCTGATCCCCACATAGCCGGGGAGAACGCGCAGGGAGGGAACGGCGTCGGCGGCGCGCTTGGCCAGCTGGCCCGCGGCGTTGAATTCCTCGAGCGTCAGGCCGAGGTCGCGCCGGACGGCGTCCGCGAGTCCGGCGTCGCTGACCACCGGGGCAGCGGGTGCCGCCGCAGGCGGGGCCTCCGGGGCTACCGCAGCGGGCGACGTCGGCGCCGCTGTCGCCGCCGCCGTCGGCGCTGCCGACGGCGTCGAATCCGGCTCCGGAGGAGTCTCGGCCGGGCCGGACACTTCGGACGGGGACGGAGAAGCTGGTGCGGGTTCCGCTCCGCCGGCTTCGGCGAGCGCAGGAACGGCACAGAACGATCCTGCCAGCGCGACGGCGACAGCCGCCACCCCACGCATCACCAGCTGAAACTTCGGAGTACTCACCCGGTTACTTTAGCGCCCCAATTTAGCCAGAATGGCGGAGACTTCCGGTTCCGTTACCCCATTGTGGCCCAGGAACTCTCTGGTCTTCACGCTGCGCACAAACCGCAGCAGGCTTTCACCCCGCGCCTCGAGCAAGGGCACCAGCACTTCCTCGGGCAGATAGCGCTCGTGCGGATGCGGGACGCCCGACACCCGGTGATGGTCGTTGATGCCCCGCATGGCACGCTCATAGCCTCGCACAATGCTGTCCTCCCCCGCTCCGGCGAGGTCCTGGAGCATCGCGGCGATCATTCCGCTGCGGTCCCTGCCGGCGGAACAGTGGATCACGACGCCGCCCCGCGCGGCCGCCACGGCTTTGAAGACCCCGGCCAGCTTCTCCGGGAAGATCCGGGCGTTGTCCGGATAGGACGCCGGATCGTTCAGGTAGGGAACACACAGGCGGCGGAACTCGGCGTTGTCCGGGTCTTCGGTGGGTGCCAGCACAACGTCGAACGCTGCCAGGGTCTCCTCGCCCACCACAGGATCGCTGTCGCGCCGCCGCCTCTCCGCCGGGTTGCGGAGGTCGACGACGGTCCGGATGCCGCCGTCGTACGCCTGCTGCCAGCCCGCCTCGGTGAGCCATTCCCGCCGCCCCATCCGGAAGACGCCGCCGGCGATGTGCCACGCGTTGACCGCGCCGTCCCAGTCCATGAGTTTCGAATCTTCCACCCCGCCAGCTAACCACGAGGTCCGGGTAGTCCGCAGCCGGGAAATCAAGGTAGCTCCGGCGCTTCCCCGCCCGGACAAACGGGTAGTGGCTACAGTGTCCGGCGCGAAGGGCCGCGCGTACGGTTACCCCATGACTGTCCCGGGCGGAGGCTACCGCCCCGCACAGTTTGTCCGTCAGCCGGAGTCCCGGGAGGCTTCGCTGGCCGCCACCGACCGGTGCGCCTGCAGGCTTCTCCCGCCGCATCGAACCAAAAGGGGACTCCACCATGAACAATGTGACGATCAGACGCTGGTCCGGACGGCTGGCGGGTGCCGTGGCCGTCATCGCCCTCGCCGCCGGCTTTACCGCCGCTCCCGCGACCGCGGCCCCACCGCCTCCGGCCCCCGTCTACATCGCCCTGGGCGACTCTTATGCCGCCGGCACCGGCGGCGGCCAATACACCGCTCCCCCGGCCGGACTTCCCGCCACCTGCCTGCAGACCGCGGAATCCTACCCGGCAGTGCGGGGCGCCTCCTTGAACCTGGGCTGCTTCGGCGCCAAGACCACCGACGTGATCGACGTGGCTAACGGCTACTCCGGGGTTCTGGCGGGTGCCACTGTGGTGACGGTGACAGTGGGAGGGAACGACGTCGACTCCGGCCAGGTGGCCCTCGCCTGCACCGCCTCGGCCAGCTCGCCGGCCTGCAGCGCGGCGCTCTACAACTCACTGGTGGTAAAGCTCCGCCAGTTACCGGCCAAGATCAAGGCGATGGTGGCAACCATCAAGGACAAGGCCCCGGCCGCCAGGATCGTGCTGACCGGCTATCCCCGGCTCTTCACCGTCAGCGCCGGACTGACCGCCGAACAGCAGCAGGCCGCGAAGTCGATGAATTCGGCCGCTGACCTGCTCAACGCCACGATCGCCTACTCGGCCCTCGTCAACAGGGCCAGGTACGTCAGCGTCTCCGAGAAGTTCAACGGCCACGGCATCGGTTCCGCGGATCCTTGGATCGTGGCACCGACGGGTCTTTGCAACCTGGCGATCAACTGCAGCCCGAGCCCGTTCGATGCCTTCCACCCCACCGCTGCCGGCTATTCCGGTGGCTACGCGGCGGCACTGCAGTCCGCCCGGGTCCCGTAACGCGGGTCGCAGGCGGCACCGCTGCGGCGGCTCCGCCGGCTAACGCTGTTTGGCGAGCCTGAACTCCAGGGCGTTGCGGACCATCGGCCACTCATGCTCGAGGATCGAGAACACCACGGTGTCCCGGAGCGCGCCGTCGCTGGTGCGGGTATGGCTGCGCAGCACGCCGTCCTGCTTGGCGCCGAGCCGGGCGATCGCCTCGCGGGACTGGTGGTTCAGCCAGTGCGTCCGGAACTCGACGGCGGGGCAGCCCAGCGCTTCGAAGGCGTGCGTCAGCAGCAGCAGCTTGGAGTCCGGGTTGCTGCCGCTGCCGTGGGACGACGCCGCGTTCCAGGTGGAGCCGATCTCCAGGCGGGGTGTGGCGGCATCGATGTTCATATACGTGGTCATGCCGATCACCTTCCCCGGCCCGCCGGTGGCCGGATCAATCAGCCGCGTTGTGAACGGCAGCATCGAGCCCTGGGCCTGGAGGGAAAGGCGGCGGTCGATCTCGGCTGCCATCTGTTCCGGCGACGGGACTCCGGTGTACCAAAGCTTCCAGAGTTCGCCGTCACGGACCGCCGCCACCAGGCCATCGTGGTGGTCCTGGCGCAGCGGCTCGAGGACCACGCAGGAGCCGGTCAAAGTGATGGGTTCGAAGGAAGTCACGGCACAATCCTAGGGGCGCGCTGGCGGCATGGCCCTGTTCCCCTGAAAAACTCACGACGTTCTGGCTAGGCTGAGGTCATGATCACCATCGAAGGCACTGTCCGCTCGTCCCTGGGGGCCGAAATGGCTCTCGCCTATCTGTCGGCTTTTGAACACACCCCGGAATGGGATCCGGGAACCCCTGTGGTGAAAAAACTCTCTGAGGGCCCGGTCGCGATTGGCCACACGTACCACGCCGAAGCTCAGTTCCGGGGCAAGCGCCAGACGCTCATCTACGAGGTGCTGGAGCTGACCGGAAGCCGCGTTAAACTGCGCGGAGAAAACAAGACCGTCGTTTCCGTTGACACAATCGAGGTGACGCCCACGGGCACCGGCTGCGAGGTCAGGTATATGGCCGAGTTTTCGCTCAAGGGGTGGCTCAAGATCGCCGAACCGTTCGCGAAGCCGGCCTTCCGGTCCCTGGCAGACCCTGCCATGGCCGGAATGAAGAAGGCCCTCGACTCGCAGGCACCGCAGTAGCGACGCCAATCTGGACCAAGAGAACTCCATCAAGCCCCCAATGAGCGTTCGCCCCGGGCCAGACCCCCGAACTCACTCGGTCCAGTCGAAGAAGCCCTTGCCCGTCTTGCGTCCGAGTTCCCCGCGGGCCACCTTGTCGCGCAGGATCTGCGGCGGGGCGAAGCGCTCGCCCAGGGTGGAAGCGAGGTATTCGGCGATGCCCAGGCGGACGTCCAGGCCGACGATGTCGGTGGTCCGAAGCGGGCCGGTGGGGTGCTTGTAGCCAAGGACCATGGCATTGTCGATGTCCTCGGCGGAGGCCACGCCCTCTTCCACCATGCGCATCGCTTCCAGGGCAATGGCAACTCCCAGCCGCGAGGAGGCGAAGCCGGGGGCGTCGTTGACGACGACGGCGGTCTTGCCGAGCGCCTCGACCCAGCCGCGTGCGGCCCGGACCAGCGGCTCGGAGGTCTGCTCTCCGACGACGACCTCGATGAGGGTTGACGCGGGGACCGGATTGAAGAAGTGCAGGCCAAGGAAGTTCTGCGGCCGCTTCAGCTCGCGGGCCAAGGCATCGACGGAGATGGACGAGGTGTTGGAGGCGAGGTAGGCCCCGTCGGCGAGGCGCTCCTCGATCCCCTTCAGCGAGGTGACCTTCAGGTCCCAGTCTTCGGGGACGGCTTCGATGACCAGCTGGCGGTCCTTGAAGTCGTCGTAATCCACCGTTACTGAGAGCCTGGAGACCATTTCGTCCAGGTTTCCGTCCGTGGCACCTCGTTCGATGCTCTTGGCCGCTGCGGATTCCACCCGTTCCCGGGCGGCCTCGGCCGATTCCCCGTCGCGCTCGACGACGAGGACGTTCGCGCCGTTGATCAGGAAGGCGTGGGCGATACCGGCGCCCATGCGGCCGCCGCCGAGGACGCCGACGGTGGCGGGAAGGTTGGTGGGGAGTACGGAGTTGCTCATGTCTACTACTTCCGGTCTGAATTCATATCGGACGTCTTATCCGACTTCTTGCCGGCCTTCTTATCCAGGAAAGCCTGCATGCGGTCGAATTTGGCTTGGGATTCGAAGAGGATGCCCTGCGCCAGCTGGTCGATCAGCGGATGTGATTCGGCCGGGGCGTGGAACACGGACTTCGTGATCCGCACCGCGAGGGGATCCTGCCTCGCGATCCGGTCGGCCAGCGCATGCGCCGCGTCCATCAGCTCGGCGGCCTCGTGGATCTCGGTAATGAGGTTAACGGCGAGGGCACGCTCGGCGCGCAGCACGTGCCCGGCCAGCAGGATTTCCTTGGCCACCGGCTCCCCCACGAGCTCCTTGAGGCGCCAGCTTGCACCGGCGGCGGCGAGGATGCCGAGTCCCGTTTCCGGGTTGCCGATCCGCACGCTGGGCGTGCCGATCCGGAAGTCGGCCGCGTACGCCAGTTCGGCGCCGCCGCCGAGGCAGAAGCCGTCGAGGGCCGCGATGACTGGCATGGGCAGCTTCGCAATCCGCACGAAGATCGTGGAGTTGATGCCCTGCAGCGCATCGTCACGGCGGCGATCGCGCAGCTGGCCGATGTCCGCCCCGGAGGCGAAGACACCCTCCGTGCCGGCGATGATGAGCACCTTGGGCGTCCGCTCCAGCGCCGCGCAGACCATGTGGAGTTCGTCGACCATCTGCTGGTCGATGGCGTTGCGGACCTCGGGGCGGTTGAGCAGCACCACCAGCCGGTCCTCGCGCTCCTCGACCTTGAGGGTGACGAAATCCGCCGGGTTGAGCCCGGAACCGGTGGCCGCCACTAAACGCGCTCCAGCAGCATCGCGGTGCCCTGGCCGACGCCGATGCACATCGTCGCGAGGCCGATGGGCGCGTCTTCGCGTTCCATCCGGCCCAGCAGTGTGATGGCGAGCCGTGAGCCCGATGAACCCAGCGGGTGGCCCAGGGAGATTGCGCCGCCGTCGCGGTTCACAATCTCCGGATCCAGGCCCAGCCGGCGCATGGTCGCGAGCGACTGGGTTGCGAACGCCTCGTTGAGTTCGACGGCCCCGAGGTCGCCGACGCTGAGTCCGGTCCGGGCCAGCACCTTCCGGGTTGCCGGGACGGGGCCGATTCCCATGATCTCCGGTTCACAGCCGGCGGAGGCGCCGTCGATGATCCGGGCCCGGGGCGTGAGGCCGAGGCGCTTGATCGCGGCCTCGGAGGCCACAATGATGGCTGAGGCGCCGTCGTTGAGGGTGGAGGAGTTGCCGGCCGTGACCACCGATCCGCCGGCGACGACGGGGCGGAGCCCGGCGAGCACGTCCATGGTGGTGCCGGCGCGGGGGCCTTCATCGGTGTCGACGACGGTCTCGCCCTTGCGGGTCTTGACCGTGACGGGGACGATCTCCTCGGCGAAGCGGCCGGCGGCGATGGCGGCGAGGGAGCGTTCGTGCGAGCGGACGGCGAACGCGTCGGCGTCCTCCCGGGAGATGCCGTCCACGCGGGCGACTTCCTCCGCCGTTTCCGGCATGGAGTACGTCATCTTGCCGTCCCGGGAGAGACCGCCCTTTTGGAACAGCGGGTTGACGAAGCGCCAGCCGATGGAGGTGTCAAAGATCTGTCCGGGCTTGGCGAAGGCGGTCTGCGGCTTCTCCTGGACCCAGGGGGCGCGGCTCATGGATTCGACGCCGCCGGCGATCACGATGTCCGCGGCGCCGGACTTGATCATGTGGCTCGCCATGATGATGGCGCTCAGGCCGGAGGCGCAAAGGCGGTTCACGGTAATGCCGGGGATGTGCAGCGGCAGGCCGGCCAGGATGGTGGCCATCCGGGCGACGTTTCGGTTTTCTTCGCCGGCGCCGTTGGCGTTTCCGAGGATGACCTCGTCAATGCTGTCCGGGTCCAGGCCGGCGCGGGCCACGGCTTCGCGGACCACCAGGGCGGCAAGGTCATCGGGCCGGACCGCGGAGAGGGCGCCGCCGTAACGGCCCACCGCAGTGCGGGCACCGCCTACGAGAAATGCCTGTGGTCCTGCAACTGCTGATGCCATGGGTACACCCTTCACGCGCTAAACGTCTCTGTCATCCGCGGCGGCACCTACCGCCGACTAGCAGCGCTAATTTACCGACCGTTCGTTCTATAAAGATTACACGGCGGCGCAAGGGGGTCAACAAACCCCGCGGGATTACGCCACCACGACGCCGAGATGGGCAGCGAGCAGCGGGGCCAGGAGGCTGAGCTGGTAGTCGTCGATCACGAGGCCGGACAGGCTGTCCAGCCCGCTGATCACCCGGAAGTCCGTACCGCGGAGATCGAGGTCCTTCAGCTTCGCGCCACCCAGGTCCAGGGTGCCGATGGTGCAGTTCTTGAGTGCCACCCGGGTCACGGTGCAGGAGCCGAGGTCGAGTTCGCCGATGATGCAGTCGCTGATCTGGACGTCGGCCACCTTGGAGCCGCGCAGATTCACGTAGTCGAGCTTGCCGCCGTCGATCCGCACCGATTGCCAGCCGCCTTCACAGAGTTCCGCGGAGCCCCAGCGGGGGTTGACGATCTGGACGTCGCGCAGGGTGCTCCGGGCCGCCTTGAACACCGGGGCGTACATTTCCGCCAGGATGCAGTCCCGGAAGGTGGCGCCGCGCAGCTGAGTTTCGTTGAAGGAGACGCCCTGGAACTCGCATTCGGCAAAGTCCGTGCCGCTGAGTTCCAGGCCGTCGGCCGCCGCCCGGCTGTACCGGGCGCCGTCGTACCGTTCCCCGCGCCGGAAGTCCGGGGAGGGATCGTCCCGCAGGTCCGCCAGCCGGACCTCTGCAAGGCGCGGGGCCGTAATCTTGGGCGTCTTGGCGGCGATACCCCGCACCATCAGAGCGATTCGGCCTTGGCCGAGATTTCCCTCAGGTCCTTGGCGAGGACCTTGCGGGTGATGCGCATCCCGATTGGACCCAAGACGGCCATCATCAGCTTGCTTTTCCGGGTCGGCTTGAGGACCTCGGCGCCGAAGGTCACTGTGAGGTCAGTGCCGCCGTCGCGCTCCGCCAGGGCGAAACGGGTGGTGTAGTCGGCGCCGCCCTGGAGCGCCTTGACAGTGGTGCTGCCGGCCCGTCCGGGGGACGGCGGCTCGCACTGGGAGACCCACAGTTCCACGGTCTCCGCGCGCCCCATCATGGTGCGGGTCTCCTTCCACCGGGTGCCCTCGGCGTAGGGCCCCTCGCTGAGCAGCTGGATCGAATCGATACTGGACAGCGTCGCGGCCGATCCCGGGATGTCGGAGATGACCGCCCAGACCTTGTCCGCCGGGGCGTTAACATGCTGGGTCAGGCTGGTTTTGTTATCCATGGCATCGAGCCTAGCCCGGCTCCTCCCCAGATTTCATCCCTCCGGCACCGGATACCCCCTTGAATTAGTAAGCATGCTTTGTGTTATGGTGAATCTACGTTGATTTTCAACCGGAAACGAGAGGTGGTTCACATCATGGGCATCGGAGACAAGATTCAGAACGCAGCAGAGCACCTCGGCGGCAAGGCCAAGGAAGCTACCGGAAACGCCACGAATAACGACCAACTTCGCGCTGAGGGCCAGAAGGACCAGGTCGCCGCGGATGCCAAGAAGGTCGGCGAAAACGTCAAGGACGCCTTCAAGAAGGATTAGTCCTTCCAAACGGCGGCGCCGGACATTCCTTTGGGGGATGTCCGGCGCCGTTTTTTGTGGCCTGGGCGGTAGTTCTTTGTGGCCTGTCGGTTGTTGTCCCCCGGATGCGGTACAGGCACGTCAAGTGCAGCGATTCGCCACAGATGGCCGCTATGCCACCCCGGATAGCGGCCATCTTCGTCCATTCGGCGCGGTGCGGGTGCGGCGCGGCACGGTGCGGCGTATCCGCAGATTAAGCCGACGACGGCGGGCCTCCTCGCTGAAGGGCCCGCCGTCGTCGTGTGTCTGCTTGCCTGCAGCGGTTAGCTGAAGAGCGCGTTGTTGGGTTCGTTGTTCTTGACCTTCTGCCAGCCAAGCCACAGCACGAGCGCGAAGAACGGGATCGTCGCCAGGGTCCAGAGGCCGAGGTGGAATACCTCGCCGCTCTTGCTGGTCATGGTGTCGAAGCCGATCAGCACCGTGATGGCCAGCAGGGCAATCAGGCCGGCCCAGCTGGTCCAGGGTCCGCCGGGCGCGGGCAGTGATGAGACCTTGCCCTTGGTCTTGCGCAGCGCGATCTGGCTGGCAAAGATGGCACCCCAGGTGAAGATCACGCCGATCGATGCGGAGTTCAGCGCGAGGTCGAAGGCGTGCGAGCCGCCGAGCCAGATGTTGAGCAGGATGCCCACGAGGTAGACGCCGCCGATGGCCAGGATGGCGGCGTACGGCACGTGGCTCTTGGACATCTTGGTCAGCCACTTGGGAGCATGTCCATTGTTGGCCATGGTGCGGAAGATCCGGCCAATCGAGTACAGGCCCGAGTTGCAGGAGGACAGCGCGGCGGTGATGACGATCATGTTCATAACATCGCCCATCCAGCCGAGGCCCATCTGGCCGAACACGGTGACGAACGGCGAGGTGCCGGCCACGTACTGGTCCGAGGGCAGCAGCATGGCCAGGAGCGTCACGGAACCGACGTAGAACACCACGATGCGGAAGACGACGGCGCGGATGGCCTTGGGTACTTCCTTGGCCGGGTCCTGCATTTCACCGGCGGTGATGCCAACGAGCTCAATCCCGTTGTACGCGAAGATCACGGCGTTCAGGACCAGGATCATAACGAGCGCACCCTTGGGGAACATGCCTCCTTCGGCCGCGAAGAGGTTGTTGACCGAAGCGTTGCCGTCGCCCACCTGGGCGTTGGTGACCACCATGAAGGTGCCCACGGCCAGGAAGATGAGGATGGCGCCGACCTTGAGGCAGGACGCCCAGAATTCGAATTCGCCGAACGCCTTGACGCTCAGGAGGTTGACGCCCACAAGCAACAGCAGCGCTGCGATGGCGGACAGTTCAACCGGGACGTTGGGGAAGAAGAACTGGAAGTACAGTCCGATCGCAATGAGCTCGGCGATGCCGGTCATGGCCCAGTTGATGAAGTACATCCAGCCGGACAGGTACGCGCCCTTCTTGCCGAACATTTCGCCGGCGTAGCTGACGAAGGAGCCCGACGTCTGGCGGTACATGATGAGTTCACCGAGTGCGCGCATCAGCAGGTAAGCGATGACGCCGGCAATGGCGTAGGAGAAGATGAGCGCGGGGCCGGTGGAGGCCAGGCGTCCGCCGGCACCCATGAAGAGGCCGACGCCGATGGCGCCGCCCATCGCGATCATGGTGACCTGGCGTCCGGTCAGGGTCTTTGCGTAGCCCTCGGCGCTGAGAGCCGAGTCGACGACGGCGGATGGCGCCGTCGGGCTCTTAAGTTCTGTGGGGGTAGGTGATGGCACAGCTGTTTCCTTGTAGGTCGGGGTGTTGCCGGGACAGGACCGTGGATTCAGGTACACAAAATTCGGATCCAGGCCCCTTGCGGGAGCGCAGACATGTACCGAACCTCACAAGTGTCGAAGTTCGCGCGGCTCACCCATAGTACTAGCATTCCGACCCCCACCGTGACGCGGGCAACATCCAGCGGGTACTATCCCTAACTATTGACGCTGTTCTGGTGATTTTGCCGAATGATGTTCGGTGTTGTGCCCGGACCTGTGCGTCCCGGCGAATCCTACTGTTAGGCCAGGGCTCCATCCCGCATCGCATACCGGAGCCAGTTCCCGGTGCCGGCGCGGCGCCCGGTGCGGTTCCCGGTGCCGTTTTCACCAGCGCACGTGCTGAACCAGTCCCCCAGCGCGCGGTCGTGGCTGACCATGACCAGCGTCCCTGCGAAGTCCGAAAGGGCAGCTTCAAGCTGTTCCACCAGGACGGGCGCCAGATGGTTGGTGGGCTCATCCACGAGCATTGTCCCGAAACCGCCCAGCAGGAGCCGGGCGAGCGCCAGCCTGCGTTGTTGCCCTGCGGAGAGGCTTCCCACCGGGACATGGAATTCGGTGGTCCGGAAGAGCCCCAGGCGCAGCAGGGCCTCGGCGTGCTCATCGATGTTGCCGCCCAGGCCCGCGGCGAAAGCGGGCAAAAGACGCAGCCCCGGGCGCTGCGGGAGTTCCAGCTCCTGCTGCAGGTATCCGATCCGGCCGTGCCGCACCACGGTGCCTATGGCCGGTTCCAGCGTGCCCGCGAGGACGGCGAGCAGTGTCGATTTGCCTGCCCCGTTGGGACCCGTGATGAGGATCTTCTGGCCCGCCTCCACCCGGAAGTCCGTTGGTTCCAGGCGGCCGGGCACCATCACTCCCTTCGCTTCAAGGGCTGGGCCCGCTGCACCGTCGGCCCGCAGGTCCGTTGCCAGCTTCAGGGGCACCTGCGGACGGTCAATGGGGTTTTCCTCCAGCCGGCGGAGACGTTCCTGGGCATTGCGGACCTTGCTGGTGGCCGCCTTTTGCCATGTGCCGGCCTTGAAGTCGAATCCCATTTTGTCGCCGTCGCGTTGGCGGGCGTACCCCATCTTCCCCGCGACGGTGTCCGCCTGGAGCCGTTCGGCAGCCATCGCGTCCAGCCACCCGTGGTATTGCTGCGCCCAGCGCTGGCGTTCGGCAGCCTTCTCCCGCAGGTAGCCTTCATAGCCGTTGCCATAGCGGTTGACCGAAAGGCGTTCCGCGTCCACCTCAATCACGGTTGAGGCCACTTTGCGCAACAGGACGCGGTCGTGGGAGACCACCACCACGGTTCCGCGGTGCGCGGCCAGCCGAGCCTCCAGCCAGGCCGTGCCGCTGGCGTCAAGATGGTTGGTGGGTTCGTCCAGGAGGAGGATGTCCGCGGGATCGGCCAGTACGCAGGCCAGTGCCACGCGTTCCTGTTCCCCGCCCGAGAGCGAGCCCAGGGTACGCATCCGGTCCAGCCCGCCCAGGCCAAGCCGGTCCAGGGCCGCTTCCACCCGGGATTCCGCGGCGTAGCCCTCCCTGAGCTGGTACTGCGTCTGCAGGTTTCCGTAGCGCTCCAGTTCGTCCGCTTCCGCGCCGGCGAGCCCGTCTTCCAGATGGTCCAGCTCAGCTTCCATCTCGCGGAGGGATTCCATGGCGGCGTCGATCGCGTTGCTCACGGTGAACGCCTCAGGCAGGCCCAGGGTCTGGGCAAGATAACCCACACGGCCCTGGCTGACGGCGGTGCCCTCGTCCGGGGCCTCGAGCCCCGCCAAGATCCGGAGCAGCGTGGACTTGCCCGCCCCGTTTTCGCCGACGATCGCCACATGTTCACCGGCTGTGATGGCGATTTCGACGCCGTCAAAGAGCTGGCGGTCCCCGTAGCCATGGGATACGCCCGAAAGGCGGAGATGTTCGCTCAAGGAGTCCTCGCAAGTAGTTGGCGAGCCTGCCCGGCGGCGGCTTGCGTCGTCAAGTATGACACCGTGGGCCAATTGCTGGGGCGCTAGGCTGGTGGCATGGGCACCGCTCTCCGCACACCACCCGCACCGCGGCCGGAACTCTACCGGTTCTCGCGGCTCGATTTCGTCACGGCAGGCCTGTACGTGGCAGTGGCCGCCTTTTTCGCTGTGGCCGGCGGGCTGCTGGTCCCGCTGATGCTCCGGCTGTCGCCGAATCCGGCCGTGGCGTCCTACTCCGTCAACCTGATTTTCTACGGCAGCATCGGCATCCTGGCCCTGGCCGCCGTCCGGCAGGTCGCCGCCCGGGACCTCAGGGTCCTCGCCACCAGACCCTGGTTCACCATGCTGATGGTCCCCCTCGCCGTTGTGGCCATGATGATCCTCACCGCGGTCCTGGTCGCGCTGACCGGGCCGGTGCAGACGTCCGCCAACCAGGCCGGCCTGCAGGCGCTTATGCAGCAGGTGCCGGCCTGGCTGATGGTGCCGCTGTTGGTGATCGTGGGTCCCTTTGTGGAGGAGTACATTTTCCGGCACCTGCTGATCGGCAAGCTCAGCAGACGGGTCAACGTCTGGGTGTGTTGTGCCTTGTCCGTGGTGTTGTTCGCCGCCCTCCACATCGTCGGCCAGGAGGACCTGACCCTGCCGGTGCTGATGCCCTACCTCGCGATGGGCGCCGTCCTGGTGTTCGTCTACGTCTGGACCGGCAAGAACGTGATGTTCTCCTACTTCGTCCACGCCTCGAAAAACCTGCTGGCGGTCATCTTCATCTACGCCATCCCGCCGGATCTAATGGAGCAGCTCCAGAACGTCCAGCCCTGAGCCGTCCAACGCGGGGTCACTTACGGCCCATTCCGGTGCCCGGCATGGGCTGTAAGTGACCCCGCGTTGTTTGGTGCAGGACGGGAACTTCCGCGGAACCCTACCGCCGCACGCGCCGGCGTCGTAGTTTCTTTCCATGACACTGAACATCCAGATCGCCGTCGATTGCCGGAATCCGCATGAGCTCGCCGACTGGTGGGCCGAAACCCTGGACTGGGCCGTGGAGCCGCAGGACGAGGACTTCATCCGCTCCATGATCGAGCAGGGCTTCGCCACCGATGCGGACACGGTGCGGCACAACGGCAAACTCGTGTGGGGTGCCGGGGCGGCCATCCGCCCGCCCGAGGAACTCGACGCCGCGCCGCCCACCCGCCGCATTCTCTTCCAGGCCGTCCCGGAGGAAAAGACCATCAAGAACCGGATCCACTGGGACGTCAACCTGGCCGGCGCCGACAAGGACCAGGCGCGCACCGCCCTCGAAGCCCGCGGCGCCACCTTCCTCTGGACTGCCAGCCAGGGACCGCATTCCTGGCACACCATGACGGACCCGGAGGGCAACGAGTTCTGCATCAGCTGAGGCAATTACTAGACTCGGACTGTGAGCTACGAAATCCCCGCCAAGGTATCCGACGTCTTTGACCCCGCCCGGTGGCGCACCGTGTCCGGTTTCGACGATTTCCAGGACATGACATACCACCGGCAGGTGGAGCGTTCCGCGGACGGCACGGTGGTGCGGGACCTGCCCACCGTCCGCATCGCGTTCGACCGGCCCGAGGTGCGGAACGCCTTCCGCCCCGGCACGGTGGACGAGCTGTACCGCGCCATGGACCACGCCCGGATGACCCCGGACGTGGCCACAGTGCTGCTCACCGGCAACGGCCCCTCCGCCAAGGACGGCGGCCACTCCTTCTGCTCCGGCGGCGACCAGCGGATCCGCGGCCGTGACGGGTACCGGTACGCAGAGGGTGAAACGCAGGAGACCATCGACCCCGCCCGCGCCGGCCGGCTGCACATCCTTGAGGTCCAGCGGCTCATGCGCACCATGCCCAAGGTGGTCATCGCCGTCGTCAACGGCTGGGCCGCCGGCGGCGGGCACTCCCTGCACGTCGTCTCCGACCTCACCATCGCCTCCCGCGAGCACGGCAAGTTCAAGCAGACCGACGCCACAGTGGGCAGCTTCGACGCCGGCTACGGCTCGGCGCTGTTGGCCCGCCAGATCGGCCAGAAATCCGCCCGCGCGATCTTCTTCCTGGCCCGCGAATATTCGGCCGAGGACATGGTCCGGCTGGGCGCCGTGAACGAGGCCGTGGACCACGCCCGGCTCGAGGACGTGGCGCTGGAATACGCCGCGGACATCGCCCGGCAGTCACCGCAGGCCCTCCGGATGCTCAAGTTCGCCTTCAACCTCGCCGACGACGGGCTCGCCGGCCAGCAGGTCTTCGCCGGCGAAGCCACGCGCCTGGCGTACATGACGGACGAGGCGGTGGAAGGCAAGGAAGCCTTCCTGGAGAAACGCGATCCGGACTGGTCCAAGTTCCCGTACTACTTCTAGGGCGGCCGCTGTGACTTCTGGAGCCATGAACATCGAGCCCGCCCTGACCGCCCTGGCCGCTGCCCTCCGCGGCGAGGGCCCCGCCGTCGAGCTCTCCGCCGGACCCGACGGTTCGACGATCGTCGAACTGGTCGAGACACCCGGTTTTGAGGACGCCGCCGCCGTGGTGCGGACCTCCGGGTCCACCGGCATGCCCAAGGCGCCCGTCCTGACGCTTGAGGCGCTGGCGGCCTCGTCGATGGCCACCGCTCTGGCGCTCAGGGGCGAAGGCCAGTGGCTGCTGGCACTCCCGGTCCAGTACGTCGCCGGCCTGCAGGTGCTGGTCCGCTCACTCTTCGCCGGCACCCGGCCGTGGGTCATGGACCTCAGCGGCGGCTTCACACCGAAAGCCTTCACCGCCGCGGCGCTTGAGCTCACGGACAAGATCCGGTTCACCTCGCTCGTCCCCACCCAGCTGCAGCGGCTGCTGGACTCCCCCTCCGCCGAAACCCTCGCGGTGCTCAGGCGCTTCAATGGCATCCTGCTCGGCGGCGCCCCGGCGCCACCGCGGCTGCTAGCCGCTGCGCGCGAGGCCGGCGTGCGCGTGGTGACCACCTACGGTTCCGCCGAAACCTGCGGCGGCTGCGTGTACGACGGCGTCCCGCTCGACGGCGTCTTGGTGGAGCTTGCCGACGACGGGCGCATCCTGCTCGGCGGCGCCACCATCGCTGCCGGCTACCTGGACTCCCCTGAACTCACGGCTGGTGCGTTCGTCAAGGAGGGCGGAGTCCGCTGGTACCGCACGAACGATCTCGGCGAGCTGGCTGCTGACGGGAAGCTCACGGTCCTGGGGCGGGCCGACGACGTCGTCATCACGGGCGGCGTGAAAGTCTCCGCCGCGCATGTACAGACGGAGCTGGAGAAGCTCGACGGCGTGCTGGCCGCCTTTGTCGCCGGCGTCGCCTCCGCCGAGTGGGGCCAGGCCCTCGCCGCGTACGTTGCGGTGGCGGACAGCTCCCCGGAGGGCATCGAGGGCTTCACCGCCGGTGCCCCCTGGGCGCCGATCCTGGGCCGGCTCGCCCCAAAAACCATGCTTGTCGCGGGTGAACTGCTGATGCTGCCCAACGGGAAACCGGACCGGCTGGGCATGATTGTTCGGCTCCACGAGCTGCATCAGGGAAAATAGACAGGCCGGGCACTCCCGGTTTAGCCAAATCAACGCGAGGTACTGACCGTGGCAACAGCCGCTCAATGGATCCAAGGCGCCCGACTGCGCACCCTGCCGGCCGCGATCGCGCCCGTCCTGATCGGCACCGCGGCCGCGTACGAGATGGACGCGTTCCGTCCGCTCAACGCCGCCCTGGCCGCTCTTGTGGCCCTGCTGCTGCAGATCGGCGTGAACTACGCCAACGACTACTCGGACGGCATCCGCGGCACCGACGAGGACCGGGTGGGCCCGCTGCGGCTGGTCGGCTCGGGCGCCGCGAAGCCCGAGCAGGTCAAATACGCTGCCTTCGCTGCGTTCGCGCTGGCGATGGTGTTCGGCCTGACGCTCGTCATCATCACGCAGGCGTGGTGGCTGATCCTCGTGGGCATCGGCTGTGTCCTCGCGGCCTGGGGCTACACGGGCGGCAAGAACCCCTACGGCTATCTCGGCCTGGGCGATGTGTTCGTCTTTGTGTTCTTCGGGCTCGTGGCCACGCTCGGCACCACCTACACGCAGGCCGGCCAGCTGAGCCTCGCCGCCATTATCGGTGCGATTGGCACCGGCCTCATTGCCTGCGCCCTGCTGATGGCCAACAACGTCCGCGACATCCCCACCGACCGGAAAGCCGGGAAGAAGACGCTGGCGGTGCGGCTCGGCGACAAGCATGCCAGGGAAAGCTACGTCCTGATGCTCGCCGTCGCGGTCCTGCTGCCGATCGTGCTCGCGCCGGGACGGCCGTGGATGCTGATTGTGCTGCTGCTGATCCCGGCCTGCCTGATGCCGTCCTGGCTGATGATCGCCGGGCGGCGGCGCAAGAGCCTGATTCCGGTCCTCAAGCAGACCGGACTGATCAACCTCGGCTACGCCGTGCTGTTCTCGCTGGGCCTGGTGCTGAGCCGCGGGTTCTAGGAGTCCTTCGGGCGGTTCTCCGAACGGACGGTGACGTCCGGGTGGGCGTCGACGAGGCGGTCTTCGGCGTCGGCGTCGGCTACTTCACCGGAGCTGCGCAGCGGCTTGGCTTTCCCCGAGAAGCGCTGGCGGAGCGATGCTGCCGCCTCGTCGCGCTGTTTCTGGAAGAACAAGTAGCTGATGGCGAAGGCCATCATGCCGGCGCACAGGACTGCGAGGAGCCATCCGAGCCGCAGGTAGACGAACAGCGCGAAAAGCGGCGCGAAGAGCGCCAGACGGATCAGGGAGTATTTCAGGAATGCCACAGTTCAAGTTTAGCCGCCCGGCAGGTGTCCCACCCCACGGGCGTGGTCCGATGGCTGATTCTTCCCCGGTCTGCGTCGCCGGCCCAGGGGCCTGACGAAGCCGGAGACTCCCCCGGAGGCTAGACTGGACATATGCTCCGTGTAGTCGTTATCGTCGCCGTTCTTGTCGTATTTGTCTACGGACTCATCGATGTGATCCGCACTGATGCACGCCAGACCAAAGGCATTTCCAAGCCGGCATGGATCGTGGTCCAGATTGTCCTTCCGGTGATCGGCGCCGTCCTGTGGTTCCTGATCGGCCGCCCGCGCGGCATGGCCCCGGCCCCCGCCACTTACAGCCACACCATCGCACCCGACGACGACCCGGATTTCCTGCGCCGGCTCGAAATCCGCCGCCGCAACCAGGCCGAGGCCGACCGGCTCAAAAGGCTCAAGGACGAACTCGATGCCAAGGAGCCTAAGCTCGACGGCGGCACCGGCGGAGCCCCTGGATCCGGCGAGGCCGGCGACGCCCACGGTTCCGGCGACGCCGGCGCTCAGGGCACCGACGAGGTCAAATAGGGCTTCTCCGGCCCCCTGCCGCTGTTCCCTTCTCCTGGACCCAAACAGGGTTGCGTGCGATGCCCCATCTCGGGTCGAGACGTCACCCGTTCGCCACACATGGCCGCTATGCCAGCCCTCATAGCGGCCATCTCCGCCGAACGGCCATCACCTAACCGCACCCATGCATGCCGCCCGCAATTTCCTACTCTTTCCCCACCCCTTGCCCGCCCTGGGGGTCGAGGACCACTGCGCGGAAAAGTAGCGCTAGGCATCAAAATGACCAAGACGTTCACGGGGCGCGTATGGGTTCTGGCAGACTCTTTTGGATCCCCGCGGTGATGGGCGCGCGGTTTTAGCGTCCGCGGCACTGGTCCCACCTTCCACGGGCCGCGAACACCGGCACGGAGGGCGGGCTGTGGGTGAGCTGTTCGGGGAAGTGGCATGTGGCCGGCTTTTGATTGGCTCCAAACGCCGCAGCGCTGACGCTGTGGTCTGGCGATCGGCTTACCCCCTCGTGGCTGCCGCGGGACCACCATTGCCTTCGAGTGCGCTCTGGCAGGGGGTGGATGCCCTGATCATTGCTCTCGTCCCTGGCCTGAACATAGCGTCGGGAATCATCCCGGGGAGCGGCGGAATGGCCGGAGGTGCGCGGCAGCCACGTATCCAAGCTGATCTGAACAGGGGGCCGCACGGGGGCAGAGTTCGGGTCACATCCCTGGAGGTAGGGGGCGTAGGCTGGAGCCGGACCGCTTTGGAGTGCGGTTGGCCGAAGGAGGCACGCGATGATGGGCGGGTACGGGCCAGGGGCGGACTGGTCCTGGTTATTCTGGCTGCTCCCGGTCGCAGTCGCCGTTTTAGTGGCGGCTCTCGCGGCCCGGGCTTTATCCGGTGGCACCCGCCGAAGAGGACCCGGACCGACACCGGGGCAGGACCGCAACGCCGCCGCGGGCAGGAGCAACGCACGAAGGATCCTCGACGAACGGTATGCTGGCGGCGAGCTGGGCACGCAGGAATACCGGGCTCGGTTGGTGCTACTTACCGACCGGGGGACACCACCAGAAGAGCCGGGGGTACATCCGCGCAACGGCGGCCGGCGAGATCAGCCAGCGGTGCTGAGTCTTCCGGAGCTGAAGCAACGGGCCGTGTCACTGCTGATAGCAGCCGACGACGCCGTGCGCTCCAGCGAGCAGGAAGCCGGATTCGCGCAGGCCCAGTACGGGGACGTCTCGGTTGCGCCCTTTGTGAAGGCCCTTGCCGATGCCAAAGGGAACCTGAGCGAGTCCTTTAAACTCCAGCAGCAGCTCGACGATGCTGTCCCGGACACCGAGGAACAGCAGCGGGCGTGGTACACGGAGATCATCAGGCGCTGTGAGTCGGCCGACCAAGCCTTGGCCGAACAGAAAGCCTCCTTCGATTCCCTGCGGGAACTGGAAAAGAACGCGCAACGGGCCCTCGAACGGCTCCGGGCCGGCAGCGCTGAGGCAGCGGCCACGGTAGAGGGCGCGGAGCACAGCATGACCGGGCTGCGCGTACGGTACTCCGATGCGGCGGTCGCACCGGTCTCGGACAACATCGTCCAGGCCCGGGAACGGTTGAAATTTCTGGACACCGCCGCGCGGACTGCACAGCAGAAGCTCACTGAGGCTGACTCGGGGGCCGCGGCTGTCGCTGTCCGCGCTGCCGAAGAAAGCCTGCATCAGACCAACGTCCTGGTTGAGGCCATCGTCAAGGTCTCGCGCGACCTTGACGCCGCCCGGACCAATCTCGACCGCGCGGTGGAGGATGCCGCACAGGACCTCGCCCAGGCCAAGGCCACCATGGCGGCCGGCCAGCACACCGACCTCGCCGGCCCCGTCGCAGGCGCCGAGGCGGTCCTGAGCCAGGTGCAACAGCAGCTGCAATCCGGAAGGATCGACCCGATCGCCGCGCTGCAGCGCATGGAAGCGGCGCGCCAAGGCCTGGATCAGGCCCTCTCCGGGATCCGGAACCAACAGGACCAGGCGCGGCGCGCCGGGCAGGCACTCCAGCAGGCCATCATGAATGCACAGGCCCGGATCTCGGCAGCCTCGGACTACATCGCCGCCCGCCGCGGCGGTGTGGGACCCGGGGCCAGGACACGCCTGGCCGAGGCGCAACGCAATTTGGACACCGCGCTCTTCAACCAGCAGACGGATCCTGTAACGGCGCTGAGCTACGCGCAGCAGGCCGGCGCTCTGGCGTCCCGGGCGGCAGAGCTCGCCCAGAACGATGTGCAGGGCTTCGGCGGCCTGGACAACCGGGGGTACGGCGGCGGCATGTTCGGGGGCCGCGGCTGTGGAGGGGGTCTCGGCGGAGCCGTTCTGGGCGGGATTCTGATCGATTCGATCCTGCGCGGCGGCCGCGGCAGTGATTCCGGGGGCAGCGACAGCTTCTGATCCGTCACGTGTTGGTTCATTTCGGTCTGTCGATGTCATCAGTTCCCCCGATCGACCTCGTGTCGGGTCGGGGTAGCAGAAAGATTCCGCAAACGGCAGTAACAGTCCTTGAAAGGCAGAAGATATAGGCAACACACCATGGCAAAGCAGTCGATCTTCGGGCTGGCCGCCCGAAAGGCCGTCTCCTGTCACCCCGGCCAACGCTGACCCGGCAGCGTTCTGCGGCGCCGGCTGGACCCGCTTGGCCAGTACTTGCGGTTTCTGTCACCACCGCCCCCTCGCCTCGAGCAGAATAAGGATACGCGGGCCCCATGAAAGTTCTGATGATCATTAACGGTGCCGCCTACGGTCAGGACGCAACCTATAACGCGCTTCGTCTGGCCGCATCGATGGCCAAACGCGAGGACGTGAGCATGCAGGTCTTCCTGCTCGGCGACGGCGTGACCGTCGCCATGTCAGGGCAGAAGACACCCGAGGGCTACTACAAGCTCGACCGGATGCTGTCGGTCGTGGCCCGCAACGGCGGACAAATCGGCTGCTGCGGCACCTGCATGGATGCCCGCGGCATCACCGAGGCCATGCTGACCGAGAACGCCCAGCGGTCCACGCTGAACGCACTCACCGACTGGACCCTGGCCGCCGACAAGGTGCTGGTGTTCTAGTGGGCGGCCAGGGCCAAGGCCCCGATCAGACCGTGCTGGTGCTGGGCGGGGGCATCGGCGGCGTGGCTGCGGCTAACCGGCTCAGACGCCGTCTGGACCAACGGCACCGGTTCGTCCTGGTCAACCAGGACCCGGACTTTACCTTCGCGGCCTCCTATCTGCGGGTGATGTCCGGTGATCGCCGTTCCGAACAGGTCACGGGACCGCTACACCTGCTACGGCGGCGGGGCATCGAGGTGGTCATCGGCGACATCGAGGCCATCGACCCCGGCACGAAAAGGTTCGCCGGACACAGCTGCTGCTTCATCGAAACCGGCTACGGCAAGGCCGCCTACGGGTCGGGCGACTTCTACGCCCAGCCCGACCCGGCGGTCAAGGTCCGGCCACCGAGCCGCCACCGGCACCTGGGCAAGGTCCTGTTCGAGTACAACGTCCTGCGAAGGTGGCTATGAACACCCCCATTCCGGCACTTACCCCGACGTACCTGGACTACAACGCCACCACCCCCGTGGACCCGCGCGTCCTGGAGGCCCTGCTGCCACTGCTCGGAGCAGACTTCGGTAATCCCTCCAGCGACCATTTCTTCGGTGAGGCGCCGAAGGCCGCGCTGCGCCTCGCCCGCGGCCGCGTCGCCGCGCTCCTCGGGTGTGGCGCCCAGGAGATCATCTTCGCCGGCAGCGGCTCGGAAGCCGACGCCCTGGCGATCCGGGGACCCGTAATGGCCGCCGCCACGAAAATGAACGGGCGGACCGCGCACGTCATCACGCAGGACACCGAGCACCCCGCCGTCCTCGCCGCGTGCCGGGCACTGCAGGACTGGCACGGGGTCGAGGTGACCTACCTGCCGGTCGACGGCCACGGGCTCCTCGACCCGGGCGACGTCGCAGCAGCCATCACCCCGGACACCGTCCTAGTCACGATCATGCACGCGAACAACGAGACCGGCACCGTCCAGCCCCTCCGGGAGATCGCCGACGTGGCCCACGCACACGGCGTCCTCCTGCACACCGACGCCGCCCAGAGCACCGGGAAAATCGCCGTCGACGTCGGGGCGCTCGGCGTTGACCTGCTTACTGTGGTCGGGCACAAGATGTACGCCCCGAAAGGCATCGCGGCCCTGTACGTGCGCAGCGGCGTGCGGGTCACCGCGCTGATCGGCGGCGGGGGTCAGGAACGCGGGCTGCGGGCCGGTACCGAGAACGTCGCCTTCGCCGCCGCGCTCGGCGCCGCCGCCGAGCTCGCCGGTACGGCCCTGGCCGCCGGGGAATTACAACGGCTCGCCACGCTCCGGGACCTTCTGGTCGCGCAACTGGAATCCCTGCTGCCGGGCCGGGTCCACCTCCACGGCCACCCGGGCCAGCGGCTGCCCAACACTGCCAACCTGCGCATCGACGACGTCGCCGGGCACGAGGTCCTCGCCGCCGCGCCGCAGATCGCTGCGTCCACCGGGTCAGCCTGTCACTCCGGCGCGCACGAGCCTTCCCCTGTCCTGCTGGCGATGGGCATCGACCCCGGCGGCGCACTCGGCGCCATCCGCCTTTCCCTCGGCCGCTGGACGCATGAGCAGGACGTCGCGGGCGCCGCCGACGCCATCGCCCGTGCGGTCAGAAACATCGACGCACGCCGCTGAGCCTCCACCAGTCGCTGCGTTGCCCCGGCGGGGATTCTCCTGTCCCGGGCAGCGGCCACGGAGGACGAACACCATGACGCAAGTGCTTCATTTAGGCCTGCCGGTGATGATCGGTGGCGCGCATCCGGACCGCGACCAGGACGCCGGATGCCCCGGTGAGGGCGGCGACGACGGCGACGGCTGCCGGGATCCCGTAGGCATCGGCGAGGATGCCGGCGAGCAGCGCGCCGACGGCGAACCCGCCGTCGCGCCACAGCCGGTAGATTCCCACGGACCTGGCCCGCCACGCCGGGTGGGCAACGTCGCCGATGGCCGCCAGGAGCGTGGGGTAGACCATTGCCGTGCCGAGGCCAAGCAGGACGGCGGCGGCGAGCCAGATCCCGAAGTCCTGGCCGACGGCCACCATCGCCAGCGCGGCGGCCTGGACGAGCATGCCGCCGACGATCAGCCATTTCCGCCCGTATTTGTCCGACAGCGCCCCGGTGACGAGCTGCCCGGCGCCCCAGACCGCAGGATAGACGGCGGCGAGGATACCGATCTTTTCGATCGTCAGGCCGGCGGCGGCGAACAGGACGGGGAAGAGGCCCCAGGCGAGGCCGTCGTTGAGGTTGTTGACCATGCCGGCCTGGCTGACCGAGGAGAGGGACCTGTCCCGGAAGCTGGTGAGGGTGAAAATTTCCCGGTTGCTCAGGTGTCCGTGGGCGCCGGCGTGGGCGGCCGTATGGTTTACGGCTTCGAGCCGGGCGTGGCCCCGGGTTTCCTTCACGGCGAAGACGGAGAGGCCGAGTCCCAGCGCGATGTAGGCGGCGCCGAGCAGGAACGGTCCGGGGCGCAGCCCATAGTTGGCCGCGATGTAGCCGGTGGCGAGGGCGGTTCCGGCGACGCCGAGGTAGCCGGCGGCCTCGTTCAGGCCCATGGCCAGGCCCCGCTTGGACGGGCCGACGAGGTCCATCTTCATGACCACAGTGGTGGACCAGGTCAGTCCCTGGCTGATGCCGAGAATCACGTTGGCGGCCACGATCCAGCCCCAGGACGGTCCGAAGATCAGCAGCAACGGCACGGGCAGGGCGATCAGCCATCCGGCGATCAGCACGGGTTTGCGGCCGTAGCGGTCCGAGAGGGTCCCGGCGAAGTAGTTGGTGCCGGCCTTGGCGAGTCCGAAGGCCAGGATGTAGGTCAGGGCGGACGTGTAGAGATCCAGGTGGAAGACCTGTCCGGCCAGCAGCGGGAGCACGGTGCGTTCCTGGCCGAGGGTGCCGCCGACGAGCGCATTGACGGCGACCAGGAGCATGAACTGGGCAAGGTTCTGGCGGAGGCCCAGGGTGATGGGTGGCCGGGTGCCTGTGCCGTTTTTCGCGGTAGTGGTGTCGTGGCTGCTCATTTGGAGACCGCCATGCCCGTGCCGGTTTCGACGTCGCGGCCGGCGGCTGACGCCCAGTCTTCGGGTCCGCCGTTGAATACCCCAATGCCGGTGCGGCCGGACGCGGCGAGGATGCTTGCTCCGCCCATGGCGCGTTCACCATGGCCGCACATCACGATGACCGGGCCTGCGGGTGCGCCGGCGAGATTCTCGGCGAGGTGGCCGAGTTCGATGTTCACCGCGCCGGGGACATGCCCTGCCGCGTACTCGCCGGTCTGGCGGATGTCGAGCACGGTGGCCCCGGCCTGCAGCCGGTCAATCATTTGCCCGGGCTCGATCAGGGACACCGCGTCTGCACCCGGGTGTCCCTGCGCCCAGGCGGGGTAGCCCCCGTCCAGTTCACCGGCGAGGGTGTCGAAGCCGACCTTCGCCGCGGCGGTGGCAATGTCGGCGGGGTCCTGTTCCGGGCCGCGGACGATGACCACGGGTCGGTCCGGGGTGGCGAGCCATCCAAGCCACGTGGCGAAGACGGGGCGGAACGGGATCGAGAGCGAGCCGGGGACGTGGCCGGCGGCGTAGTCGGCGGGCTGCCGGGCGTCGATTACCTGCGCGCCGTCGCGGATGAGCGTTCCAACGGTTGTAGCCGACAGCGGCGTGAGGCGTGGCGCTTCCCGCAGGACGGCAGGGCCGCGCTTGTTAATCTCGCCCAGGCGAAGGAAATAGTCGGGAAAGGTCCCCAGCGTACCCAGTAGTGCATCGACGAAGGCGTCTTCGCCGTCGACCTGCAGGAGCGGGTTGGTGGCGCGCTCGGCGCCGATGGTCGTAATCCGGTCGCCGCTGCCGCCGGCGGAGCAGAAGGAGCCGGCCCCGTGGGTGGGCCAGACCGGCGTGGCGTCGGGGAACTCCATCAGCTTCTGCAGGGACCGGTACTGGGCCCGGGCCAGGGGTACTGTCATGTCCGGGCTGACCAGATCGGTGCGCCCGGCCGTGCCGACCATCAGCGAGCCTCCGGTGAAGATCCCGGCCAGATCCCCGTCGTCGAACAGCAGGTAGGACAGGTGCTCCGGGGAGTGCCCGGGGGTGTGCAGAGCCTGCAGGGTAAAACGGCCCATCTCGACGGCCTGACCGTCGGTGAGTCCGGTGTGGGCGAAGCCACGGGGGCCGACCCCGGGGGCCAACACGGTGGCGCCGTCAATCTCAGCAAGTTCAACGACGCCGGAGATGAAGTCTGCGTGCAGGTGGGTTTCCACCGCGTAGGCGATACTCAATCCGCGCGAGGAGGCCTCGGCGCGCACCTGGCGCAGGTCTCGCTCCGGGTCCATGACTAGAGCGCGGCCGTCACCGAGGTCGAGCAGGTATGTCGAGTTGCCCAGTCCCTCGTCTACGACGGGGATCAGATTTAAGGAGCCCATGGTTCTCATTCCTTCCGCACCGGGGCGTGCCCCGGCGGTAGAGTGGCATTCCAGATATACATGGAATAGTATTTGTTCCAGTATTACATGGATCTTTGGAGGAGCAAGTGGGAGACAAGGCCAGGAAATCGGAACTCTTCGAGGAGTTCGCCAGGGTCGGCAAGGCCCTGGCCAACGGCAAGCGGCTGGAACTGCTGGACCTGCTCAGCCAGGGGGAACGGAGCGTGGAAACCCTTGCGGCCGCCGCCGGGCTGGGGTTAAGCACCGCCTCCGCCCACCTGCAGGCCCTCCGGCAGGCCGGACTGGTTACCACCCGGCGGGACGGCAACCGGATCCACTACGACCTCGCCGGCCCCGATATCCTCCAGCTCTACAGCCTGCTCCGTTCTGTTGCACAGGAGCACGTGACCGGCGTCGAATCCAAGCGCGTCGCGTACCTGGGACTGGAGGGCGCACGGGCCGGCGACGAGGAAGTCACACGCGAGGACCTCCTGGCCCGGGCCGGCGCGGGAACAGTGACGGTGCTCGATGTGCGCCCCGACGAGGAATACCAGGCCGCCCACATCCCCGGCGCCCTCTCCATCCCGCTCGAGCAACTCCGCGACAGGCTCTCCGAACTGCCCGAGGACCGGGAGATCGTTGCCTATTGCCGCGGCGCCTACTGCGTCCTGGCCTACGAGGCCGTGGACCTGCTGCACTCCACCGGCCGGAGAGCCATGCGGCTGAACGAAGGAATGCTGGAATGGCGCCTCGGCGGCCTGCCGGTCGAATCCGGCACGGCCGCCTAGCAAGGGGACGGCCGACGATTCCGTGACCAAGGACCCTGTTCGCTCGATGCTCATCAGGCAAAGGTGTAAGCAAGCAGCGGTCACAACTGCAGAAAAAGGAGGTCCGGGCATGATGTCCGGATGGTATGGCGACTGGGGCATCGGCGGCTGGGTGGTCATGGCGCTGATGATGCTGCTGTTCTGGGGAGGTGTGGCGACAGTGGTGATCCTCCTGATCCGCGGCGGACAGCCCGGCGGCTGGGGATCCTACGGGACCCCTCACGATGACCCTGAGCGGATCCTCAACGAACGCTTCGCACGCGGGGAAATCGACGCAACCGAGTTCAATGAACGCCGAGCCGCTCTCAGAAGCAAGCCGTGAAAACACTGTCCCGCAAAGCGCAGGTCCTGCTCGGTGTCATCGCGACCCTTGTTCTGACCGCGTTGTCCATGACGGCCATAGTTCTGATGAACGGTGGAACGAATCCGGGAGGCTCCGGGTTTCCCGGGGCCGCCCGGTGCACGGCGCCGAGCCTCGCCGGCACTGTCGTCAATGTCACGGCCAGTGACATGGGAGGGTTCATGATGGGCGGCTCCGGGATGCTGCGCGGCAGCATGCAACTGACCGCCGGCCGGGTCACCGTGGCACGCGGCGAGGTGTCATTCCTGGTAACCAACGCCGGCAACACCGGTCATGAGATGATGATCCTCCCGCTGGCGGACACCCGGACCGCAGGAACCCGCCCGGTGGGCCGGGACGGAAAAATCGACGAGGCCGGCAGCCTGGCCGAGGCCGCCGCTACCTGCGCCGAAGGCGAGGGCGACGGGATCCTCCCATTTGCGGCCGGATGGATCACACTTGACCTGCCGCCCGGGCGATATGAGCTGTTCTGCAACCTGCCCGGCCACTACTGGGCAGGGATGTACACCCAGCTCACCGTGACCTAAACCGGCCGGAACGCATCAGAAGACGAGCACATTCTCCGCCCCCAAGGTCCAGCCGGCGAGCTAGTCCAGCACGGACCGCCGGGCCACTCAACAACAGACCCCGACCCAACCTCGGAGATGACACGCACGCCGAATACTCTGCTGAGCTCCCGAAAGCCTTTGAGGACTTCAGTGGCGTATCGCCATCGAAGATGGATATCGAAACACGATATCGTCAAATGGATTCTACGATACCTCCGCCGCCCCCTTCGGGCCGGAGAGGAATTCGCGGCCTAATCGGCGTCCTTAGTCCGCCCCGCGGGGAAACCACCACGTCCTACCGGGGCCATCTAAACCGGTCACGGTCACCCGACCGAACAACAGATAGACGTGTCTCTGAATCGTTCGTTCGCAAGACACTCCAGGGCATGTTCGAAAAGGCGCGGAAACACGGAGCTCATTTTGTAATACTTGCCGTGTACTCGCCTATGTAACGTTCTACCGGCTGTCCGGATGCCGGGCAAGTTTCGGCGCTTTTTCGTTCATTCCGGACCGGGCCAACTGCAGCATTCGCCGCTTGGAAACACCCGTGCCCGCGATATCGACCTCGCCCAGACGCAGGGCCGCGATTTCGGACACCCGGTCAAGCGCCTTCACCATCGACCGACCCGATGGATCTCTGCGTGGCGGGTGACGCCACAAATCCAATTGGGACCGCCGCCCCTGTCCGGGAGCCAGAAGCACCCTATCGAGAGCCGCAGCCTGATCACTTGTCACCACCGCGGCGAGAGCATCATGTAGCCGGGATTCGGCCTTCTTCCTGACGCCGGCCACTTGGTCTCGGAGGGTGCTTACTCCCGGCAATAGCACGCGGCGCCCGCGTAGCCAGGCCGCCGCCGCGAAAAACAGCGTCTTCGGCCCCGCGTCACTGGTCCACGCCTGCCGGTCCACCCATTCCAATAGCTCCGTCTCCATCGAGGCGTAGGTGACGAAACCGTATACCTCGGCGATCTCCCACTGGTGCTCGAACCGAGTCTGCTTCCGTTCCACGTACCGCTTCACACACGACGGATCGGCCACGCCGACCTGCACCGCAACAAAATCGACGACAGCGGTCGGAATATCGACGGGATCATCCAGGAAAGCACCCAGATGACGAACGGTCACAAGTTGGAGTCCGAAACCGAGCCGGTTGTGGTCGCCCCTCCGCTTCGCCACCAACTCGCGATCCAAGTCATCGAGGAAGAAAAACCGCTCCAGCACCGACTGTTCCGGAGCTTCATGCGCATACCGCCCGTACGCCGCCTCTTCGGCAGCCGATAAATATTCACCAGCCATGCTCTCTCAACGATCGACGCTAGCAATCGTTGCGATCGGTTGATCCTTAGCGCTACTTTTCCGCGGAGTGGTCCTCGACCCCCGCCCTGTGGATAAACCCCTGGCACCCCGTCAGGCGGGAGCAGAATGCTCATATGCACCATCCCAGCGAGCTTCCCCCGCATCTTCGAAACCAGCCCTTCACCGTGGCCCAGGCCCGAACCGCCGGGCTGAGCCGACGTCGGACCCGGGCTCAAGATCTGCTCAGCCCGTGCTACGGAGTGCGGGCCACGGCCGTCACCCCTGACAACTTGCTGGAACGCCTGCATTCCCTGGCTGCTGTCACCGGGGCAGTTGTGAGCCATCTGTCTGCGGCAGCGTTGTGGGGATTCCCCCTGCCGCAGTCCTTGGAGAACCTGACAGCCGTCCATCTGACCAGCCCGCCGGGCAAGCGAGCTGTGCGGCGTCGGAACGTTGTTGGCCATGAGCTGTCACTGGAACCGGCGGAGGTCGTGGCCGGCGTCAGGGTGAGTTGCACGTCCCCGCTGCGGACGTGGTTCGACCTCGCCGGCATACTGAACCTCGATGATTTGGTGATTGCCGGGGACTTCCTGTTGCGGCGGAGGAACCCGCCGGCCACAATCGATGCACTGGACGAATTCCTCGCCGGGAAGAAAGCCAGGCCGGGCTACCGGCGCGCAATTCGTGCCCGCGCCCTGATGCGCGCCGGCACGGACTCCCCTAAAGAGACAGAGCTCCGGCTACTTCTGATCCGCTACGGCCTGCCCGAACCGGGAATTAACGTCCCGATGTTCGACGCGACCGGCGGCTGGATCCAGGACCCGGACCTGTCCTATGAGCAAGAAAAGATAGCAATCCAGTACGACGGCGCGCACCATGCCAATCCGGCG
This sequence comes from Pseudarthrobacter woesei, assembly GCF_055412745.1. Lineage (NCBI taxonomy): Bacteria > Bacillati > Actinomycetota > Actinomycetes > Micrococcales > Micrococcaceae > Pseudarthrobacter > Pseudarthrobacter woesei. The sequence goes on from NZ_JBVAYU010000002.1 coordinate 431,786, forward strand.
CAGCGTCGCAGCGATATCTTCCGGGATGAGAACGCTAGGGATGCCGGGTGGCACGTTGTCGTATTGACCCAGTGGGATTTGACCCCGTTCTCCCCGGGCATGGAGCCGACTGCAGTTATCCGCGTGCGCGCCGCGCTGACCGAGCGCGGCTGGACGGGTGCCACTGGTCCGGGGCCAAGAGTGAGCCGGAATGCCCGCCACGCCCCGCGCCCATCCGACGCAGATGGCCGCTAAACGGGATTCCATAGCGGCCATCTGTGGCGAATCGCGGGCCGGGGATTGGGCTACAGCCCGGAGTAGGAGTGCAGGCCGTTGAAGAACTGGTTCACGATAGTGAAGTTGAAGACCACACACAGGTAGCCGACAATCGACAGCCATGCGGCACGGGTTCCGGTCCAGCCGCGGGTGGCCCGGGCGTGCAGGTAGCCGGCGTAGACCACCCAGATTACGAAGGTCCAGACTTCCTTGGTGTCCCAGCCCCAGAAGCGGCCCCAGGCCTTCTCGGCCCAGATGGCACCGAACATGAGCGTGAAGGTCCAGCCGACGAAGGCGATCGCGTTGATCCGGTAGGACAGGTTCTCCAGGCTCAGCGCGGACGGCACAAGCCGCATGAAGCCCAGCTTGTCCGCACCGCCGGCCGCGATGGTCTTCTGCCGGTGCGACTGCACGAGTTGGAGGGCGGACATGGCGAACGTCAGGGTGAACAGCGCGGAGGACATCACGGCAATGGAGACGTGGATGATCAGCCAGTAGCTCTGCAGCGCGGGAACGAGGTGCCCCACCGGCGTCCAGAAGGCCACGGACGCCGCGACGAGCATGATGATGGCCAAGCCAATGACGAAGGTGCCAAGGAAGCGCAGGTCGCGCCGGATCAGCACCATCAGGAAGACGGCCACCGCCACAAACGCGCCGGTGGTCAGGAACTCGTACATGTTGCCCCACGGCACCCGGCCCGCGCCGATGGCCCGCGTGATGACGCCCGCGGCGTGAATCGCCGCACCCAGCACGGTCAGGGCGACGGCGACCCGGGCGGGGACGCGTCGTTCGGCGGCGTAGCGCATGGCGCCGTCGGCGGTCTGGCCGATCCCGGCGTTACCCGCCGCAGTGCGCGAAACGGACGACGACGGGCGCTCGGCCCGTCCGACGGGCCCGGCCACATCCGAGTCGGCGCGGTCCGCGGCACCCGGTGAGGCACCGACGCCGGCCGCGACCGGAACGCGGGCAGCCTCAGCACCGGAGAGCCCGGCAGCCTTGAGGTCCACCGCGCGCAACACGTTGCTGCTCTTGGCCAGGTCCCAGGCAAAGGCGATGAACGCCACCGTGTAGGTGCCCGCCGCGAGGAGCACAAACAGCTCGCTGTACTGGCCCATGGTTTCGTTGATGGGGAGCATTACTGGTCCTTCTTTGACTCGGGCGGGCCGGCTGATGACGGGATGAAGCCTGCTGCGGGATGGTCCGGGGAGGGCGGCTCCTGGCCGGCACCGGACATATCCGATTCCGCCCGGCCATTATCCGCCTTCCCGCTGGGAGCTGACTGGGAACCGGTGGCCGCGCCGTCAAGATCCCAGGCGCCGGCCAGCATCCTGCGGATCGTGGCGGACTCCCCGGCAAGCCGGTGGTCTTCGCCGCGGGCCAGGAGCCCGTATTCGACCATGGTGCGGCCATCCTCGTGGGATCCGGTCCGGACCCAGACGCGGCGGCGGTTCACGTACAGCGAGGTGACCAGGCCGGCGACCGCCAGGAGCGCGAAGATTAGGGCGTAGAGCTGGCCCGGATTGTGGTGGATGTCGACGCCGACGTAGCGCTTGACGCCGTCGAAGCTGATGGAGCCCTTGCCGTCCGGCAGGGTGTAGCTGGCGCCAGGCGAAAGGGTGATGCCGCCGGCGTCGAGGTTGCGGGCGTTGAGCGGTGTGAGCTTCTTGACGTCGAGCTCGAAGACGTTCTGCGGGGCGCCGTCGTCCAGCCCGAGGTCGCCGTAGTACGAGTTCAGGGTCAATTGGGGGTTGAACAGCTCGGGATCACCGCTGAAGGACACGCCTTCCTCGGTGACAAACGCGGTGGGCAGGAAGAAGCCGGCGAAGGCGAGCTGCTCCGGTTTGGCGTCCGGGACCTTGATGACCGCTGAGGAGTAGTAGTTGTCGCCCTGCAGCTTGGCCACGACGGGGCCCTGCATGGCGACGTTGCCGGCGCCGTCGCGGATGGTAACTACGGGTGCGTAGCCGTTGCCGGTGAGGTACATGCTGGTGCCGCCCAGGGTCAGCGGGTCATTGACTTTCAGCACGTCCTTCTTGGCGGGTGCGTCCGGGGTTTCCTTGGTGGTCACATCGGCCTTGAAGTCGATGGGCTGGCCGAACTTACCCTTCGATTCCCGGTCGAACGTGACCTGGAACTTGTCCAGCTGGACCGAATAGGGCTGCAGTTGACCGCTCTGGAAGTTGGTGCCCGGGGTGAATTGGTCGTAGCCCACGAGGGTGTTCACGAAGGTGTCGCCCTCCACCAGGATCCGCTGCCCGCTGTAGCCGAACAGGCCGCCGACTGCGATGGAGACCAGTACTCCGATCAGTGAGGTGTGGAAGAGGAGGTTGCCGACTTCGCGCAGGAAGCCGCGCTCGGCACCCAGGGACGGCCGGGCGCCGTCGCGGTCCCGGACGTCGATGCGGTAGCCGCGCTTCTTCAGCAGCGCGGCGGCGTCGGAGATGGCGCGCGACGCCGGGATCCCGGCGTCGGCGGGGATCACGAGCGTTCCATATTCGGGCAGCCGCGAGAGGCGTGCGGGGGTGCGCGGGGGCTGGGAGCGCATCGCCTTGTAGTGCGCGATGGCGCGGGGAACGACGCAGCCGATCAGCGAGATAAACAGCAGGATGTAGATGGCCGAGAACCACGCCGAGGAGTACACGTCGTAGAGCTGGAGCGAGTCCAGGATCCTGCCGTAGTCCGGGTGGTCCTTGATGTACTGCGTGACGATCGACGGGTTGGCGGGCCGCTGCGGGAAGAGCGAACCGGGCACGGCGGCCACGGCAAGCATCAGCAGCAGGAACAGCGCAGTGCGCATGCTAGTCAGCTGGGTCCAGGCCCAGCGGAGCATGCTCAGCGGGCCGAGAGTCGGCAGGACAGCTTCCGCCTTCGCGGCGGCCACAGGGCCGGCGCCGTCAGGCTTTGCACTGTCAGGCGTGCTGCCGTCAGGCGTGCTGCCGGGGGCCGGGGACTTCTTCTTTACGTTCACTCGCTCGCTCATCAGATCGGCAATTTCACATCGTTTTGGAACCAGTACTGCAACTCGGAAACCCAGGTTCCCCACACACCGCTGGCCATCAGCAGGCCCAGCACAATCAGGATGCCGCCGCCGGTGCGCTGGATGGCGAGCCGGTGCTTGCGGAAGAAGGACATCACGCCGATTCCGCGGCGCACGGCCAGGGCAATCAGCAGGAAGGGAATGCCCAGGCCAAGGCTATACACGAATGCCAAGAACGCGCCCTTGGCCGCCGAGGATCCGCCGGAGAGGCTCAGCAACTGCACGGCCGAGTAGGTCGGGCCGATGCACGGCGCCCAGCCCAGCCCGAAGGTGATGCCCAGCAGGGGCGCGCCCCACAGCCCGGCCGGCGGCTTCGCCTGGATCTTGGCATCACGCTGGAGCCAGCCGAATCCGCCCATAAAGACGACGCCCATGATGATCACCAGGACACCCAGCACCTGGGTGATCCACTTGTTCTGCGAGCCGGTGATCAGCGTGCCCAGCTGGCCAAATGCCCCGCCGAGCAGCACGAAGATCACCGAGAAGCCCAGGACAAAGAGCCCGATTCCGGCGAGCATGCGGCCGCGCTTCTGCTTCTGGAGGTCGACGCCGGTCAGGCCGGTGACGTAGCCCAGGTATCCCGGCACAAGGGGCAGCACGCAGGGCGAGAGGAAGGAGACGAATCCGGCCAGGAGCGCCACGGGGATGGCCAGCAGGAGCGATCCGCTCAGGATGGCTTCGGCGAAGGGGCTGTTCACGGTCTGGGCCGTCCGCTACTCGGCCACGGCTGCGGCGATGAGGGACTTGAGGGTGCCCTTCTGGATCTCGCCGAGGACGCGGGACGCTACCCGGCCCTGTTTGTCCAGCACGAGGGTGGTGGGGACGGCGCCCGGCGGAACGAGGCCGGAGACAGCCAGCAGCACCGCACCGTCCTTGTCGTTGAAGCTCGGGTAGGTGAGGTTGAAGGACTTGTCGAATGCATCCGCGGTGGCCTTCTCATCGCGGAGGTTCACGCCGAAGAACTGCACGCCCTGGCCCTTGAACTCCTGGTGCAGGGCCTCCAGCGAGGGCGCCTCGACCCGGCAGGGGGCACACGCGGCGAACCAGAAGTTGAGCACGGTGACCTTGCCCTGGAAGGCATCCGGCGTCACGGCGGTGCCATCGAAGAGCGAGCCCTTGATGGCAATGGGCGTCTTGCGGTCCGCCACGGCAAACTCCGTCACCGAGCCGTCGCCGGCCACGTAATTCTTGTTGTCGCCGGCCTTGGCCTGCTTGGCCAGCGCATCCTCCTGCGCGCAGCCGGAGAGCCCCAGCACGACGGCGAGCGCCGCGCCTCCTGCTGTCAGGACGCTGCGGCGGGACAGCGCCGGGTTGGTGACGGGAGAACTCGTGCCGCCCACCCTAGGCCCCCGGGGTGCTCGAGGCACCGGGAAGAAGGGCGGCAGCCGGCTCGCTGTAGTCGACGCGCACGAGGTTCCCGGCGTCGTCGAACACCAGCGAGGTGAGCGAGGTGAGCGTGCATGCGCGTTTGCGCGGGTCATGCCACAGGGGCTTGCCCTCGGCGCTGAGCCGGGTGGCCCAGATGGGCAACTGGTGGCTGACGAGGATGGCCTCGGCGTCCGGTCCGCCGAGTTCGATTGCCCGAAGGCGCGCATCCTGGACGGCGGCGATCACCCGGGCCGCCTGTTCCTTGTAGGGCTCCCCCCAGGAGGGCCGGAGCGGGTTGCGCAGCATCGGCCAGTGCTTCGGCTTGAGGAGTTCGGCCTTGGTGACGTGGACTCCCTCGAAGTAATTGGCGGCCTCGATAATCCGGTCCTCGGTGGTGATCCCGAGGTTGAGCGCCTCGGAGATGGGCTGTGCCGTCTCCTGCGCGCGGGTCAGTGGGGAGGCGGCGAGGTGGACGATCTTCGCACCCTGCGCGGCCCGCTCACTGAAGTGCTCCGCCAGCGTCCGGGCCATTTCCCGGCCGAGCTCGGAGAGGTGGAACTCCGGCAGCCTTCCGTACAGGACACCGTCGGGATTGTGGACCTCGCCGTGGCGGAGCAAATGAACAGTGGCTTGGGGCATGTGTACCAGTTTCGCAAAGATGTCGGGCGATTTGAAATCTTCTACGACAGGTAGAACTGACGAGTTTGGAGAAATGTTCCCCCCGGACGGAATAAAAGATGCAAATGCATGTTTATACTGGGTGAAGCAGTTAGTTGAGACTTCAACAAATGAGGTTTCAACCAACGATCAGACCTACCGCACCACCCACCCGACTCAAGGAGAAACACCATGGCACTTCCCGTCAACGTCACCACCGGCACCTGGACCCTCGACAACTCGCACAGCGAGATTGCCTTCACCGTCCGCCACGCAGGCATCAGCAAGGTACGCGGCCAGTTCAAGGATGCCGAAGCCACCCTGGACCTCGCCGAGAACGTCGCCGACTCGAAGGTCAGCGCCACCATCAAGGCCGCGAGCTTCGACTCCGGCGACGTCAACCGCGACGGCCACGTCCGCGGCGAAGACTTCTTCGACGTCGAGCAGTTCCCGGAAATCTCCTTTGTCTCCAACAGCATCGTCCCCAAGGGTGACGCCTACGAACTCCAGGGTGAGCTCACCATCAAGGGTGTTACCCGCCCGGTGGCCCTTGAGACCGAGTTCAACGGCGTTGCTGTCGACCCGTTCGGCAACACCCGCGCCGGCCTGTCCGCCGAGACCACCATCAGCCGCAAGGACTTCGGCCTCACCTGGAACGCAGTCCTCGAAGCCGGCGGAGTGCTCGTCAGCGACAAGGTTGCCGTCAGCCTCGAACTGGCCTTCATCGCTCCCGCAGCCTAGCCAGGAACCTTAGGCCGGCCTGGGATTCACGCAGGCCGGCTCCGCGGCTTGAACCCGCCGGCAGCCCGCTCCATCCCCGTGATGGAGCGGGCTGCTGTGTTCAAGCAGGCTTGGCCACCGCGGCTGCCGCCGGGGGTGGTGCTGGAGGTGGGGCTGGACTGTCTCGGGCCCCGTCTTTCCGGTTGTCCCGACATCGTCCGCCATCGGCTCAGATTCCTAGATATCGGCACATTCGCGGTCTACAGTGAGAGCCATGAGCAACCCTAGTGATGTACCTCCGCCGCAGCAGCCGGGTGCCCAGCCGCCGCAGGACAACAATGTTCCGCCCGCCGGCTCCGAGCCGCCCCAGGTAACACCGAAGGTCCCCGAGGGCTACCAGCCGCCGCAGGGGTACCAGGCTCCGCCGGGGTACGGCCAGGCACCGCAACAGGGCTACCAGGCTCCGCCGGGGTACGGCCAGGCTCAGCAGCAGGGCTACCAGCCGCCGCAGGGCTACGGCCAGGCACCGCAGGGCTACGGCCAGGCTCCGCAGGGCTATCAGGCTCCGCAGGGCTATCAGGCTCCCGGCCAGCAGGGGTACCCGCAAGGCCAGCCTGCGCCTGCGGGCGGATTCCGCTTCGAGATGCCGACTGACCGTCCTAAAAACTTCAACGACGTAATGCCCCGGGGCGGCTTCTCCGGCATGTTCACCGTCACCGGGATGCCGACCGAACTCAAGGTTTCCTACTGGGTCTGGCTTATCGGCGGGCTCCTGGGCCTGCTGGGCGGCATCATCGGCCTGTTCGGATCATTTGTGCTCTTCGCGTTCGCGCCTGGCGTGGGACTGGTGGTCCTGCTGCTGGTGCTCGTTGCACTCGCGCTGGCCGCCGCCCAGATCATCCTGGCCATGAAGATGAAGGAAGGCCGTGAATGGGCCCGGTTCGCCCTCACGATCGTGGCCGGCATCTCCCTCGTGCTGACCATCATCAGCGCCAATGCCGTGGACGGACGGGGCACCAGCTGGCCAGGCTTCATCGTCAGCCTCGCGGCAACCGTGTTGATGTGGCTGCCGAATTCCCAGGCCTGGTTCGCTTCCATCCGGGGCCGCGCCTGATCCGAGGTCGGGCAGAAGCCGACAAAAGCGTATATGAGAGGCCGCTGCAGGGCGTCAAGCCCCGCAGCGGCCTCCCTGCATATGCTACGTCGGAAGGGTTGTGCGCGGGCTGAGAATACCTCTCGGGAATGATCCGCGCAGCAGCCGGCCCGCGGTACGGTGGAGATAAACCATGCTGGGGGCAGGGCAGGATGCTGGTCCCGGCAGCCGCTCCAGACCGACATGCAAAGGACCGCCATGAGTATCCCTCCCGTCCCGCCGGCCAACCCGGACGGCCCCGCGCCGGGCGAAAAGCCGACGCCCCAGTACGGCCAGAACGCGCCGGCCGCCCCCCAGTACGGCCAGAACGCCCCTGCCGCCCCCCAGTACGGCCAGGTCCCGCCCCAGTACGGGAAGTCCGAATACGGCCAGTCCCCCTACGCCCAGTACCCGTCCGGCCAGCCGCAGGGTCCCTCAGCCGCGCCAAAGCAGGTCAACACCGCATTTTGGCTCATCGTCGCCTCCGGCGTGGTGTGGGTAATCTCCCTGCTCGTCTCACTCGGGGCGTTGGAGAGCGCCGACATGCGGGACATGTTCGAGCAGCAGATGGCGGCTGCCGGCGGCGCCGACGTGACGTTCAATGACATCAAGCCGTTCCTGACCGGCACCATACTCGTCTTCGCCGCAATCGGCGCCGGACTCTACGCGCTCGTTGCTTTAAACATCCGCAAGGGCAAGAACTGGGCACGGATCCTTGGCACGGTTTTCGCTGCCTTGTCGGTTTTCAGCCTCTTTCCGCTGAGCCTCGCAACCCTGGCGGCCGTGCTCGGCATTGCCGGCATTGTGATGTTGTACCTGCCGGCGAACTCGCCCTACTTCAGCAAGCGGCAGCCGTTCGCCAATCCGTACGGACAGCCGGGCGGACCTTACTAAACAGGCAGGCACCAGCGCAGAGGGCGCAGGAGCCGGACGGTCTGACTAAAGCTAGTCGGCATCCTCCGGATTCTGCGCCCTTTGTGCGTGGTACGCGAGAATCTGGAGTTCGGTGGCCATATCCACCTTGCGCAGGTTGACCCCCGGCGGCACCTGGAGCATCACCGGGGCAAAGCTGAGGATGCTGCGGACGCCGGCAGCAATCACGCGGTCGCAGACGCTCTGCGCCGCCGCGGCCGGCAGTGCCAGCACCACCATGTTGGTACCGGTGCGCTGTAGCACCGGCTGAAGATCGGCTGCGTCGCTGACCCGAAGCCAGCCGACCTCACTGCCCACCACCATCTGGTCGGCGTCGAAGATCGCGACGATATCGAAGCCCCGGGATTCGAAGCCGCCGTACCGCGCGAGGGCCTTGCCGAGGTTGCCCGCACCGACAATCGCGACCTTCCAGTCATGTGTCAGGCCGAGGGCGGCGGCAATGTGCCGGTTGAGGTACTGGACTTCGTAGCCGACACCGCGAGTGCCGTAGGACCCGACGAAGGAGAGGTCCTTGCGGAGCGTCGAGGAACTGACACCCGAGGCTTCGGCCAGTGATTCGGAGGAGACGCGGTCCACACCTTCGGCCAGCAAGGTGGTCAGGGCGCGCAGGTAAATGGTCAGCCGGGATACGGCCGCGGGGGGAATCTGTTTGGCTGCAGTCCCTGTTCCCCCGGGTACCGCCTCGGGAGATGAATCCAGCGAAGTCACTATCTGCTCCATTGCGTCGCGTTGTGCCTTCCACTCTAGAGCCACTGCAGTTCGGCCAACAAAGCCGGGGGCTTTTGGGACCGCGGTGAGTCAGGTCCCTTGTTGAAGGGCCCGCCGCAGGGTCCGGTCCAGCCGGGCTTCGTCGATCTTCCAGAAATCCCGCTGGACTCCATCCACCAGCACCACCGGGATCTCCTCGGCATAGCGCTCACGCAACGCCGCGTCGTCGTCAACCGATTGTTCGCTCCAGCCGATCCCGAGGGCTTCTGTGACACGGCCGACTGCGGCGCGCGCGGCGGCGCAGAGGTGGCAGTCGGCTTTGGTGATCAGAACGACTTCGGGGAGGGGCGCGGGAGTGGGCATGGTTCCACGGTAGCCCGGCGGACCGTCCGGCGTCGACGCGCGGCACATCCGGTCCCGTCTCCGCGGCCCGGCCGACGGGAACCGGCTCCCGCATTGGCTAGACTCGAGGAATGCCCGAGGAGAAGTACGTCGCTGTGGCCGGACAGCCTGTTGCTCCGCCGCAGCAAGGCGAGGCCGCGTTCTTCGACGTCGATAACACCCTCATGCGGGGCGCCAGCCTGTTCCATGTGGCGCGCAAGATGCACCAGCGCGGGGCCTTCACCGTCCGGGAGGCCGCCGGTTTCGCGTGGAAGCAGCTCATGTTCGTGCTGCGCGGCGAGAACATGGATGATGTGCACGCCGTCCGCGACTCCGCCCTGACCCTGGCCGCCGGCATCACGGTGGAGGACGTCGAGGCGCTGGGTGAAGAGGTCTATGACGAGATGATCGAGTCCCGGATCTGGCCGGGTGCAAAGGCCCTCGCCGAGCAGCATCTCCGGGTGGGCCGCAAGGTCTGGCTCGTGACGGCGACGCCGATCGAGGTGGCTACCGTGATCTCCACGCGACTGGGCCTCACCGGCGCCCTCGGCACGGTGGGCGAGATCGTGGACGGGCGGTACACCGGCAGGCTGGTGGGCGACATCCTGCACGGCCCCGCCAAGGCAATCGCCGTCCGCGGGATCGCCGAGGCCGAGGGCCTGGACCTCGACCGCTGCTGGGCCTACAGCGACTCGCACAACGACATCCCGCTGCTGAGTATGGTGGGGCATCCCGTGGCCATCAACCCGGATTCGCGGCTGCGCCGGCACGCCCGGGAGCACAACTGGCCGGTCTACGACTTCCGCTCCGGTCGCCGCGCCGCGACCCTGGGCCTCAAGGCGGCCACTGCCGGCGGGGTCATCTACGGCCTCTGGCGGGGCTTCTCCCGCTTCCGCGGCCCCACCCTGTAGCTTCCGGGCCTTTCCTCCTGCGGATTCGCCCCGCCGCAGGGCCGCTTTTCGCTGCGCTTTCATCCACGCGCTACGTTTCCGGCCGAGCGCTACGCGGATCACAGCGTCGCTCGCGCGAACCCGCAGCGCTCGAAGGAATGCGCGTCGCCCGCCCGAACCCGCGTCGCACGCGCGAACCAGGCCCGAACCGGGCGCGAAAACCCCAAAGAAAATGCCCGCCGCCTGGAAGGCAACGGGCATTCACACTCTGCGAAGTATCTCTACTTCTTATTGCGACGCTGGTGGCGCGTCTTGCGAAGCAGCTTGCGGTGCTTCTTCTTGGCCATACGCTTGCGACGCTTCTTAATAACTGAACCCACGAAAGTTCCTTACCGGCTAGATGCAGTACCTGCCTGTTGGGAAGGGTCCGCGGGCTAAGCAGCAGACTGAAACAACGGACAGGTTCTTACAATGACGTAAAACGTTCCTTAACAGGGTACCGCCTCTCGGGGGCACACCACGACCGCAGGCACTCCCGGCGCCTGCAGTTGACAATTCCGGCCGCGGCAGATGCTGCGGCCGGACTCAGGCTGTTTCCGTGTGCCCGTCGACGACAGCACCCTTGAGGTACTGCTCGACGGCGTTCTCCGGCACCCGGTACGAGCGGCCGAAGCGGACAGCCGGCATCTCGCCGGAATGGACGAGACGGTACACGGTCATCTTGGACACGCGCATGACGTCCGCGACCTCAGCCACAGTCAAGAATCGTGCGTTGGAGAAATTAGCCTCCGAAGACATTTTCCCTATTCCTTTACTCAAGCGAACGGCAACCCCATTTGACTGACATGGCGGTGTGCCGATGCTGAGCCATCAAATAACCATGTGTTAGATACTCTAGGGGCTGATGGTGCCAATGTGAAAGGCCTCCGCAGTAATCCGCAGGGCTTTCCGCAGAAATCCTGCACCTGTCCAGCCCCGTGTCAGCCCCGGGTCCGCCGAGTGCGTGCCGAGGCAGCGAGCTGGCCAAGTACCGATGCCGTCACATCCCAGTCCATGCACGCGTCCGTGACACTCTGGCCGTAGACAAGCTCGTCCCGGCCGGCGGCGTGGTCCGTGACATCAAGATTCTGTGCCCCGCCGACGAGGAAACTCTCCAGCATGACGCCGGCGACGGCGGCTGCCGCCGGACCGCCATTCTCGAGCCGGGAACCGATTTCGAGGGCGACCTCCGCCTGGCGGTGGTGGTTCTTGCCGCTGTTGGCGTGGCTTGCATCCACGATCAGCCGCGGGTTCAGCTGCTTGGCGGCCAGCTTGGCAGTGGCGAGCTCGACGTCGGCCGCTGAGTAGTTGGGGCCCTTGTGTCCGCCCCGGAGGATAATGTGGGTGTCCGGATTGCCGGCAGTGGACACCAGCGCCGCCCGGCCCTCGCCGTCGATCCCGAGGAAAGCCTGGCCGGCGCCGGCGGCGCTGCACGCGTCGAGCGCCACCTGGAGGCCGCCGTCGGTCCCGTTCTTGAACCCGATCGGCATTGACAGCCCGGACGCCAGCTGGCGGTGGATCTGGCTTTCGGTGGTGCGGGCACCGATGGCGCCCCAGGAGACCAGGTCTGCCATGTACTGCGGGCTGATCGGTTCGAGGAACTCGGTGCCGGTGGGCAGGCCGAGAGCGGTGACCTGCCGCAGGAACCGGCGGGCGGCGCGCAACCCGCCGGCGATGTCGTGGCTGCCGTCGAGCCGCGGATCATTGATCAGACCCTTCCAGCCCACCGTAGTGCGGGGCTTTTCGAAGTAGGCACGCATGACGATCAGCAGGTCCTCCTTGTGCTTCTCCGCCTGGCTGACCAGCCGGCGTGCGTATTCCAGCCCGGCCTTGGGGTCGTGGATGGAGCACGGTCCCACAATCACCAGCAGGCGGTCATCGACGCCGTCCATGATGGCGCGGACCTCGTCCCGGCCCCTCGCAACGACGTCGGCCAGGCGGGGATCCAGCGGCAGTTCCGCCACCATGTCCTGCGGGGTGGGCAGCGGGGTGAACTCACTGACGCGCAGGTTTGAGGTGGACTGCCGGGATTCGGGGGCTGCTTCGATGCTCATGTGCGGGGTCCTGTTCCGGGGTGCGGAGCGGGCCCTGATCAGAGCCCGCCGGGAAATGGCGAAGGGCAGAGAATGATCTCTGCCCTGTTGGCTCTGAAGGAAGGTTGGATGCGTGTCAGTTAGACGCGGGCCCCTCCAGAGCCAACGAAAAATACGCATACCAACGGTTTGTCATGCCACGACGATAGCCCCGGTGTTGCCTCCGCGGCAAAACCCGCCGCGTAATATTCCTGCCTTGGCTGGCGGATCAGGCGGCAGGTCAGTCCCGTGGGCCCAGCCCGGCTTCTGCGTAGAAGCCCTCGATGTGGTCCGCGACCAACTGCGCCGCGCGGCCGCCGTCGCGGACGCTGATGGCCGCCAGAATTCCCCGGTGTTCCGCGCGGAGCCGGGCCGCGGTGGCGTTCCAGTCCGGCAGGTTTCCGGTGAGCCGGCCCGCGTAGTCCTGGATGGCTTCACGCAGGGAGCCCATCATGGCGCTGACGACGGCGTTGCCTGCGGCATCCGCGAGCGCCAGATGGAACCGGACATCGAGGGCCAGGAACGCCGCCGTGCCCTCGCAGCTTTCCATCTGTTCCAGCAGCCGCGCCGCCTCGGCGAGGGCCGGCGACTCCGGGCGCGCCCGGGATGCGGCCCAGGATTCCAGCAGCACCCGGGTCTCCACAATGTCCTTGACGGGCAGGTGCGAGGTGGCCACGTGCAGCCGGAGCGCGGAGCCCAGGGCCGCGGTGGGGTCGGCAATCACCACGGTGCCCGCGTCGGGGCCCGAACCCACCCCGGCCCGAAGCACCCCCATGGCTTCAAGGACCCGGATGGCCTCACGGACGGAGGTGCGGGAGACCTGGAGTTGCCCGGCTAGGGACCGCTCCGCCGGCAGCCGTCCGCCGAGGACCAGCTGACCGCTGGACAGCTGCCCCTCGATCCATTTCAGGACAAGCTGGTGCGTGCGCATGGCCCCATCCTACTTGATGTGGTTGGACCACACCCCTAGACTGTGGTTGGACCACAGGCCTGGTGGAGTTTCACCGGGCTCGCAGAACACCCAGGAACACGAGACCTGCCCGGAGGCAGCCATGACGCAGACGATCGAGCCCGGCAACCCCGAGGCGCCCACCACTCCCGCGGCCACCACACCCGACGGCCACCCGGCCGGTGCCGCGGCAGGGATTGTTCCCGCCGCCCTCAAGCGCCGCGTCCCCAAGTACTCGGACCTCGCGCCGCTCATGCAGTTCAAGAAACCCGAGTTCAGCCGGGCCGCCAGGCTGCGCCGGGCGAGCACCATCTGGGACCTCCGGGACATGGCCAAGCGCCGCACTCCCCGGGCCCCCTTCGACTACACCGACGGCGCCGCCGAAGCCGAGATCACCCTGCGCCGGGCCCGCCAGGCATTCCTGGACATCGAGTTCCGGCCCGGCATCCTGCGCGATGTCTCCCGCGTGGACCTCGGCACCGAAATCCTGGGCAAGCAGTCCCGCCTGCCCATGGGAATCGCCCCGACGGGCTTCACCCGGATGATGCAGTCCGAGGGCGAGTACGCGGGTTCCCGGGCGGCTGCGGCCGCCGGCATCCCGTACACGCTCTCCACCATGGGCACCGCATCGATCGAGGACGTGGCCGCGGCAGCGCCGGACGGCCGGAACTGGTTCCAGCTCTACCTGTGGACGGACCGGGACCGCTCGCTCGATCTCATCGAGCGCGCCGCCAAGGCCGGCAACGACACCCTCATGGTCACGGTGGATACTGCCGTCGCCGGGGCCAGGCTCCGCGACGTGCGCAACGGCATGACCATCCCGCCCGCGCTGACGCTCAAGACCGTGCTGGATGCCTCCTACCGCCCGGCCTGGTGGTTCAACTTCCTCACCCACGAGCCGCTGGCCTTCGCCTCGCTCTCGCGCTACACGGGAACGGTCGCGGACCTGATCAACTCCATGTTCGATCCCACGCTGACCTTCGCGGACCTCGACTGGCTGCGCGAGACCTGGAAAGGCAAGCTCGTGGTCAAAGGCATCCAGACCGTCGACGACGCCCGCAGGGTGGTGGACCATGGTGCGGACGGCGTGGTGCTCTCCAACCACGGCGGACGCCAACTGGACAGGGCGCCGATCCCGTTCCACCTGATCCCGGAGGTCTCCGCCGCGCTCCGGGCCGACAACAGCGACGCCGCGATCATCCTGGACACCGGCATCATGAGCGGCGCGGACATCATCGCGGCCCTGGCCCTGGGCGCCGACTTCACCCTGATCGGCCGCGCCTACCTCTACGGGCTGATGGCCGGCGGCCGGGCGGGCGTGGACCGGGCGATCCAGATCCTGGAAACCGATATGCTCCGCACCATGGCCCTGCTCGGCGTCAGCCGGATCTCCGAACTGACCCCCGACCACGTGCGGCTCCTCCCCCGCTGACCCGGTTCCGAACGGCTCACCCAAGTGACTGGCAGCAGGGGCTGTTCTGAGCGCCCATAACGGCCCCTGCTGCGTATTAGTTGGGCTATTTCTTGCGGCCGAATTTGGGCAGGCTGGCCAGCAGGTCCGCGGCTTTGGTGGCGGCGCGGCCCACCGTGCGGCCGATCTGCTGCGGCATCTTGTCCTCCCCGCCCGTGCCGACCGGGATCACGACGGCGGGGCTCAGCGGGCTGCCCGCGGGACGTCCGGCCAGCGCCCCGTCCGGAGGCTGTGGAACAGCCAGGACAGCGGCGGCGGCCCCGGCCAGGGTCTCCGCGACCGGCTGGGGCCGGGTGTCCGGAATCCGGGCCGGGGCGGCGGCGGCCGCCGCATGCCCGACGTCGAACGTCTCCAGCCAGCTGGCGATGCCGGCAAGGGGCTTCGTGTTCAGCGTGTAGTAGCGCTTCTGTCCCTGCGCGCGCATGCTGACGAGGTCCGCTTCGCGGAGGACCTTGAGATGTTTGGAAATGGTGGGCTGGCTTGCGTCGAGCTCCTGGACCAGTTCCCCCACTGCTTTGTCCCCCTTGCGGAGGGATACCAGAATGTCACGCCGGGTTGCCTCAGCAATGACGGCAAATACGTCGTCTGTCACCATGCCTCCACACTAGCGACATATACGCCGGATGGCATCCACTAATTGCGCCTCGAAGAAGCTAGTCGAACCAGGGGTCCAGGCCGTACAGCGGGAAGACTTCCTTGCGGGTGGCCATCACGGTGCGGTCCACTTCGTCGTTGGGGTCGAAGCCGACTTCCCAGGAGCGCCACCAGAGGTCGACGTCGTCGCCCATCATCCCGGGCGGTTCCACGCCGTACTTGGCCCCGTACTTGTCCTTCACATACGCACGCCAGTCCGCCGGGACCGGGGTGCGGAGCGGGACGGGACGGCCGGCCGCGATCCCGATCAGGTGGCTCCAGGACCGCGGGACAACGGTGATGACGTTGTAGCCGCCACCGCCCGTGGAGATCCAGCGGTTGTCGCAATAGCGGGCGGCGAGGTTGCCGATCGCGGCGGCGGCCTCGCGCTGGCCGTCGACGCTGATGTTGAGGTGGGTCAGCGGATCCAGCCGGTGGGAGTCGCAGCCGTGTTGGCTGACGATGACCTCGGGTTCGAAGGCGCCGACGAGCTGCGGCACAACGGCATGGAAGGCCCGGAGCCAGCCGCCGTCGCCCGTTCCGGCCGGCAGTGCCACGTTCACGGCGCTGCCCTGGGCGTTGGGGCCGCCGATCTCATTGGCGTAGCCCGTGCCCGGGAACAGCGTCAGCCCGGATTCGTGCAGGGAAATGGTCAGCACCCGCGGATCGTCCCAAAAGATGCTCTGGGTGCCGTCGCCGTGGTGGGCATCGATGTCGATGTACACGACACGCTGCAGACCGCCGTCGAGCAGCCGCTGGATCGCAAGGGCAGCGTCGTTGTAGATGCAGAAGCCGCTGGCACGTTCGCGGGCCGCGTGGTGCATGCCCCCGCCGAAGTTCACCGCACGGACCGCGCTGCCGTCCAGGATCGCGGCGGCGGCCAGCAGGGAGCCGCCGGCCAGCCGGGCGCTGGCTTCGTGCATGCCGGTAAACGCCGGATCGTCCTCGGTACCCAGCCCCCGCGCTTCGTCCGGGGTGTCCGGGTCAGCACTGACGCGCCGGACGGCCGCGACGAATTCCGGGCTGTGGACCGTGCACAGCTCGGCGTCGCTGGCCACGTCCGGGGCCGACACTGTCACATGGTCCAGGTCCAGCAGCCCCAGGCTGCGGGCCAGCCGTGCCGTGAGTTCCATCCGCTCCGGCGCCATCGGGTGGCTGTGTCCGAAGTTGTAGGCGGTCATGGCTGGGTCCCACACCACCGTCGTTGGCAGTGCGGTCTGAGCGAGCCCGGGCAGGTATGTCATCAATCACAGGCTACCCGAGCGTTGTGCCCTGCTCCCCAGTCATTGCGCGGGGTTTAGTGGTTTACTACTGAAGGAAACAGTTTCAAGCGAGGATATGCCACACATGACGCAAAGCCAGTCGAGGTCCACAAGCCCGGCAAGCTGGCACCCCGGCGCTCCGGAGCGGGAAGGCCTGTGGATCTTCACACGCCTTCGCGACTTCATCGACAATATCGCCAACACCTCCCCGGCCCGGCTGGCATTGACCGCGTTCGGCGTCGTGATCCTGGTCTTCACCGTCCTGCTCTCCCTGCCGGTGTCCTCCGCCACGGGAGGTCCCACTCCCCTGCACCAGGCCCTCTTCACCGCGGTGTCCGCCGTCTGTGTCACGGGCCTGACCGTGGTGTCCACGGCGGTGCACTGGTCCTTCTTCGGCCAGCTCGTCATCCTCATCGGTATTTTCGTGGGCGGCCTTGGCACCCTGACGCTGGCCTCGCTGCTGGCCCTCATGGTGAGCAAGAAACTGGGAGTCCGGGGCAAGCTGATCGCCCAGGAGGCCATGAACGCCGGCCGCCTCGGCGAGGTCGGCACCCTGTTGCGGATCGTCATCGTGACGTCCGTGGTCATCGAGGCCGCCCTGGCAGTGGCGCTGATTCCCCGTTTCCTGGCCCTCGGGGAAAGCTTCGGTCAGTCGGTCTGGCACGGCGTGTTCTATTCAATTTCCGCGTTCAACAACGCCGGCTTCACTCCGCACTCGGACGGCATCGTCCCGTATGAGACCGATCTGTGGATCCTCGTCCCGCTTATGGTCGGCGTTTTCCTCGGCAGCCTGGGTTTCCCCGTGGTGATGGTGCTCCAGCAGAACGGCCTGAACTGGAAGAAATGGAACCTGCACACCAAGCTGACCATCCAGGTGTCCCTCATCCTCCTCGCCGTCGGCACCGTGTTTTGGGGGCTGTTGGAATGGGAGAACATACGCACCATCGGCGACATGAACGTGGGCGACAAGATCACACATTCGCTGTTCGCGTCCGTGATGACGCGCTCCGGCGGCTTCAACCTGGTGGATCAGAACCAGATGGATTCCACGACGATGCTGCTGACCGACGCCCTGATGTTCGCCGGCGGCGGCTCGGCGTCGACGGCCGGCGGCATCAAGGTGACCACCATTGCCGTGATGTTCCTGGCCATCGTGGCTGAGGCCCGCGGCGACTCGGACGTGAAGATTTACGGCCGAACGATCCCGGAGGGCACCATGCGGGTCGCCATTTCCGTGATCGTCGCGGGTGCCACGCTCGTCTCGGTCTCGGCCCTGCTGCTGCTTCACATCAGCGGCGCGTCCCTGGACCGTGTGCTTTTTGAGACCATTTCCGCCTTCGCCACGGTGGGCCTCAGCACGAACCTCAGTGCCGAGCTGCCGCCGTCGGGGGTCTACGTCCTCGCCGCCCTGATGTTTGCCGGGCGCGTCGGGACCGTTACCCTTGCCGCCGCCCTGGCCCTGCGCCAGCGCAGCCAGCTGTACCACTACCCGGAAGAGAGACCGATAATTGGCTAATTCCTCAGGCGCCGTTAACCGCCCCGCCCACAATTCCCCGGTGCTGGTGATCGGGCTTGGCCGCTTCGGCGCATCCACCGCCGAGCAGCTCGTCAAGCAGGGCCGCGAGGTGCTCGCGATCGAACGCGACCGGTCCCTGGTGCAGAAGTGGGCCAGCGTCCTGACGCACGTGGTGGAGGCCGATGCCACCAACATCGATGCCCTCCGCCAGCTGGGCGCGCAGGAGTTCAGCTCCGCCGTCGTGGGCGTGGGCACCTCGATCGAGTCCTCGGTGCTGATCACGGTGAACCTCGTGGACCTCGGCATCGAGCACCTCTGGGTCAAGGCCATCACGCCCTCGCACGGCAAGATCCTCACCCGGATCGGCGCCAACCACGTGATCTACCCGGAGGCCGACGCCGGCGTCCGCGCCGCGCACCTGGTTTCCGGCCGCATGCTGGATTTCATCGAGTTCGACGACGATTTCGCGATCGTGAAGATGTACCCGCCGCGCGAAACCGTGGGCTTCACCCTGGACGAATCCAAGGTCCGCTCCAAGTACGGCGTCACGATTGTGGGCGTGAAATCCCCGGGGGAGGACTTCACCTATGCCCGGCCGGAGACGAAGGTGTCCTCACGGGACATGCTCATTGTGTCCGGGCACGTGGATCTGCTGGAACGGTTCGCCGCGCGGCCGTAGCGTCTCCTCGACTGCCGGCGGCTAGGCGAGCTGCTTCGTGATCTCCCCGGCGCGGGCGGCGGCGGCGCGGGCGCCGTCGGCAATGATCGCCGGCAGTCCGCGCTCGTCAAAGGTGGCGATGGCGCGTTCGGTGGTGCCGTTCGGGCTCGTGACCGCCTTGCGCAGCGCCGTCGGGTCCGCGCCCGGCTCGGCCAGCATCAGGCCGGCTCCGGCGACCGTTTCCCGCGCCAGCAGCAGCGACAGCTCCGGGTCGAGGCCCAGTTCGACGCCGGCCGCAGCCATCGCTT
The DNA here is from genome assembly GCF_055412745.1 of Pseudarthrobacter woesei. Classification (NCBI taxonomy): domain Bacteria; kingdom Bacillati; phylum Actinomycetota; class Actinomycetes; order Micrococcales; family Micrococcaceae; genus Pseudarthrobacter; species Pseudarthrobacter woesei. The sequence goes on from NZ_JBVAYU010000002.1 coordinate 450,775, forward strand.
CGGCCAGATAGAACGCGTACGCAGGGCCCGAACCGCTGATCGCGGACAGGGCGTCCACCTGCTCTTCGCGGATCTCGACGACGGTTCCGACCGCGGAGAGGATGTCCTTGGCCCGCTGGAGCTGCTCGGCGGAGCAGCTGGTCCCCGGCGACACCGAGACGACGCCGCGGCCCAGTTTCGCGGGTGTGTTGGGCATGGTGCGGATCACGGGCTGGCCGGCCGGGAGTGCCGCTTCCAGCTGCTCGATCGAGACGGCGGCGGCGACGCTGATGACGATGGTGTCCGGTGCCAACGAATCACTGATTTCCCAGGCCAGGTCCGCGATGCCCACGGGCTTGACGCCCAGGATAACGACGTCCGAACCGGTGGCTGCCTGTTTGTTGTTCTCAGGCTCTTCCTCACCAGCGATGGCCGTGATGCCGTGGTGCCGTTCGGCAAGTTCGGCGGCGCGTTCGGCGCGGCGGACGGTGGCGACGATGTCCGAGGGGTCGGTGCCGCCCTCGATCAGTCCACCCATAATTGCCTCGTTCATTGACCCACAGCCCAGGAATGCGATTCGTTTGCTCATGCCCCCATCATTGCAGTCCGTCCCGATTCACAGCCAGCGCACATGCTCGGCGCAGCCTGTTCACAAACTCCGGAACTAACGTGGTGGCTACCTCATTGAGGGTGCGAGTGATACGGCGGACATGCGGATGTCCGCCCGGTACCGGTGGTCTGCAGCGGGTTTTCCCCCATTTTCCCGCAGCGGGCGGCCGGTGCCTTCACTGTTTAACGGCAGCATTGGTGGGGCCGGTGGCTTTGAACCCGTCCCGACGCATTTCCAGCCAACGCACAGGCAAATCTGCTGGAACACCCAAGATCGGCGCCTACCGTTGAAAGTGCCTCAACCAAGGTGCGAGTGATGATAGTCGGCCCTCCGGGACCGGCGCGGCGCCGGGTGGCAGCAGAGGAGTTCCCCCAATTCCTTCTGCGAAGCCGCCCGGCGCTTACTCTTTTTAACTCGCCATTCAGGTTTCCTTGCCAGAAATCACGACATCCCAGGACCCGCCCACCGACTGGCGGCTGACTGGGCTTTGGTTGACGACGCGTCCGGTGCCTCTGCGTCCGGTCCATGAAGCACAGCGGGAGGCCCCTCAACGACGTGCAGCACGGGCTCCAGCGGGCCCTCGAAGACCAGTTGGTCCAGGCGTCGGAGAATGAGCCCTTCACGCAATGCCCAGGGGCAGATCTCCATGCTCGGGAATTCGAACAGCTCAAGGGCGGCTTCGGCCACCAGGGCACCAGCCAGCAGTTGCGGGGCACGGGCTTCAGAGACACCGGGGAGGTGCAGCCGGTCCTCCACCTCCATCGCCGAGATGCGCTGGGCCCAGAGCCCCACGTCCGCGGCGAAGAGTTCGCGCTTCACATAGGGGCCGGCGCCGCTGGGTGCGGCCCCCGCGATGCGGGCCAGCGAGCGGAAGGTCTTGGAGGTGCCCGCCACATGGTTCGCCTTGCCCAGCTTCTCGAAGTCCCGCACCACCGGCTTGAGCGTGGCCCTGATATAGCGGCGCAGCTCCTTGACACTCTTGGCCGAGGGCGGGTCCTCGGCCAGCCAGTCCCGGGTGAGCCGGCTCGCTCCGAGCGGGACGGACGTCGCGAGTTCGGGGAGTTCGTCCTCCCCGTAGGCCATCTCGAAGGATCCGCCGCCGATGTCCAGGTTCAGGATGGCTCCGGCGCCCCAGCCGTACCAGCGGCGGACGGCGAAGAAAGTCATGGAGGCTTCTTCGCTGCCGCTGAGTTCCCGAAGCGTGACCGTGGTTTCGTGCTTGACGCGGGCCAGTACCGCGGGCCCGTTGGTGGCCTCGCGGATGGCCGAGGTACAGAATGCCAGCAGGTCATCGGCCTTGTGTTTCGCCGCGAATTCCCAGGCCTCAAGGACAAATTCGATCAGCTCATGCTGGCCGGCGTCGTTGATGCTGCCGTCGCCCTCGAGGAACTGCACGAGGGACAGCGGGCGCTTGTGCGACGCGAAGGGCACCGGGCGCGCGCCGGGGTGGGCGTCCACCAGCAGAAGGTGGACAGTGTTGGAGCCGATGTCGAGGACGCCTAAACGCATGCTGCCATTATTCCCCTCGCGGCAGCGGCTGGCCTAACTGCTAGGCCCGGTCGACGTCATCCTCGGGAGCGTCAGCCGGATCTTCGCTCGGCTTGAAGTCGCGGCGGATGTTAGCCACGCCCTCCGGATCGATTTCGAAGCCGAAGGCGGCACCAGGGTTGATGACCATGCCGAGTTCTTCCCCGAGGTTGCCGAGGACCGCGGCGCCCTGGGTGCCCAGCACGTTGGGGGCGGCGGCCAGGTACTGCTCGGCGACGCGGCTCGGGTGGGAGAAGACGGCCAGGACAGGCTTCCCGGATGAGTTTGCGAGCACGAGAGGCTCGACCTGGGCATCGGGGCCCTCAAGCGCATCGGAACTGACGATGTAGACCTCGTTGTTGAGGAAGGCGAGGATGACGTCAACCGGGTTGGCGTCCGGCTGCTCCCCCCGGGCGAGCTTCTCTTCGAGGTCGTTCAGCGGCTGGAGGTCCAAGTGATCGGGCTGTTCAGTCATGTTCCTACTCGATCACGTTGCGCCCGGCACCGCAAACGCGAAGTCGCCGGTCAGCTGCGGGTCCGCAACACGAGGTCGCCGGAAACCTGCCGGTTCGCTGGAAACTTCCGGCGAACCCGCACGTTACCGGCGACCTCGGGGCGGCGGCCGAGGGCTGACCCGGTGCGGCGGCCTACTTCTTCGCGGCGGCCTTGCGGGCGGGCGCCTTGCGGGCCGTCGTCGTGCGCTTGACCGGTCCCTTGGCGCGCTTCTCTGCGAGGAGTTCGACGGCGCGTTCCCGGGTCAGCTCCTCCAGCGCGGTGGTGCGCGGGACGGTGATATTGGTGATGCCGTCGGTGATGTACGGGCCGAAGCGGCCTTCCTTCACCACGATGTTCTTCTCCGAGACCGGGTCGGGCCCGAACTCGGCCAGCGGCGGCACGGCGGCGCGGGCCCCGCGCTGCTTGGGCTGGGAGTAGATCTCCTGCGCCTGTTCCAGCGTGATCGTGAAGATTTCCTCTTCCGAGCCGATGGACCGCGAGTCCGTGCCCTTCTTCAGGTACGGACCGAAGCGGCCGTTCTGGACGGTGATCGGGTTGCCTTCGGCGTCCTGGCCGAGCACCCGGGGCAGGCTCATGAGCTGCAGGGCCTCGTCCAGGGTGACGGTGTCCACGCCCATGGAGGCGAACAGGGAGCCGGTGCGCGGCTTGGCCTTGACGGGCTTCTTCGGCGGTTTCGGCTTGCCGTTTTTGTAGTACTCCACCGGCTGGTTGGCGATCTGCTCCTCTGTCATCTCGGGGATGACCTCGGTGACGTAGGCGCCGTAACGCCCGTTCTTGGCGACGACGGTGTGCCCCGTGTGCGGGTCCGCGCCAAGCACCCGCTCCTCGGGGGCCGCGGTTTCCATCAGCTCAATCGCCTTGGCGGCCGTGAGTTCGTCCGGGGCCAGGTCCTCGGGGACGTTGGCGCGGGCAGCCTCGACGACTTCGCCGGTCTTCGGATCCACCGTCGGGACGGAGCTTTCCAGATACGGGCCGAACTTGCCCACGCGCAAGGTGATGCCGTCGGTGATCGGAATGGAGTTGATATCGCGGGCGTCGATCTCACCGAGGTTGTTGACGATGCTCAGCAGGCCGGGTTCGGAATCTTCACCAAAGTAGAAGTGCTTGAGCCAGGTGGTGCCGGTGGCCTGGCCGTTGGCGATCTTGTCCAGGTCCGCCTCCATGTCGGCCGTGAACTCGTAATCCACGTAGTCGTGGAAGTGCTGTTCGAGCAACCGGACCACGGAGAACGCGATCCAGCTGGGAACCAGCGCGGAACCCTGCTTCCGGACGTAGCCGCGGTCCTGGATCGTGGAGATGGTGGAGGCATAGGTGGACGGGCGTCCGATGCCCTTCTTTTCCAGCTCTGCGGTCAGCGACGCTTCCGTGAACCGCGGCGGCGGCGAGGTCTCGTGGCCGACGGCGACAATCTCCGAGGCGGTGAGGGCATCGTCCTTCGCCACGTTCGGCAGCCGGCGTGCTTCCTCGGAGTCGTCGTCGCCACGGCTTTCGTCCTTCCCTTCTTCGTAGGCGGCAAGGAAGCCGGGGAAGGTAATGACGGTGCCGGAGGCTGAGAATTCGGCGTCCCTGCGATCGCCCGCTCCGCCGATAGTCACAGCGCCGAGCCGGATCGTGGCGGTGGAGCCCTTGGCATCGGCCATCTGCGAGGCGACGGTGCGCTTCCAGATGAGCTCGTAGAGCCGGAATTCGTCGCCCGAGAGCTGCTTGGCCACCTGGGCGGGGGTGCGGAAGGAGTCACCGGCGGGGCGGATGGCCTCGTGGGCCTCCTGCGCATTGGCCGCCTTGCCGCTGTAGACGCGCGGCGACGCCGGGACGTACTCCGGGCCGTACAGCTCGGACGCCTGGCGCCGCGCGGCCGTGATGGCCTCGTTGCTCAGCGCGGAGGAGTCCGTACGCATATAGGTGATGTAGCCGTTTTCGTAGAGGCGCTGGGCCACCTGCATGGTGCTCTTCGAGGAGAAGCGGAGCTTGCGGCCGGCCTCCTGCTGCAGCGTGGAGGTGGTGAAGGGAGCGGTCGGACGGCGGGTGTACGGCTTGGTGTCGACGGAGCGGACGCGGAAATCGGCGTCCTGCAGGCCCGCCGACAGCGACGTGGCGAGTTCCTCGTTGAGGTGCACGACGTTGCGCGAGGTGAGCTCGCCGGTGTCGTTGAAGTCGCGGCCGCTGGCCACCTTGGCGCCGTCGACCATGGCCAGTTTTGCCTTGAAGGAGCCGGAACCGGCGCCGAACTGGCCTGTCAGGTCCCAGTACGAGGCGGCCCGGAACGCCATCCGCTCCCGCTCGCGGTCCACCACCATGCGGGTCACGACGGACTGCACACGCCCCGCGGACAGTCCGCGCGCCACCTTGCGCCACAGCACCGGGGAGATCTCGTAGCCGTAGAGGCGGTCCAATACGCGGCGGGTTTCCTGCGCATCGACCAGGTCCTGGTCCACATCGCGCAGGTTGTCCATGGCGCGGTGGATGGCTTCCTTGGTAATTTCACCGAAGGTCATCCGGTAGACCGGAACCTTGGGCTTGAGGACCTCCAGCAGGTGCCACGCGATGGCCTCGCCCTCGCGGTCCCCATCGGTTGCGAGGTAGAGAGCGTCAGCGTCTTTGAGCTGGGCCTTGAGTTCGGCGACCTTTTTCTTCTTGTCCGGAGACACCACGTAGTAGGGCTTGAAGTCATTTTCGATGTCGACGGCGAACTTACCCACCGACGTCTTCTTCAAATCCGCGGGGAGCTCCGAAGGCTGCGGGAGGTCGCGGATGTGACCAATGGAGGCCTCAACGATGAAACCCTCGCCGAGGTACTTGGCGATGGTCTTGCTCTTGGCGGGAGACTCCACGATCACGAGTTTCTTGCCGGTTTTGGCCTTGCTTGGCACGGTGCTCCTACAGAAAAAGGTTGCTCGGGCAGATGCGCCCATACCCGCCTAGTTCACCATATTATTGCGGGTTCCCGCGCATTCAGGTGGAAAACTCAGGTCTCCGGCCCCGATTTCCGGACGTAATGAAGCGACCCGTCCCGGCACCGCGAGGATCAGCCTCAGGCGGGACCGGCAGCCTTTCCGGCGGGGCCCGCGGCCGCCTCTGCCGGCGACGTTGCAGCCGCCTTTGCGGCGGCCGGGCCGCGGTCATCCGGAATCATCGACCACATGGTCGCCATCCGCTGCGTACCTTCCGGAATGTGGTCCGGCTCCTCCAGCTCATAGTCCTTCAGGAGGTCGAAGAGCCTCTCATTCAGCTCGGCCCGCTGGGCCGGTGTCAGGTACAGCAGGTTGCTGGCCAGCACCACGGAGGAGGGGCCGTCCACGGGTTCGCCGCGCTGGCGGCGCTCGTCCCGGGTCTTGGCGTAGGCGTTGACGCGGCGGCGGAAGGCGTCAAGCTCCAGGTCCAGCACGGCGAACTCCGGGCTCGCCACTCCCCCGCCCGACTTGATGGTGAAGTCCGTACCGGCGGCCTGCCAGCGGCGTTCACGGGCGTCGCCGGCGGTGGCGGCCGGCACCACGATGCCCCATTTCTGCAGTGCGCGCAGGTGATAGCTCATGGCGCTTGGGGTGAGGCCCGTCTGCGCCGCGAGTTCGGTGGCCGTCCGGCTCACCTGGGTTGCGTACAGTTCGGAAATGACTTCCAGCCGGGCGGCATGGGCCAAAGCCCGGATCGCCTTCGGGTCGGCGATTTCCACTTTCTTTTCCGGGCGCTGCCGGCGTTTGGCGGCCGGGGGCGCCGGGGACTCGGCCGTTGGGGTTTCTGCATTCACCCCATCAGTCTACCGAGCGTCGTCAAACTCTGAAAGAAATGCTTGACACTTTCTTCGACGAGGGAGCACCTTGCTGCTTATGAAACAGATACTTCATACATTGCCGTGCAAATCCCGGGCTGCGCAGCCCCTCTGGCGCAACCACGACTTCCTCCTGGCCAGCAGCGCCCGATTCGTCGCCACCGCCGGCATGGGAGCCGTCGTCGTCAGCGTCATGCTTCACCATCAGAACCTGGCGGCCGCGGGCGAACCCAGCGTTGCCGGCCCGTGGCTGGTGGCAAGCTATCTGCTCTGCTCGGCCTTGCCGCTGGTGCTGCTGGCCCCGTGGGCCGGCAGGCTCGCAGACACCCGGGACTCCCGGACGCTCGCGACCGCCTCATCCGTGGTGAGTGCGGCCGCCGTCGCCGGCATGGGGTACGGCATGCAATATCTGGACAACTACCTGCCGGTGCTGTTCGCCATGACCTTCCTGCTGGATGCTGCCCAGGCTGTGGCCGGACCCACCTGGCAGGCCCTGCTGCCCCGGATCGTGGGCGAGGGCCTTACACCGCGGGCGTGGCCCTGGCCGTAGCGGCCTACGTCCTGCCGCGCTTCGGCAAGGAGGGCGCGGGCGTTTCAGCGGCCGCGGAGGCAGACGCGCCTCCCGTCCCTCAGGGCCCTACCGCCCAAGACGTGTCAGGCGGGCAGCAGGAAGCCGTCGCGGAGCAGGTTCCCCACCTCGGTGAGCAGCCCGCCGCGGAAAGCCTCGGCGTCGTAGCCGTCGTACCCACCCAGCAAAGCCTCGAGGGCGCCGATGATCTGCCCCACGGACAGGTCGCCGTCGCACGCTGAGACGAAGCCGGCCAGCTCGGTGCTCAGGAGGTTGGTCCGGCGCAGGCCGGCACCCTGGCGCAGCAGGATGACACCCGGGTGTTCGGCCCCGGGCCGCTGGTGCCGTTCCTCGGTGACATCCTCGGCGACCAGCAGGTGCGCGGCGGCCAATTCGCGGGCGGCCAGCCAGTCGGCGCGCTCGACGGCGGCACCAAGGTGCGGCCCCACGGGCTGCTCGATTGGGTAGGCGATCTCCTCAAAGCGGGAGATCACCGGCTTGGAGCCTCCCGCCGGACGCCGCAGCCAGATCATGCCGAAGCCGATCGACGCCACATTCCGCGAGGCAAAGTCATCCAGGTACGCGGCGTAGGAGTCCTGGTAGAGCCGCCGGTCGCGGGACTCGGAGGCGTCCTGCAGCCAGGTCTCGGCATATTGTTCCGGTCCCACCTGCTCGCGCTGGATGAACCACACGTCCATGCCCGGACTGGCCCAGCTTTGCGGCCTTTCGGCCCAGGGTTGCCCCGCCGGAATCTCCCAGTTGCCCAGAAGCTGGGCTGTTCCGGCCGGTGCGAGCACCGAGGGCAGCCCCCGGACAAGCGAAGCGACGATGTCGTCCCCCGGCAGGCCCCCGTCGCGGTAGGTGAACTGGTCCGCCACGGCCTCCCCGGGACTGCGGGGCGTGATCACGAACGGCGGGTTGGAGACCACGAGCTCGAATTCCTCGCCCGCGACAGGTTCGAGCAGGGAGCCCAGCCGCAGGCTGACGCGGTTCTCCAAGTTCGCCGGGTCCAGGTGCAGTGCCGCGGCGTTGAGAGCCAGGTTGAAGCGGGTGAACGCCAGGGCACGTTCGGAGATGTCGGTGGCGGTCACATGGTCCGCGTGGTGCAGCAGGTGGAAGGTCTGGATCCCGCAGCCCGTACCGAGGTCCAGGGCGCGGGCCACATGCCGGCGGGCGGTGACCTGCACCAGGGTGGTGGATGCCTGCCCGATCCCCAGCACGTGGTCGTGGCGGAGCACTCCGGGGCGCTGGTGCGCGGCGAGGTCGCTGGCCACCCAGAGATCCGCCCCGCCGCTGCCGGCCCCGTCGTCCCCGTCGTCCGCGTCGTACCCGACCACCGGGTCCCAGCCGTAAGGCCGGAGGTCCACCTTCGCCTGGATCAGGCCTGCCGGGGACGGTTCCACGATGCCCAGTTCCAGCAGACCGGCCGTACGGATGCCGGGCAGGGCGGCGTCGAGCGTTGCGGCCCGTTGCGGCTCGGCCAGCAGCCACAGGCGGACGACGGCGGCGAGCGCCGCCGTCGTCGGCCCGCCGTCGCCGGCGCGCTCGGTGGCGATCAGCGCGGGGATGAGCTGGTCCCGGCCCAGGGCGGCGTGCGCGGCCTCGCCGAGCAGTTCCGCCACGCCGTCGACGGTGTAGCCGATGGTCCGCAAGTCCGCGGCAAGCGATGCGAGCGTCCCGTGGAGGTCGCTGCGGGGTGCGTCAGGGGTGTTGCCGGCCGTGAAATGCGTCGAGGGAGTCACCGGTCAAGTTTAGAGGTGCTTCCCCGCGTAGACCCGCAGCGCGTCCCGGACGAAGGCCGCCCCGGCTTCACCGCCGTAGTTCGCGGCGAAGCGGGGATCGGCGACATACACCTCGCCGAGTCCTGTCACGTAGCCCTTCACATCCCCGTTGCCGCCTGCGGCGGACCCCGCCGCAGGCGTGCCGGGAATGCCGGTGAGCCATTCGACCTGGCGGCGGGCAAGGTCCTGGGCGGCCTCGCTGTCCGGAGCGAGGCCCGATTGCGCCGCCGCGATCCAGTCGCTGCCCAGTTGCCGGGACCGCTGCTTCCAGTCCTCCTTCTGGGCCGTCCCCATTCCGCGCCACCAGGCATCCGAAGTGGCATACGCGTCCTTGCCCCAGCGCTCCTCCACCTCCTTCTGGTACTGGGTATGGTCAAAGCCGTCGAACATCTTCTCCGCCATGATCTGTCCTCCTTCTTTCACTGCTTCAATGGTTTGCTCGACCGAGGCGATTTGCCGGGCCAGCCGGTCCTGTTCCTGGCGCAGCCATTCCAGATGACGGCCCAGTGCCTTCGCCGCGTCCGGCTCATGGCCGAGTACTTCGGCAACCGCGGGCAGTCCAAGCCCGAGCCTGCGCAGGAGCAGAATGCGCTGCAGCCGCACCAGCGCGGCCCGGCCGTAGTACCGGTAGCCGTTATCGCCGGTGCGGCTGGGCTTGAGCAGCCCGATGTCGTCGTAGTGGCGCAGGGTCCGGCTGGTAGTGCCGGCGAGTTTCGCGATCTGCTGCACAGACCATTCCATGCCGCGCTCCTCCCGGATCTCGTGTTCTAAGGACCTGTCCTCCGACTCTAAAGCTTGACGTTGCGTCAAAGTCAAGGCCCCGAGCAATCCGCGGTGCCGGACCGGATCCGCGGCGCCGGGGCGGCCGCTGACGGACGAGGAAACCACCCGGCGGCGGGGCACGGCGTATGCCGCGTTGCACCGGCAAACTGGTGGAGCGCGGCAGGCGGCGGCGCGCAGGGAGCCGACTCCGGCGCCAGGCAGGCACCCGGCGACCGGGCATGGGGCGACGTTCCCACGCGGTAAGTTGGAGGAATGGTTTTCCGTTCCCTTCGCCCCTTGGGCTCACCGGCGCTTCGGCGGCGGTTCGCCGGCGCGGTCGCCTGCGCCGCCGTCGTTCTGGCCGGGTCGGCGTGCTCCCAGGCCGGTTCCATCGAATCCGCCGATGTTCCGTCATGGAAAGCCACCGCCCTGCCCTCGGCCGGCGGGATCGTGCTGGAGGACGCGGGCAAGATCCTCAACCGCGATCCGATCGTGAAGGCCGCCCCGGACGTGCAGGCGGGCAGCTACACGCTGACCATGAGCTGCGACGGCGGCGGCAAGGCCTTCTTCAGCGTCTCCCTCGACGGCGCCACGCTGATGGAGGCGGGCGCGGCCTGCAACGGAAGCCGCGAGATAGCCCGTATCAAGGTGCCCGCCGCAGGCACGGTAGCGATCAGCACGACGAGCGTGGACGCGCCGCTCATTTACGGCTACCACTTGGCGCCCGCGGCGTAGCAGCCGGCTTCGGCACGGGCCGCAGCGGTGTGACTTGCACCCGCGGCCTCTGCCGCTAGGATCGGGGCATGTCTGCTACCGGGGGTCCGTGTTGGAGGCGCCATACGGTGCTGCCGCTGGCGTTGGCCACCGGCGCTGCCGGACTGGCCGGGCAGGGCCGTTAGACTCTGGCTTTTCTCGCCCCGCCGGGCCTAAAGTCAGCGTATGCCCCTTGCCTCGGCAACGCGAGGACCGCGGACGCGCATCGCGGCAACCGCCGTCGTAGTCTGTTCTGTGCTGGCCATCGGCACAGGGCTGACCGGTTGCGCGTATGAATTCGACGAAGGCCTCTCGAAGGACGGTTCTCCCTTACCGTCGGCAACGGCATTCACGGATGCGGCCCTTCCACGGGATCCCGGACTGAACCAGCCTGTCACCGGGGCGGAGCTGGACGCCTGGATTGCGCAGGTGTTGCCCGATGCCAAGGGCCAGGTCTTCCAAACCGGCTACGGCTCCCTGAAGGCCGACGAGGATCGCCGGGAAAGCACCACCCAACTACCCAAAGGCAGCTACGCACTGACCCTGGCCTGCCGCAGCACGAAGCGTGTGTCGTTCAGCGTCGGCAACGGTGACGACGATCTGGTGGACCTGAGCCTGCGGTGCGGCACCTCACGGGTCAACGTGGTCTATCTGTCCGCCGACGCCGTCCTCACCGTCCAAATCGATGCGGATGCGGCGGCGAACTTCGCCTACCGCGTGAGCCGGATCTGACTCCGGTCCCGCCGGAACTATGGACTGAACGGAGCCTGTGCGCGGGCCCAGGGTCCGCGGGAAATCAGGCCGCACAGCCTTCCGGGCAACGCAGGGTCTCGGGGCTGGCGGCACACTCGGTGCAGTACAGCGTGAGGGTCCGGCAGGCCTGGTTGGAGCAGTTCTCGAACTTACTCGTGGGCGCAGAGCAGCGGACGCACTCGCCAATGGTCGTGGCGTCCTCGCTGAATTCGAGGTGCATGCGCTTGTCGAACACGTACAGGGAGCCTTCCCAGAGGCCCTGGTCCTTGAAGGCCTCACCGTAGCGGACGATGCCGCCGTCGAGCTGGTACACCTCTTTGAAGCCGCGGTTCACCATCAGGCTGGAAAGCACCTCGCAACGGATGCCGCCGGTGCAGTAGGTGACGATCGGCTTGTCCTTGAGGGCATCGTATTTGCCCGAGTCGAGTTCCTGGATGAAGTCATGGGTGGTGGCGACGTCCGGGACGATCGCGTCCTTGAACTTGCCGATCCGGGCCTCAAAGCCGTTGCGCCCGTCAAAGAACACCACCTCGTCGCCGGATTCCTTCTTGGCTGCCACGAGCTCGTGCAGTTCGCCTGGCAAGAGGCGCGTGCCGCCGCCGACCACGCCGTTGTCATCGACCTTGAGCTCGCCCGGGGCACCGAATGACACGATCTCGTCCCGCACCTTCACGCTCAGCCGAGGGAAGTCCCCGGCGCCGCCGTCGGACCACTTCACGTCGATGCCGTGGAACCCTTTGTAGTCGCGGGTGGTCTTCACATACTGCTTGACCGCGTTCAGCTCGCCGCCGACGGTCGCGTTGATCCCGTCCCTGGAGATGATGATGCGCCCGGTCAGTCCGAGCTTCTCGCACAGGGCGCGCTGCCAGAGCCGGACGGCGTCCGGGTCCGGCAGAGGGGTAAAGCCGTAAAAGAGCACAATTCGGTTCAAAGCCACGTATTTAAGGGTACCGGCTGGCCAAAAACCGGAAACCCGCGTCGATCCGGGGCAGCCGCCACAGTCACAATTTCGTAAGCAAGCACGGTTCCCCGACCCGGCCCCTGTTGCTTGTGCCGGGGCTGGAATACGCTCATCACATGAGTCTGGACGCCATGGTTGAAGACACTACCCACCTGCTGGAAATCTGGGTTATCGGCTGGGCCGGTTGCCGGGGGTATGAGACCCGCAGGGAGGGCCGTTTCCCCGCGGCCCTGCGTGCGGACACGACCCGTGAGTGGGAATTCTTCGCCCATGACCCCTCCGCCGCGGAGTTCGCGGCGCTGGCCGCCGCGACGGCTGAAGTTCCGGCCCGGATCCTGACAATCCTCACCAACGATGCGGCGCGATATACCGTCCTGGCGCAGGAACACGGGCTCAATGTCACCTCGGCCTCCCAGACGATGATGATCGTGGACATGGAGACCCAGGATTCCGAGGACCCCTGGCTCCCGGATGACGACCTGACATGGGTGCCGTCAAAAGCGGACGGCGTGCACCATGCCGTGGTCTACGCCGGCGAGGAGGTGGCCGCGAGCGGACGCGTCCTGGTGGTGGACCACACGGCGATCTTCGACAAGATCGTCACCGGGCCCGGCTACCAGCGCCGCGGGCTCGGCAGCTTCATCATGCGGGCCCTCGCCGCCCAGGCGTTCGAGCACGACGTCGAAACCGGGTTGCTGCTGGCCTCGCTCGACGGCCAGCAGCTGTATTCGCACCTCGGCTGGCGCACGGTCTGCCATGTCCTGATGCTCTCCGCCTCGGATGAGGGCTCGGACCTGTCGGTCGGCTGAGGTTCTGCACGTCGCCCGGGCGATTTCAGCCGGGGTGAAAGAATGTATGAGTGAACCCACATGAGTCGCTGATTCCGTTGCTGGGCCGCGGCCCGGACCCGGAACAGCTCCGTCATGTGCGCACCATCCCCGCCCGCGAGGCCGTCCATGCGGCCTGGCCCGCGTGGGCCCACCCTGATCTGGTCAACGCCTATGGATCCCTGGGGATCCACGAGCCGTACCGCCACCAGATCCAGGCCGCCGAGCTGGCCCACGCCGGCGAGCACGTGGTCATCGCCACCGGCACCGCCTCCGGAAAATCCCTCGCCTACCAGCTGCCGGCGCTGGACGCGATCCACCGGTCCGAGCTGCGGGTCCTCGCCGATCCCGGCAAGATCCACGACGACGGCGCCGTCACCCTCTACCTGTCCCCGACGAAGGCCCTCGCCGCCGACCAGCTGGCCGCCCTCCGCGCGCTAAGGCTCCCGACCGTCCGGGCCGAGACCTACGACGGCGATACTGATCCCGCCTCCCGGCGATGGATCAGGGACCACGCGAACTTCATTCTGGCCAATCCGGACATGCTGCACTTCGGAATTCTCCCGAACCATGCCTGGTGGGCGCGGTTCTTCCGCCGGCTTCGCTATGTGATCGTCGACGAAGCTCACAGCTACCGTGGCGTTTTCGGATCGCACGTGGCCAACCTGATGCGCCGGCTGCGCCGCATCTGCGCCTACTACAGCCCCGGCGGGTCCGGGCCGGTGTTCATCGCTGCCTCCGCCACGGCCTCCGAGCCCGGGATCTCCTTCGGCCGGCTTATCGGCGCGCCGGTGCGGGCCGTGTCCGAGGATTCCTCGCCGCACGGCTCAACAACCGTGGCGTTCTGGGAGCCGGCCCTGACCGAACTCCGCGGCGAGAACGGCGCGAAGGAACGCCGCACCGCTGTGGCTGAAACCGCGGATCTGCTGGCCAACCTGGTGTCCTCCCGGGTCCGGACCATTGCCTTCATCAAGTCCCGGCGCGGCGCCGAGACCATCGCGTCGATCACCAAACGACTCCTGGACGAGGTGGATCCAAGCCTGCCTCAGAGGGTCGCGGCCTACCGCTCGGGCTACCTGCCGGAGGAACGGCGGGCCCTGGAGAAATCCCTACGCTCCGGCGAGCTGCTGGGCGTCTCCAGTACCTCAGCCCTGGAACTCGGCATCGACATCTCCGGACTCGACGCGGTGCTGGTCGCCGGATGGCCGGGGACGCGCGCGTCGTTGTTCCAGCAGATCGGCCGGGCGGGCCGCGCCGGGCAGGACGCCATCGCGGCGTTCGTGGCTAGCGATGACCCGCTGGACACCTATCTGGTGAACCACCCCGAGGCGATCTTTGATGTCTCGGTCGAGGCAACGGTCTTCGATCCCTCCAATCCCTATGTGCTGGGGCCGCACCTGTGCGCCGCCGCCGCCGAGCTGCCGCTGGGGTATGCCGAGCTGGACATCTTCGGAGGGACAGCCGAGAGGCTCCTTGACCAGCTGGTGGCCCAAGGGTACCTGCGCCGGCGCCCCGCCGGATGGTTCTGGACGCATCCGCAGAGCGCCGCAGCCATGGTGAATCTGAGGGCCGACGGCGGCGGTCCGGTGAGCATTGTCGACACCGATACCGGTTCCCTGCTCGGGACGATGGATTCCCCGCAGACGCACTACCAGGCCCACACCGGCGCCATCTACGTCCACCAGGGCGAGAGCTATGTGGTGGAGGAGCTGAACGAGGATGACCATTGCGTGATCGTGCGCCGGGCGAACCCGGACTACTACACCACCGCGCGGGACGTGACCCAGATCGAGGTGCTCGAAACACAGCGCACCACCCAGTGGGGCGACGTGGCCGTGCATTTCGGGGACGTGAAAGTGACGACACAGGTGGTTTCCTTCCAGCGCAAGGCACTGATCTCGAACGAGATCCTCGGTGAAGAGCCCCTGCAGCTGGGAGCCAGGGACCTGTTCACCAAGGCCGTGTGGTTCGTCATGGACAACCGCTCGCTGACCGGCGCCGGGCTGATCGAGGCACAGTTCCCCGGCGCCCTGCACGCCGCCGAGCACGCGGCTATCGGGCTCCTTCCGCTGGTTGCCTCCAGCGACCGCTGGGACATTGGCGGGGTATCAACGGCCATCCACGCCGACACCGGCGTGCCGACCATTTTCGTGTACGACGGCCACCCTGGCGGTGCCGGCTTCGCCGAGCGCGGCTACGACAAGGCCCGGGTGTGGCTGTCCGCCACACGCGATGCGATCAAGGCCTGCGAATGCGAGTCCGGCTGCCCCTCCTGCGTGCAGTCGCCCAAATGCGGGAACAAGAACAACCCGCTGGACAAGGACGCCGCCGTCACGTTGATCGAGGTGCTTCTGAAGGACGCGACGGACCAGATGCGAGCCGGGCAGCCGGACCAGCCTGCTGCGGTTCAACCAGCGGGCCAGCCCCGCTGAGCGGGCCGCTCCCCGTCACCGGTGTGCAACGAGGCCGGATCCGGATCGACGCAGACTACGGCGGCGGCCCGGCCCGGGCTTGTCCGGTGGCCGCGCCCAGGAACGTCCTGGCACCGAGTTCGGTGCGGACCTGGACCGTTCCCCCGGCACCTTCCACACAGCTAAGGACCGCGGCGTTGTTCCGGCGCGCGACCTCTTCGGCGACGGCGCAGGGCTCGCCCGGCGCGAGTCCGCGTGCGGCATCCGCCGCCGCCAGCGCCGCCAGATCGGCGGCCGCCGCGGCCCGGGATGCCATCGCCGCCGACTGCGCCAGCAGCACGATCAGGGCTGACGCCATGATGACCACCAGCCCCAATCCGAGCGCCAATACCGTCCCAGAGCCGCGCTGAGGGTGCTCGCGCGATGTGCTCGTACGTTTCGACCGGTTCACGCAGCCCGCCTCCGAGGCTGGTCGTGCGCGGTGTCGTGGAAGGTGTCGTGAACCGGGGCTGCGGCGAAGGGCTCGGACGGTTCGCCCCGGGCCCAGGCCCGGGCTGAGAGGGTCCACGGAAGTAGTGAACCGACAGCTCCGAAAACGCGGCCGGAAACCGTAACGCTGAGCCATTCACCCTCGGACGCCACGGCCGACGCTGCGGAATCTCCGGCGAGGCGGCGGACGATTGCGTCCACGGCGGAGGTATCTTCACCGCGGGCCAGTGCACGCGCGCCCGCCCGCGCCGCTTCCTCCAGCCGCAGCTGTGTCACTCCTGCGGCTGAGCCAGCCAGCAGCAAGGCGAGCAGGAGCAGCACGGCCGGCAGGGCGACGGCGAATTCGGCCGTCACCGCACCGCGGCACGTGCCGCCCCCCGCGCACGGCCGCCACAAGGCGCGGTCGGCCGGAGGCGTCGCTGCTGCCCCGGGGCGTCCCTGCCGCCCCGGGGTCCTTCGGGGCGGCGCCTGTCTCCCCGGGGCCAGGCGCCCGGATTGGCGGGCACACGCCCAGAACCCTGCGGCGGCCGCACATCCGCGGAGCCGCGGGGGCTGGGAATCGCCGGCCGATGCTTCCTCCCGGTCCCGCCGCCCGCAGCTCATGGCAAGGCGAGCGCCGTGCGGATGAGATTCAACAGGAAACCGCGGACCTCGTCACTGCGCATGATGAACACGAGGATCCCCGCGAAGCCCACGGCGGCCAGGGTGGCGATGGCGTATTCGGCCGTTGCCATCCCGGCCTCGGAACCAAAGAGCTTTCCGGGTCTGCAGGGCCGGACCGGCCCGGCGGCGCAGGCGCCCGGATAGATCTCGCGCACCTCGGCGGCTCCTGTTTCGGCGGTGGCGGCGAGGGTGCGGGCGGAGCCATCTTGGTTGATCGGCATGTGCTTTCCTTTCACGGATCTCCGGCGGATACGCCGGTTGCTTCGACTCTTCCGGCTCGGGCCAGGGCCGGTAAGGGCCGATCCGTGCCAAGTGGATAACTGCCTCCGCGGCGTGGTCGTGGAGGAGCGGCCGGCATGGCGCGAGCGAGTCCAGGTGCCGGCGGCTGGGCGGGATCGGGCGCCGTCTCTGGCTCCGACCCCTGTTCCGGCTCATGACGGCAGCATCGCCAGCAGCACGGGCACGACGCCGAGGCACACGAAGGCCGGCAAGGAACAAAGACCGAGCGGGACCACCAGCTTCACGCCGAGGGCTGCCGCCTGTTTCTCGGCAGCCCTGAACTGTTCGCGGCGTAGTCGGGCGGCCTGGGCGTACAGGATGGCCGAGGACGGCGCACCGGTGAGCGCGGCGAAGCCCACAGCATCGCGCAGGGCAAGAAGTTCGCCTGAGCGGACGCTCGAACTACGCCAGGCCGTGTCCCAGCCGGCGCCAATTGCGAGCGCCGACACGACCGGCCTCAGCGGGGTAGCGATTTCAGGTGCGGCCAGCGCAGCCACCAGTTCCAGGGAACGGCCGATGCCCGCTCCCGCATCCAGCATGGCGCCGATCAGTTCCAGCATCATGGCGGTGTCGCGCAGGCCGGCGTCGCCGATGTGCCGGGCCGTGGACCCCTCGCCGAAGACCCGGGAGTCTGAGGCGCCCGCACGATCCTCAAGCTGGCGGCTGAGTCTCCGGCCAACCTGGCGGCGGCCGTAGAACGCCGTCATGGCTGCGGCCGCCAGAACCGCAATCAGTGCGAGACCGCCGACGTCGGCAGTCACCGCGGCGTGCCTGCCGCCGACCGGACCAGCTTGGCGGACCAGATCCGCCCCGCAGCGGTGAGGGCAATGCCTGCGGCGAGCGCCGCCGTCCCGAGCGGGGTGCCCAGCAGGCTCCCGAGGGGATCCACGCCCAGCAGCATGCCCAGCCCCAGTCCCAGGAACGGCAGCCAGGTCAGCAGTCGGACCGTGGCCCTGGGCCCGGCGAGAGCCGTCTGTCGGGCAGCCTCGGCGTCGTCCTCGGCGTCGAGTTGAGCGGCGAAACGCGTCAGCACCTCCGCCAGCGGGCAGCCGCTGGCCTCGGCAATGTCGAAGCATGCGGCGAGTTCGGCCCAGACCCTGCGATCGTTTCCCAAGGGGCCGCCCCGACCGCCTTTCACCGTTCCCGCTCCGCCGGGCCCTGCACCCGCGGTGCGGATCGCTTCGCCCACCGGAGCCCCGCGCATTGCCGCCGAGCGGGCGGCGGCCAGCAGGGAAAGGGAGGCAGGGGCCAGTTCGGCTCCGCGGCCGGGGCGGTGGTCCGTCCGTAGGTCCGGCGAAGAATCCCCGCCATAGAGTGTCCACAATTCATCCCACAGCATCCACGGGGTGCGGCCGCCCTTGAGCAGCGCGGCCAATTGCTGGACGACCACCGTCATCGGCACGCGTGGCGCCGCCCGGCGCGGCCACCCGGGCAGAGCCCTGCCTGGGAACCACCGGTGGTGCCGGGAATCCGCCGTCACCGGCGACGGGCCGGACGGGCGGGCAAGCGCCGCCCGGATCCGGCTGCCTGAATTTGCTGGCGGTGAGAGCGCCAGGAACATGGCGGCAGCCAGGACCCCGACCAGGGCGGCCGTCATCCCGGTCTCCCGGAGCGGCGGCCGCGGCGAGGCCCCGTCGGCCATACTGCGTCGTCCGGCGAAGCGACTTCGTCAGGGGAAGCGACTTCGTCAAGCAAGCCGGCGTTCGCTGCGGCGGAGGGGTCCAGCCCCAGCCGGTCCGCCAGTTGGGGCCAGGCCGGCCCGAAACGGAGGCCGCCGGCCACTACGTCCAACGCTGCGCTGACGGCCAGCCCTGCGCCGTTTTCCTCCAACACTCCTATGGCTGCCACCTGCCGCCGGTTTCCGGCCCGTTCCACGTGGATTACGGCGTCGAGGGCGCTGGCCGCCTGAAGGCGCACGGCATCCGGGGCCATGCCGGCGAGCGCCCCGAGGGCGGTCAGCCGGGCGGGGACGTCGGACGCGGTGTTGGCATGGATTGTCCCGCCTCCGCCGGAGTGACCGGTGTTCATGGCCGTCAGCAGTTCCCGGACTTCCGCGCCCCGGCACTCCCCCACAATCAGCCGATCGGGACGCATGCGCAAGGCCTGCCGGACGAGCTCGCCCAGATCCACCACGCCGCCGCCCTCGAGGTTCCCGTGCCGGGACTCCAGCGAGACGACATGGGGGTGGACCGGATTCAGCTCGGACGCGTCTTCGATCAGGACCAGTCGTTCGCCCGGATGACACAGACCAAGCAGCGTGGCGAGCAGGGTCGTTTTGCCCGAACCGGTGGCGCCGCTGATCAGGAAGCTCAGATGTCGCTCGACCAGGCGTTCGAGTACCTGCCGGATGGGGCGGCCGAACATGCCAAGCGTCCGCAGCTCGTCCATCGAGAACACCTTTTCTCGCCGGATCCTGATGCTGAGGAGAGTTCCCGCTGTGGAGATCGGCGGGAGCACGGCGTGAATCCGGTAGCCGCCCACGAGCCTGACATCCACGCACGGAGAGCCGTCGTCGAGCCGGCGCCCGGCGGCGGCAACCAGCCGCGCCGCGAGGGCGCGGATCTGCGCTTCCCCGGTAAAGACAACGGGTGCCTTTTCCAGGCCGTTTCCGCGATCTAGCCAGACGGCATCCGGGCCGTTCACGAAGATGTCGGTCACGGCGGGGTCCCGGGCGAGGACCTGCAGCGGGCCCAGGCCGTTCAGTTCGGCGCTGATGCTCTCGACCGCGGCCAGCGCGCCGGCTGTTCCGAGGAGTCTTCCACTCGACTGCACGGCGGCGGCAACGCGGGACGCGGTGACGGGCCCGGCGTCGGACATCACGGATTCGCGGACCGATTCCAGCAGCCGCGCATCCACGGGGTTGCGGGCTCGCACGCCGAGCTGCGGGACGCCGGTGTTGGGCTCATGCGCCCAATCGGGCGGCCGCGGCCCCGAACGGGCGTTCATCCTTCATCTCCTCCGCCAAGGTCGAGCACCAATTCGGCGAACCGCCGGACCCTGCGCCGGCGCCCGGTATCCAGCAGGCGTCCAAGTTCGGTCGCGGCGGCGGCGCCCCTGACTTCGGGCATGATCCCGCACAGGGGCAGACCGACAGACTCGGCAATCAGGGCTCCGTCCAGCGCGGCCCCTGGTTTCCCCCGGACCACCAAGGCGGTGTCCACCGGGGGAAGTTCCTGCAGAAGCCGCGCCGTTGCCACGGCCGCGCGCAACTGGGCGGGTGCAACGACAACAATCCGGTCGCACTCCCAGGCGAAGGCCCGCAACGCCTCGCGTCCCCGGCCGAGGTCCACGAGCACAAGTTCAAAGCCGCGCCGGGCCGCATCAAGGACACCGGCCACGGTTCCGGCATCCACTCCGGCATACCGCTCCCTGCTGCCTGGCCAGGACAGGAACGAGAATCCGCCGGCCACGGGCAAGGAATCCGCGAGCTGGCGCGGATCAATGCTCCCGCTGGCCTGTGCAAGGTCAGGCCATCGAAGGCCGGAGGTCTCCTCGGCGGCAAGCGCCAGTTCCAGTCCCCCGCCCCACGGATCGCCATCTACCAGCAGCACCCGTGTTCCGTTCCGGGCGGCCGACTGGGCCATCCAGATGGCCGCCGTGGTGGCGCCGGCCCCGCCGCATCCGCCGGTGATGCCGAGTACGCGTCCGCCGGCTTCGGGCGAGCGGGAGCGGCTCAGATACTCGGCCAGCCAGACGGAGGCCTCGGGCAGCACCGCCACCCGTTCGGCTCCGATGGCTACCGCCCGGTGCCACAGGCTGTCCCCGTCCCCGTTCAGGCCAACGAGCACGGCCGGGGCCCGGCGGCGCGGAGGCAAATCGCGGATGTCGCTGCCGACCAGTACCGCGGCGGCCGTGTCCCAGAAGGGCGCAGCTTCTCTGGCATCCGGCACCGTCGTCAAGTGGCCGCCGGCCGCTGCCACGATGCGTTCCACCTCATCGCGCAGCACCTCGAAGCCTGTGACCAGCAGCGTCTCGGATGACCCGCCCGGCAGCCACCGCCCCACATCCCGCGGCAGGCCCGGGACGGCATTCGGTAGCTGGTGCTTGCTCATACCGCCACTGTGCAGCCACCCGGGCCATCGCCGTAACCGATGCCCGCGCTATGTGGACAATCCGGGTGGACAAGCCACGGATAAGCCACGGACACTGCGGGTGGACAAGTGGCGCCGCGCCTCAGGGCAGAATTGACCCTATGTACCTGTTGCTCGCCGCCCACGCTGATGGCGCAGCTCTCCAGGAACTCACCGCCGACGGCGCCCCGCACCCGGCCGCCCCTGAACCCCGTGTCGTCACCGCCGCAGAGCTGGCCGGCGTCGTGCGGGAACTCGAGGAGCGGCGTCCGCGCTGGATCTGGCACCGCACCCAGGACTGGTACCCGGCGCTGCTGGCCGCCGGGGTGGAGCTGGAACGCTGCTACGACCTCACCTTGTGCGGCGCGATCCTGGCACATTCGGAGTTCACCGCGCACACCGCCTACGCACAAAACGCGGAGAAGCTCACCCAGGACGATGAGCCGCCCCGGGCGCTGCAGCCGCCGCCCCCGCCCGCCGAGCAGGGCGCCCTGTTTGAGGATCCCGGGCCGCGTCGCGCGCCCCGCCACACCCCCGCAGAGCTCCGCGCCGAATACGCCGCCCAGCAGGAGGCGCTCAGCCAAGCTGGAGGGGCCGGCGTCGAACGCCCTGCCGACAACCGCAGGCAGCGCCTCCAGCTCCTGCTCGCCGCCGAATCCGCGGGCGCCATGATCGCCGCCGAAATGCAGCACACCGGCGTGCCGTGGCGGGAGGAACTCCACGAGCAGATCCTCGCAGACTACCTCGGTCCGCGCCCGCCCCAAGGCCACCGCCCGGCCAAGCTCGAGGCCCTCACCGCCGAGCTTCGGCGGCTGCTGCTGTCACCCTCGCTGAACCCGGACTCGCCGCAAGATCTTATGCGCGCCCTGCATCGGAACGGTATCGAGGTCAAGACCACACGGCAGTGGGAACTGAAGGAGTCCGGCCACCCGGCAATCGAACCACTCCTGGCGTTCAAGAAGCTCTCCCGCCTGCACGCGGCAAACGGCTGGGCCTGGCTGGACGCCTGGGTCAAGGACGGCCGGTTCCAGCCCGAGTATGTGGTGGGCGGAGTGGTCTCGGGCCGCTGGGCTTCCCGCGGGGGCGGGGCACTGCAGATTCCGCGCCAGATCCGCGGCGCCGTGCATGCCGATCAAGGCCACAAGCTGATCGTCGCCGACGCCTCACAGCTGGAACCCCGGGTGCTCGTCGCGCTGGCCCAGGATACCAAAATGGCGGAGGCGGCGCGGGACAAGGACCTGTACGCCGGCATCGCCGCGCAGGGTTTCGGCGGCGACCGGGCCAAGGCAAAAATAGCGCTGCTCGGCGCAATCTACGGAGCCACCACCGGAGAATCCGGGCGCCTGATGCCCCAGCTGACCCGCACCTATCCCCGCGCCGTCGGCTTCGTGGAACAGGCGGCGCGCGAGGGCGAGGCGGGCAGAACGGTCACCTCGCGGCTGGGCCGCAGCAGCCCGCCGCCCTCGGAGCGCTGGCTGCAGAGCCAGCAGTCAACCACCGCCGAGGAACAGCGCCGGGCCGATTCGAGTGCCCGCTCGCGGGGCAGGTTCACCCGCAACTTCGTGGTGCAGGGCTCCGCAGCGGACTGGGCGGCCTGCTGGCTGGCGGAACTACGACGACGGCTGCGTGCCATGCGCTCGGCCGGAACCCCCGCCGGGGAACTCGTCTTCTTCCTCCACGACGAAGTCATGGTTCACTGCCCGGAAGACGCCGTCGAGGACTGCATCCGGGCCATCGAGGAGTCCGCGGCCGCCGCCAAGGAACTGCTGTTCGGCAGGATCCCGGTGGAATTCCCCGTCAGCGTGGCTGTCGTGGACTCCTACGACAACGCCAAATAGGCGCCCGGTGCCGGCCGCCGTAACGTACCCGTCGGTAGCGTTGTGCACTGTCTGTGCCGCCAGTTACCCTCAAAATGGTCGGCAATCTAAATGACACTTCCGCCGGCCATTGCAACGACGCAAGGAATTGGGGAGGCAGCAGATTGGCTGGCATTTTTGAGATTACCGAAGCTGGAGAGAAATCCTACTTCTTCAAGCTGACGGCACCGGACGGAACGGTGGTCGCCGTGTCGCCGTTGTTCAACACCATCAAGGGCGCGGCAGCGGGCATCACCGCCGTCCGGGAGAACGCCGCGACGGGGCTGATCGTGGATAAGTCCCGCTCCAGAAGGAGGCCGTTGCAAAGCGGTCGCCTGGCAACGGGCTAGCATCCCGCCCGGCTCTGGCCGGCCGACCGCGCCCAAACAGGCTCAGCCGTCGAGCCTGCTCCAGGTGTCGACGCTCTGCAGCCGGGTGCGGTCCCAGGAAACCGCCCAGCCCAGCTGCTCAAAGAGCTGGTTGAGGATCATCCCGGTAAAGCCCCACACCACCACCCCGTTTACGGTGAAGGCGGGGCTTTCGAATGTCTGCCCGGCACGGGTGACGGTCGCCATGACCCGGTTGTCCGGATCCAGCAGATCCCGCACCGGAACCCGGAAGACCTGGGAGGACTCGCCGTAGTCCACCACACGCACGGGCGATTGCGAGGCCCACCAGCCGAGGACGGGCGTCACCAGGAAGTTCCCCCGCGGGAGTGCCAGTTCCGGCATGATGCCAAGCACCTCGACGCCGGCCGGGTCCAGCCCCGTTTCTTCTTCGGCTTCGCGCAGCGCGGCGTCGATCACCGATTCGCCCGGGTCGATGCCGCCGCCGGGGAAGGCGACCTGTCCGGGGTGGTCATCCAGGGTCTGGGCGCGCTGCAGGAGCAGGACGTCCAGATCGGCCGGGGCCAGCAGCTTGACCGACGTCGCCGGGACGTCGTCAAGCGAGCCGAGGAGCATCAGCACGGCGGCCCGGCGGATCCGTTCGCCGGGCTCGACGGCGAGTTCCCGCCAGCGCGGATCCGCGGCCGGCGCGGTGCCGGCCTCCACCGCGGCCACGAGGTCGACGAGGTCCTGGCGCGCGGTCACCCGGGCTTCCTCTGCGATTCCATCCGGATTTCGGCGGCCCGGTGGGTGTCGGCGAGAAGTTTCTCCAGCAGCTCTTCCTGGCCGGGGGCCAGCTCGTACTTCAGCAGCTTCGTGGCCTTTTCGGGGTCGGTCTCGCCCATCCCGTAGCTGGGACACCAGTTGGCCACCGTGCAGGCCCCGCAGGCCGGCTTGCGGGAATGGCAGACCCGCCGGCCGTGGAACACCACCCGGTGCGAGAGCATGGTCCAGTCCTTGGGCTCGAACAGTTCGGCGACGTCGGACTCGATCCGCACCGGATCCTCGGATGCTGTCCAGCCGAAGCGCCGCGCCAGCCGGCCGAAGTGTGTGTCCACCGTGATTCCGGGGATGCCGAAGGCGTTGCCCAGGACGACGTTGGCGGTCTTCCGCCCGACGCCGGCGAGCGTCACCAGGTCTTCGAGCCGTCCCGGCACCTCGCCGTCGTACTCGTCCACGAGGCGGGTGCACAGCGCCATCAGGTTCCTGGCTTTGGCGCGGAAGAACCCGGTGGGCTTGATGATGGCTTCCAGCTCGGCCGGGTCCGCCTCGGCCATGCTCCGCGCGTCCGGGTACCGGGCGAAGAGCAGCAGCGTAATCTGGTTGACCAGCACGTCGGTGGTCTGGGCGGAGAGCACGGTGGCCACCACCAGCTCGAACGGGCTGCGGAAATCGAGCTCCGCGTGCGCGTACGGGTACAGCTCGGCGAGCGCCCGGTTGATCCTGCGGGCACGGCGCTTCAGGCCTAGCAGCGATTCGCCGGGTTCCGTGGCCACCGGGGTCTGGCTAACCGCGTTCGATGTTGCTGAGGTCGCGCAGCACACCGGCGCGGCCGTCGGTGTGCTGGACCAGGAATTCGTGGCCCCGGTCCTCCAGGGCGAGGACCCAGCCGCCGGGCTCAATCACGAACGCGGGAGTACCGGTGCGCTCGTCCACGGCCGTTCGGGGCTGGGCTACGGCGAACCAGAACGCCTCGTGGGCGGGCTGGTCCTGGTGTTCCTCGGGGCGGCTCGCCGGATCCACCGTGGCGCCGATCGGCTCCTGCGAGCGCACCTGCGGGTTTACGGTGGTGGGGGCGCTGTTTCCTGCGCCGGCGGGAACCTCAGCCGCCCGGGTTTCCTCGGCGGCTGCCGCCGCCCGGTTCTGGGCGTCCGGGGCCGGCCGGCCGGCCGTGGTCTCCGGGACCAAGGCTGCTTCGGGGGCGGACGGCACGACGCCGGCGGCCCGGGTCTGCTCTCCGGCAGACGGCGCGGACGCGGCGGGCACGATGCCGGTGATCTGGGTTTCCGGCGAGCTGAAGACCGGGGTGGGTGCGGCAGCGGGGGCCGGCGCGGCCGGGGCCGCTGACGGCGTCGCGCCTGCAGGGCCGGCGGCGGGACCGGCTGCAACGCCGGACGCTGCACCCTGGGACTCATAGCCGCGCGGGGCGGCGCCCGGGGCGGCTGACTGACCGCCGGAGGTCAGGCGCCTGGCCCAGCCGGCCACCGGGCCGGTTCCGGCTTCCTTGGGGGCTTTCGGTTCCTTGGCTTCCTTCGGCGCCTTCGGGGCCCGGGGCTTGCGGACGGGTTCTGCCGTCTCGCGGGCCACGACGTGGGCGGGTACTTCCTCGCGGCCCAGGAAATCACCGCAGAGGTAAGGGATCAGGCGGCCCAGCACAGTGGCGGCAAAGAGCCCCAGCGCACCGACGAGGGCCAGCAGCATGCTCGGCACGAACGCGCCCGCGACGGCCAGGAAGAAGAAGGCGACGGCGAATGATGCCACCACGGAGGCGAACTGGTCCACCGAGAGGGAGCCGATCCGGACCTTCGTCCCGGGGCTGACCCGGCGCGCCACGAACATGGCGGCAACGACCACCGGAAGTAAGACGCCGAGGCCCAGGAAGAAGAGGCTCCCCAGGTTCCACAGGTTGTAGCGGACGGCAAACATCGGGATCAGCGATGCGATGAAGAGAATCAGCGTTGAGCCGAAAACGGTGAGATCGCGGATGGTGAAGGGCCCCAGGACCGCCTCGTTCTTGTAGCCGGCCGCCTTGCCGTTCGCCTTGTCCACCGTGAACCGTGGCGGCTCCCCGTAGCCGTCCGCTTTGCCCCGGCCGCCGGAGCCCTGCCCCGCGCCCCGGCCGCTGGAATCCTGACTGCTGCCCTGGCTCGTGTCTGGACTTGGGGAAGGCGTCTGGAGCTGCCCGTTAGTTTGCTCGTTCATTCTGTTCTCCTTAGCATGGCGCCACCCTGGACGGTGCCGCCTAACGGCAGGCAGATACAGGACCACGCGCGGTCCCATCGCCTCCATTGGATGTCACAACTTCATCTCAGCCTAGCCAAGTGCATGGCCGATCACTAGCTGACAAGCCGTGGGCGGACGCGGCAAGATCAGCGGCGGTTTGCGGAGCCACCGGGGCCGGCGGTTGTCGCCAGCGCTTTGCTGTAGCTCACCGGATTGTTGCGGGTGGCGGCCGAGACGGCCAGATGCCGGGCCGTGATGCGGCGGGCGAAGGATCCCGCATACGGCAGGATGATCACGGTGTCCAGACCGCCCTTCCAAGCGCCTGCCGGATAAGCACCAGCCGGGCCGGGCGTAGTCTGTGGAAATGGAACTACTGAACACGACCCCTGTCTTTCTGTGGCGGGCCGTCTGCTTCTTCGCCGTGGCCGCCGTCGTGGCTGGGATCCTCCTGCCGGGGACGCCCGCCGTCTCCATCGTGCTGATCATCATCACCCTGCTGCTCACCGGATGGGCTGTGCTGGTTCAGCGTCACGTGCGCCGCCGGATGGTGCGCAAGTAGCCGACGGGCCACCATTCGTCGCTTAACAAACACCGCTCACGGTTCACCGTGTGACGCGGCACACGTTGGGGGCTGCCCAGGCGTTAGTGTGTATTTCGGAACAGCTCTTTGCGGTCCCTCCGTGACCAGCCGATGCCCGACGCCGCACAAACGGCCGGCATGGCGGCGGAACGGAGGTCCCGCGCAGCACGGATCGATGAATGATGAGGTTCACCATGTCCCAGCACATCCCAGGCTCCACGACCATGCAGGATCCCGGCACCCAGCCCCAGGGCGACGCCTTTGAAAACCTGTCCCAGGAGAACCGCAAGTTTGCCCCGTCCGCCGAGTTCGCGGCCAACGCCGTCGTCACCGCCGCCGACTACGCGGAGGCCGACGCCGACCGCCCCGCCTTCTGGGCGAAGCAGGCCCGCGAACTGCTGAGCTGGAGCAAAGACTTCACCCAGACCCTCGACTGGTCCACGCCGCCGTTCGCCAAGTGGTTCGTCGGCGGCGAGATCAACGCCGCCTACAACGCGCTGGACCGCCATGTGGAGGCCGGCCACGGGGACCGTGTGGCCATCTACTTCGAGGGCGAACCGGGCGACACCCGCACGTACACCTACGCGCAGCTGACCGACGAGGTCAAGAAGGCCGCGAACGCCTTCGAGTCCCTCGGCGTCGCCAAGGGTGACCGCGTCGCCGTGTACCTGCCCATGATTCCCGAGGCCGTCATCACGCTGCTGGCCTGCGCCCGGATCGGCGCCATCCACTCGGTCGTCTTCGGCGGTTTCTCCGCCGAGGCGCTCCGCTCACGGATCGACGACGCCGAGGCCAAGCTCGTCGTCACCGCCGACGGCACCTACCGCCGCGGCAAGCCCAGCTCGCTTAAGCCCGCCGTCGACGAGGCCCTGGTCCACGACGGCCACACCGTGCAGAACGTCGTGGTGGTTAAGCGCAACGGCCAGGACGTCGACTGGCACGCGGGCCGGGACCACTGGTGGGCCGACACCGTGGGGACCGCCTCCGCCGAGCACACCGCCATCGGGCACGACTCCGAGCACCCGCTCTTCATCCTCTACACCTCCGGAACCACCGGCAAGCCCAAGGGCATCCTGCACACCACGGGCGGCTACCTCGCCCAGGGCGCCTACACACACAAGGCCGTCTTCGACCTACACCCGGAGACCGACGTCTATTGGTGCACGGCCGACGTCGGCTGGATCACCGGCCACTCCTACGTCGCCTACGCCCCGCTCATCAATGGCGCCACCCAGGTCATCTACGAAGGCACCCCGGATTCCCCGCACCAGGGCCGCTGGTGGGAGATCGTGGAGAAGTACAAGGTCTCCATCCTCTACACCGCCCCCACCGCCATCCGGACGTTCATGAAGTGGGGCAAGGAGATCCCCGCGAAGTCCGACCTCTCCTCGATCCGCGTCCTGGGCTCCGTCGGCGAACCGATCAACCCCGAAGCGTGGATGTGGTACCGCGAGGTCATCGGCGGCAACGCCGGGAAGAACGGCGAACGCAAGGAAACGCCGGCCCCGATCGTGGACACCTGGTGGCAGACCGAAACCGGGGCGCAGATGATCGCCCCGCTGCCCGGTGTGACGGCCACCAAGCCCGGCTCCGCCCAGGTCCCGCTGCCCGGCATCGCCGTGGACGTCGTGGACGAACTCGGCGAATCCGTGCCCAACGGCTCCGGCGGCTACCTCGTGATCCGCGAACCGTGGCCTGCCATGCTGCGCGGCATCTGGGGGGACCCGGAGCGCTTCAAGGAAACCTACTGGTCCCGCTTCGAGTCCATGTACTTCGCGGGCGACGGCGCCAAAAAGGACGAGGACGGCGACATCTGGCTGCTCGGCCGGGTCGATGACGTGATGAACATTTCCGGCCACCGCCTCTCCACCGCCGAAATCGAATCTGCCCTCGTCTCCCACCCCGCCGTCGCCGAAGCCGCCGTGGTGGGCGCCGCCGACGAGACCACCGGCCAGGCCGTCGTCGCCTTCGTGATCCTGCGTGGCGACGCCGTGGACACCGGAGACGCGATCGTGCAGGAACTCCGCAACCACGTGAGCAAGGAAATCGGGCCCATCGCCAAGCCCAAGACCATCCTTGTGGTGCCCGAACTGCCCAAAACGCGCTCCGGCAAGATCATGCGCCGCCTGCTCAAGGACGTCGCCGAAGGACGCGAAGTCGGCGACGCCACCACACTGGCTGACAACACCGTGATGGCCCAGATCGCGCACTCGCTGAGGAAGTAGGCAGCGATCCCCGGTTCAGCGCCGGGCTGACATCCGGCACGGTTCGACGACGGCGCCTCCCGCCCTGGCGGGGGCGCCGTCGTCGTCCGCCTGGGCTGTCGCCTGCCGGTCTCCGGCCGGGAACTGTCAGTCGTCGCGGAAGCGGGCGTCGACCAGGACTGCCTCGAAACTTGTGGCAGCGGGCGTTGTGAACTTCGCGTTGACCAGGGCCAGGGTGTTGCCGAAGAGCGCCGCCGTCGTCGGGACGTCGAAGTTCTTGCTCGTGATGACCTCCACCACCTCGCCCTTGCCCAGCGATCCGTCCAGTTTGATCCGGCTGACCTGGTTGAGCAGGTTCTGCACGGCCCAGAGAGTGTTGCCCCGGACGACGATGCCGTCAACGTTCGTCAGGGTAACGGGGGCCCCGGCGGAGTCAGTGACGTCAATCAACTTGTTCGACGCGTCGTCCGGATCCACGGCGTACAGGGCGCCGCGGCCCGTGTGGGCCACGATCAGCGTGTGGCCTCCTTTGACAGCGGCGATGCCGTTGAGGTTGAACCCTTGGTCCACGGTTCCCGCGGCCGGCTGCAGCTCCAGCGTCCGGACTTCACCCGGATCCCCGTGACTGCTGACCGGGACGAAGTACAGTTCACCCGCCCTTGAGTTGGTGAACCATGCCCCTTCGCGGGTCAGCGTGACGTCGTTGATGAAGCTTTCATTGGCCGTGGCCAGCTGGTAGACCGCCACGGTCTTCTTCGACTCCAGGTCGTAGACGTAGGCCTGGCCGGTGGCGCCGCCCGCCACGAAGAGGAGCTCGTGGTGCCGGTCGACCTTCATTCCCAGGGCTGCCCGGCCGTCCGGGGCGGTGATGAAGAGTCGGGCCTTGCCCTCCCGGATGTCCCCGCGGAAGATGTTGCCGTTGAGCCGGTCGCCGGCGAAGAACGTGTTGCCTTCCCCTGCGGCGATGCCTTCGGCCCCGGTGGCGCCCGGGAGTTTGATCACCGAGGGCCGGTCGTCCCGGTCGTCCCGGTCCGCCCCGGAGGCGGCGGCCAGAGGCGCCGGGACGAGAAACGCCGCCAGGGCCAGGACGCCCACGGCGGCCCGGCGGATTGCTTTTCCTGCATAGATTTTTCCTGCATGGACGCTGCGCATGATGTGCTCCCGGATCGGGCTTTCCGCGGGCTGCCCGGTACGGGAGCCCCGCATGATGATCCTTCCAGTCTAGGCAGGGCGGCCCGGGCGGGCCAGAGCCCGCCGGACCCGGAATACGACGCCGTGAAAGGATGAGCCATGACCGAGATCTGTGACGTGCTGGTGGTTGGTGCCGGCCTTGCGGGGTTGCAGTGCGCCCGGGAGCTGGAGGCTGCCGGCCGCGAGGTGCTGGTGTGGGATGCGTCCGACGACGTCGGAGGCAGAATCCGGACGGACCGGATCGACGGATTCCTGGTGGACCGCGGCTTTCAGGTGCTGAATCCCGCGTACCCCGCGGTGCGCCGGCGGGTCGACGTCGAAGCCCTGGCACTTCAGGCCTTCGGTTCCGGTGTCCGGGTCCGAAGGGAGGACTCCTTGGCAGTCCTCGCCCACCCACTGCGCGAGCCCCGCCTGATCCTGCAGACCCTCCGCAGCGGCATCCTTAAGCCCCGGGACGCCGCGGGGCTGCTGCGGTGGGCTGCGCCGGCCTATGGCTGGCCCCGGAGTCACCGCGGCACGGACGGTGCGCTGCGGGAGGCGCTGGACAGCGCCGGGTGCTCCGGCGAACTCCGCCGGGTGGTGGACCAGTTCCTCGCCGGCGTGCTGCTGGATGACGGTGGCACTACCTCCAACGACTTCGCACTGCAGCTTGTCCGGGTGTTCGCCAGCGGCGTGCCGGGACTGCCGCGCGACGGCATGCAGTCGCTCCCCCGGCAGCTGGCCGCCGCCCTGTCCGCCCCGGTCCGCACCTCCACCAGGGTGGAGTCGATCAGGCCGGACGGAAACGCGATGGTGGTCACCGCGGCGGATTCCGTGCTCCGGGCACGCCAGGTTGTCGTCGCCACCGATCCGGTAACCGCCGGCAGGCTGACGGGCAGCGCCGTGCCGGCCATGAAGGGAGTGCTCACGCACTGGTTTGCGGCCGGTGCAGCCCCCAGCGAGGCGGATATGCTCTTCGTTGACGGCCGTGCCCGCAGTGGCGGGCCGCTGGTCAACGCTGCGGTCATCTCGAATGCGGCGCCCAGCTACGCCCCTGCCGGACGGCACCTCATCCAGACGTCCGCGTTGTTCGGCGCGGGGCGGCCGGTTCCGACGGACGACGAGGTCCGCAGCCACGCCGGCGAGATCTTCGGCGCCCCCACGAGTGGCTGGGAAC
This sequence comes from Pseudarthrobacter woesei, assembly GCF_055412745.1. NCBI lineage: Bacteria > Bacillati > Actinomycetota > Actinomycetes > Micrococcales > Micrococcaceae > Pseudarthrobacter > Pseudarthrobacter woesei. Next base: position 481,806 of record NZ_JBVAYU010000002.1, read on the forward strand.
TGCTGGCGCGGCAGGAGGTCCCGCACGCCCTGCCGGCGCAGCTTCCCCCGCTGCGGCCCCGGCAACCGGTGGAAAGCCCCTCCGGGCTGATCGTTTGCGGTGACCACCGGGCCACGGCTTCCCTTCAAGGCGCCCTTGTCAGCGGCCACCGCGCCGCCCGGGCGATTCTCGGCTAGCCGGATGGTCTTCTCTGTTTCCCGCCGGGTCGCCGCGCCCGCCGAAGAGGTGTGGGCGCTACTTACCGACGTCGATCAGTGGCCCAACTGGGGGCCGTCGATCACCGGCGTCGATCCAGCCCCGGCGGGCCACCGGAACGGACCCGCGGCCGGCGGGCTCGCAAGCGGCAGCCGGGGCAGGGTACGTACCATCCTGGGTGCCGCACTGCCCTACACCGTGACAGAGTTCGAGGCCGGACGGTACTGGGCGTGGTCCGTTGCCGGAATCCCCGCCACCGGCCACCGGGTTGTTCCGCAGGAAGGCGGCTGCCTCGTGACCTTCACCGTCCCCTCGTGGGCGCCGGCCTACCTGCCGGTCTGCGCCCTGGCGCTGCGCCGGATCGAGCGGCTCGCCACGCGGCAGGGATCGCGGCCGGCGGCAGCCACGGTCCCAAAAAGGGCCGGGGCTGCGTCGAGAAGAGCGCACCGCCCGGCGCAACGCGATAGATTGGCAGGCATGAGCGAAGCCACCCCCGCCGGTGCCGGCCGCGGCACCATCCTGGTCCTCAACGGACCCAACCTGAACCTGCTCGGCACCCGCGAACCCGAAAAATACGGCACCGCCACGCTGGCCGACGTCGAACAGCTCGCCAAAGACGCCGGCGCGGCGCACGGGCTGGACGTCGAGTGCTTCCAGTCCAACCACGAGGGTGCCCTCGTCGATGCAATCCACGCGGCCCGGGGCAAGGCGATCGGCATCGTCATCAACGCCGGCGCCTACACGCACACCTCGGTCGCGATCCGTGACGCCATCTCCGCGGTGCAGTTGCCCGCCGTCGAGGTCCACATCACGAACGTCCACGCCCGGGAGGAGTTCCGGCACCACTCGTACCTCTCAGATATCAGCAAGGCCGTGATCGCCGGCGCCGGGATCCTGGGCTACCGCTTCGGCATCGAATACCTCGCCGGGCTGCAGGCCGGCCAGGACTGAGCATGTCCCCCGCCGATCCCGCCGCCAATCCGGATCCCGCCGGGGAATCGGCCACCGCGCAGTGGTACCGGCGCTTCGGCACCGTCGACGCGCCCGGCAACTCCCCGTGCTACGCCGAGTGGTCGGTGGGCATCGCGGAGGATCCGGAGCTGATCCGGCGGATTGACGAGTGGCCGTACAACAAGCGCCAGCCGCTGCTGTTGCTCGCCGCGGCACGCTTCCTGGGCGCGCAGATCAGCCCCTACCGGGAGTTCCGGGCCTACCTGGACGGGCATTGGGACGAGATCTCGCGGACCGTGCTCGCCCGCGCCACCCAGACCAACGAGGCCGGGCGCTGCGCGGCGCTGCTGCCATCCCTCGCCCGGATCGAGGCCTCCGAAGGCCGGCCGCTGGCGCTCATCGAAGTGGGCGCCTCGGCCGGGCTCGCGCTGTTCCCGGACCGCTACGGCTATGAGTTCGACGCCGGCACCGCCGCGGTGACCCGTCTGCACCCGGCAGGTGCAGAGCCGGGCACGTTCCCGGTGCTTCGCTGCACCACCACCGGCCCCGTTCCGTTGCCGGAACAGCTCCCGCGGGTGGTGTGGCGGGCGGGCATTGACCTGAATCCCCTCGACGTCCGCAATCCCGACGACGTCGCCTGGCTGGAGGCGCTGATTTGGCCGGAGCAGGACTTCCGCCGGGAGCGGCTGAGGCAGGCCATCGCCGTCGCCCGGGCCGATCCGCCGCTGCTGGTGGCCGGGGACCTCAACGAGCAGCTCGTGTCCCTGGCCGGGCGGGCCCCGTCGGACGCCACGCTTGTGGTGTTCCACAGTGCGGTTATGGCCTATCTCGATGCCGAGGCCCGTGAGCGGTTCCGCGGGACCATCGCGGAGCTCACGGCGGGCCGCGGGTGCCATTGGCTCTCCAACGAGGGCCACACCGTGATCCTGCAGGCGGACGGCTCCAGTGTTGTGCCTGAAATGGCTGATGAGCGGCTCCGCGGCAGGTTCCTGGTGACGCACAACGGGCAGCCTGTGGCCATCGCGGGCCCGCACGGCCAGAGCCTGGAGTGGCTCCAGGCTGCTACGTCGTGATGACGCTATGTCTTGACGCTATTTCTTGACGCACTGGCCCGGTGAGACCGGGGTGCCGAGTCCGGGTGACTGGGCGGCGACGGGGCCTAGATCGGCCATCGTGATGGCGAAACCGAGCGAGGACTCGCTCGTGGCCTTGGCGAAGATCACGCCGGCCACCTGGCCTTCAGTGGTCAGCAGGGGGCCACCGGAGTTGCCCGGCTGAACGTCGCCGGCGAGGCGGTAGACGTCCTCCGGTGCCGGGTTGTTGCCGTAGATGTCCGGGACCAGCACAGTGGCGATGTCCTGCACAGTGGCCGGCTTGGACTGGAACGGGCCGCCGTGCGGGTAGCCGGCGAACGCGGCAGCGCTGCCGGCGGGCAGGTCGGAAGTGAGCGGCAGCGGGGCGGAACGCAGCCCGTCCACGGCCAGGACGGCGAGGTCATGCTGGCTATCGAAGTACACGACGCGGCCGGGCAGCGCACCCCCGCCCGGGACCTCGACCACGGGTTCCGGCACGCCGGCAACGACGTGGGCGTTGGTCACGACGCGGCCGGGCGAGACCACAAAGCCGGTACCGGTCTGGTTCTGCCCGCATTGGAAGGCGGTTCCGGCGATCTTCAGCACAGACGCCGCTGCCTTGTTCAGCGCGGGCGTGTCCGTGCTGGCGTCCGGGATGGCGACGGGCTGGCCCTGGCCGATGCCCGCAAACAGCGTCGGAATGCCCTCGCCGATCACGGTGGACCGCAGCTGCGCCATCGATGTCTTGAGCGGGGTGGGCGTCACGCCGTCGATGAACCGGATCACCTTGGACTCGGCGAGCTGCTGGGAGACGAGGGGGACGCCGAGCGCGCCGATACTGAACGCCAGCATCGACATCACCAGGGCGGACACCACCATGTTCACGCCGCCGCCGGCCACCCGGTCCACGGTCCGGAGCGGGCTGATCCTGACCACACTGCGGATCCTCCGCCCGATCGCGGTACCCAGGCTGCGGCCCAGGAACATGAGCAGCACGGCGGCAGCAATGATCGCGGTGAGCCGCCAGCCGCTGTCGTCCACCAGATCGCTGACTATCGGTACGGATACAAACGCGGCCACGGCCCCCGCGGCGAAGCCCGCGATGCCGCCGGCTGTCACCAGGAAGCCGTTGCGCAGGCCATGGATCAGGTAGGACAGCAGCGTCAGTAACAGCACGAGGTCCAAGATGGTCAAGCCAAACACCGGTGCTCCTTATAAACAGGTAAGCCCCGATTCTACCGGCGCAGGCTGACAGTTTGCCGGGCTGCCGCCGGCGCCCGGCCGGCTCCCCGGTGTGCCCTGTGGGTGCTCCGTGTGTGCCCTGCGTGGTGTCCTCTGGGGCGTTTCGGTGCCAAGTACGTCACAGAGACGCCAAAATTCTGAAACAATGGCTGAAGCGCCCCAGCCGACACAGTTAGTCAGGAGATTTTATGGACATCGAGGTATTGCGCCGCGCACCCCTTTTCGCCACGCTCGACGACGAGGCCTTCCGTTTGTTGACGGATGAGCTCACCGAGGTGGATCTCTCACGCGGAGCCTCGGTATTCCGGGAAGGTGACCAGGGTGACCAGCTGTACTTCATCGTCTCCGGCAAGGTGAAGCTCGGACGCACGTCCCCGGATGGCCGTGAGTCGCTGCTCGCCATCCTCGGCCCGGGCGAGCTGTTCGGCGAAATGGCACTGTTCGATCCGAGCCCGCGTACCGCCACGGCAACGGCCGTCTCGGAAACGCGGCTGGCCGGCCTGAAGAACGAGAGCCTCAACGCCCTGCTGCGCACCCGCCCGGAGGTCTCCGCCCAGCTGCTGCAGGCCCTGGCACGACGCCTGCGCCGCACCAACGATTCGCTCTCGGACCTCGTCTTCTCCGACGTTCCGGGCCGCGTCGCCAAGGCGCTGCTGGATCTGGCGGACCGCTTCGGCCGTCCCGCGACCGACGGCGTCCTGGTGGCCCACGAGCTCACCCAGGAAGAACTGGCCCAGCTGGTCGGCGCATCCCGCGAGACAGTCAACAAGGCCCTCGCCGAATTCGTCCAGCGCGGCTGGCTCCGGCTGGAGGCCCGCGCCGTCGTCATCCTCGACATGCAGCGGCTCCGCCAGCGCTCGCGCTAAAGCGTTCAGCAGACGTCGAAGGCCGGCCCGTGGAAACGGAGCCGGCCTTCGGCGTCTGGAATGCCGCACCCACCCGCGGGACATGCCCAGTCCTGGCTGCAAGGAGTGGACATAGTGGCATCATGTCCACGGGCCCGGGCCAGCGGAGGGCATGTCCAGTTGCAGGGCGGGCTGAGCGGAGGGCATGTCCACCGGTGGGGCCGAAGAAAGGACATGTCCCGGGGCCGGCACCAGGATGAGGGCGCAGGCTGGCCACGTTATGGCACGGAACCGCGCCAGTACTGCTAGCGTTCCCGCTGCGGTTCGCCTGCGACGGTTGTTGCCGCCTCGACTTCGAGCAGGAGCCTGCCGTCTTCCTCGACGAGCTTGGCCTGGTACACGTGGGCCTTGCGCTTGTAGCTGAGGTAGGCGATGCATCCGTTGGCCGCGGCCATCTTTTCCAGCATGATCTCAGAGCCCGGCACCAGGAGCTCACCGAGGGGCCGGCCGGCCGTGTTCTCCTGGCCCACCTCGTCGCCGAGCGCGGTGGTCTCCCGCTCGTTGATCACCTTGCGGACGCAGACCCAGCGGCCCCAGACACCCTTGCTGGCCAGCAGCGAGGGTGTCTGGTTCATGGGCAGGGTGGCTGCGAAGTAGCGGGTGTTGAAGCGGCGGTGCGCGAAGGCCGGACTGAGCCAGTTGACCAGCGGCTTGAGCAGGTCGGTCCGCACCGAGAGCCCGCGCTTGGCGAGCACCTCGGTGAAGGACTTCTCCTGCTCCGCCACGGCCACCCTGGCGCGCATCCACTCGGCCGTCGAGGTCGCCTCCACGGTGCTGGAGAGGTCCGGGCCGGCCAGCAGGATGCCGGTCTCCTCGAACAGTTCCCGGATGGCACCCACCACGTGGCGGCGTGCCAGCCCGACGTCGGCCGTCCCCATCTGCTCGGCCCAATGCTGCGGCGAGGGGCCCAGCCAGCCGACCGCGTCGTCGTCGGACGCCTCCAGCGATCCGCCCGGAAAGGCGAGCACCCCCAGCGGCGAGGTGCCGGGACGGTAGCCCAGCCAGGTCTCCAGACCCGTGGGTGAATCCCGCAGGAGTACGACCGAGGAGGCGAAGCGGGCCGCACGCGGCGTCCGTTCGCCATGGTCAAGCCAGCTGCGGGCGGACCCCTCAAGATCCGGGGGAAGGACAAACAGGCGTCGGGCTAACTTAGGCACAGGAAGTGACCGGCCCTCTAGGCGAATTCGGCGATCAGTTCGACTTCAACCGGAGAGTCGAGCGGCAGGACGGCAACGCCGACGGCGGACCGTGCGTGCTGGCCGGCGTCGCCGAGGACCCTGCCCAGCAGCTCAGAGGCGCCATTAATGACGCCGGGCTGGCCGGTGAAGGACGGATCGGAGGAGACGAAGCCGACCACCTTGACGATCCGGGTGATGCGGTCCAGATCCCCGATCACGCTCTTCACCGCGGCCAGGGCGTTGACGGCGCAAATCGCGGCGTAGCGCTTCGCCGCTTCCGGGGAGACGGTGGCCTCGTCGGAGGCGCCCTCCGTGCCGGCGGACACTTTGCCCGTGGCCTCCAGCTTGCCGTCAATGAACGGCAACTGGCCGGAGGTGTAGACATGGTTGCCCGAAATCACGGCGGGGACGTAGGCGGCCACGGGGGCGGCGACCTCCGGGAGGGTCAGGCCGAGTTCCGCGAGGCGCTGTTCGACGGCGGACGACGCGCCCGCGGCGGCGGTGTTGTTCCCCGCGGTGCCCGCAGTCCCGGCGGCACCCGGCGCGGCCGATGCTGGGGTGCTCATGGCTACTGCTTCTCCCGCTTCAGGTAGGCAACCAGGCCGTTTCCCTCGGGGCCAGGAACAACCTGGACAAGCTCCCAGCCGTCGTCTCCCCACTGGTCCAAAATCTGCTTTGTGGCGTGGATAATGAGCGGAATCGTGGCGTACTCCCATTTGGTCATGAACTAAAGCCTAGTCCTTGCCGGTAAAGTGGAAAACATGGCGACAGGCAAGAACCCTTTATTTGACACGGCCACCACTCTCGGAAAGATCCTTCTTTTCCTGGGCGTGAGCGCCATTTGCGGCGTCCTGGTGGCGGGGCTGCTGGTCCCGGCCGCGGCCGTTTCCGGCAACACGGCCAGCGGATCGATCAAATTCTTTGACACCCTCCCGGCCGAGCTGCAGGTGGACCCGCCCAGTCAGTCGACCACGATCCTCGCGGCCGACGGCAGCGTGATCGCGAATCTATTCGCGGAGAACCGCACCCGGGTATCCCTGGACCAGATGTCGCCGTACATCAAGGACGCGGTGATCGCCATTGAGGACAGCCGCTTCTACGAGCACGGCGGTGTGGACACCACCGGCATCCTGCGCGCCCTCGTCAGCACCGCCCGCGGCAACAAGCAGGGCGCGTCGACCATCACGCAGCAGTACGTCAACAACGTCATCAACTCCTCCCTCGAGGCCGAGGGCAAAGGCGACGAGGTCCTGCTGAACGGTGTCAACAAGGGCGTCGGGGACAAGCTCCGCGAAATGAAGCTCGCCATCGCGCTGGAGAAGAAGTTCACCAAGGAGCAAATCCTTGAGGGCTACCTCAACATCGTGTTCTTCAACCGGGATGCGTACGGCATCGAAGCCGCCTCCAAATTCTTCTTCAGCACCACCGCCAAGGACCTGACCCTGCCGCAGGCCGCGCTGCTGGCCGGTGTGGTCAACAGCCCGTCCTTCTATGACCCCATCAACAACCCGGAGAACGCCAAGGTCCGCCGTGACCTGGTGCTCAAGTCCATGCTGACCCAGGGCAAGATTCCGCAGGCCGACTACGACGCCGCCGTCGCCACCCCGGTGGAAACCAAGGTCACCCCGGCACGCCAGGGCTGCGCGTATTCGACGACGGCCCCGTACTTCTGCGACTATGTGCTGCACCTGCTGCTGAACAACCCGGCCTACGGTGCCGACGCCGAAGCACGGGAGCGGAAGGTGTTCCGCGGGGGCCTGACCATCAAGACCACGCTGGACCCGAATGCCCAGGCCGTGGCGCAGGCCCAGGTGGACGGATCCGCCGGAGCGAACCCGGACAAGTGGGGCGCATCGCTGGTCTCCGTGCAGCCGGGCTCGGGCAAGGTCATCTCGATGGCCCAGAACACCCAGTTCCTCGAGGCCGAAGGCAAATTCAACAACGTCATCAACTTCAATGTGGACAAGACGGACCCGGGAGGCGGCGACCTTGGCGGCCTGGGCGGTTTCCAGCCCGGTTCCACGATGAAGCCGTTCACGTTCGCGCAGTGGCTCGATGAGGGCAAGTCCATGAACACCACCCTCAACGGTTCGGTGCGGCGGTATCCTCTGAACTTCCGGTGGAGGAACACCTGCCCCACGCCCGTCAACGGTGCCTACAACACAGCAGAGAAGGGCCTGGGCGCGGCCGATGACCTGCAGAACGCGGAAGAGGGCTACTACAAGAACATGTCCGTCGTGGACGGACTCGCGAATTCGATCAACACCATGACGTTCGCCACCGCGGCCCAGGTGGACCTCTGCGGCATCCAGAAGATCGTCGATGCCGTGGGCATCCACGCCGGCCAGACCAACGAGCCCGTCCCGATGACAACGCTGTCCAACCTGATCGGCGCCACCCAGACCTCGCCGCTGACCATGGCCAGCGCGTTCGCCACCTTCGCGAACGACGGCAAGTACTGCGAGCCGGTCGCCATCGCCTCGGTGACGGACCAGACCGGTGCCCAGCTCCCCGCGCAGGCCACGAGCTGCCGCGACGCGCTGAAACCGGAGGTGGCCCGCGGTGTGAGCTATGCCCTGCAGGAAGTCCTCAACCGGGGCTCCGGCTCGCTGATCCAGCCGCGGATCTCCACCCGGACCAGCTTCCCGATCGCCGCCAAGACCGGCACCAACGACCCCAACAACTCCACCTGGGTGGTGGGCTTCACCAGCGGCCTGGCGACGGCGTCGTGGTTCGGCGACGCGCTGGGCGGCCAGGACCGGCCGGGACGCAACCTGACCATCAACGACAAGTTCTACAAGGCGGTCGACGGTTACATGATCGCCGGCCCGCAGTTCTCGAACTTTATGTCCCAGGTGGCACCGGCGTACGGCACCAACCCGTTCCCGGCCCCGCCGTCGAACCTGGTCACGGGACCCGCCCCGGCGCCCAGGCCGGCGACGCCGGCGACACCGGCGCCGTCCAGCCCGGCGCCGTCCAGCCCGGCACCCGCCCCCTCGCCCGACCCCAGCAAGAAGCCGTAACCGGTGACCCGGGGGAATGATCTGGCAAGCCGCGCCCGAAGCATCGGGCGCGGCTTCGCCGTAACCGCCGCTGTCGGCGCCGCGACGGGTGCCGCCGCCACCGGCTACGGCCTGTGGGAGAAGAACCAGTTTGTGCTGCGCGAAGAGACCCTCCCGGTCCTTCCGGCCGGCTTCGGCCCCTTCCGGGTCCTGCACCTGTCCGACATCCACTTCGTCCCGGGCCAGGATAAGAAGGCCGAATGGCTGGCATCCCTTGCGGAGCTGAAGCCTGACCTGGTGGTGAACACGGGCGACAACCTCAGCCACGCCAAGGCGGTGGACCCGGTGCTGGCGGCGCTGCGCCCGCTGATGGAGTTCCCCGGCGTCTTTGTGCCCGGTTCCAACGACTATTTCGCCCCCCGGCTCAGGAACCCGGCCTCCTACTTCCTGGGGCCGTCCTCGAAACCAAAAGACCCGGTCACGCTGGACTGGCCGCGGCTGCGTGCCGGCTTCGGCATGGCCGGCTGGGTGGACCTCACCAACCGCTGCCAGTCCGTGGTGCTCAAGGGACTGCGCTTTGACTTCTCCGGTGTCGACGATCCGCACCTGGGCCTCGAGCGGTACGCCGGCTGGCCCCGCGGCACCAGGGGCCAGGACGCAACACCGCATCTGCGGGTCGCCGTCGTCCATGCCCCCTACCAGCGCGTGCTGGACCACTTCACCGAGGACGGTGCCGATCTTCTCCTCGCCGGGCACACCCACGGCGGCCAGATCTGCCTGCCGGGCTACGGCGCCCTCCTCGCCAACTGCGACCTCCCCACCTGGCGCGCCAAGGGCCTGAACAACTGGGAAAGCAAGGGACGCACGACGCCGGTGAACGTCTCCGGCGGGATCGGCACCTCACGCTTCGCCCCGGTCCGCATCGCCTGCAAGCCTGAGGCCGTGCTGCTCACGCTCACCCAGCGTTCCTGATCCCGCCCGTTCCCCGGCCACCACGGGACATGCCCTCCCCATGGCGGGACGGTTGGACATAGTGGGCTAGTGCCCACTCCACACGGCCAGGGCTGGGCATGTCCCACGGACCATGGGACATGTCCGTTCCCCGTGGCCAGGGCTGGGCATGTCCCCTGCAGGCGGGGCGCCGGGCCGCCATTGCGGAATGTAATTACTGGGCGAGATCCTGATGCTGCCGCCATTCATGTGAACCCGGTCACGCGATGGCCTAGGGTAGTTGCTACAGGAAACTACATCCAGTTGTGTTGGATATTTCGCAGTCGCGTTTTAAGAAGCAGGCATGGCCAAGCAAACCCCGTTTTTCGCGTCAATCAGCCGTCTCTATCCGCTCGTCTTGCCGATTATGCCGCGGCTCGTCATGGGCCTGCTCTGCGCCCTGCTGGCGAGCGTGGTGGCCCTGGCCATCCCCCAGGTGCTCCGGGTGCTCGTCAACGAATCCCTGCACGCGGGCGGGAGCACGGACGCGGTATGGGTCGCCTCACTGACCATCCTGGGCCTGGGCATCGCCGAGGCCGGCCTCGTCGCGCTGCGCCGCACCTTCGTCATCAATCCCGCGACCACGGTGGAGACCCGGATGCGGGTGTCCCTGTACGGCCATCTGCAGGATCTGACGGTCTCCTTTCATGACCGCTGGGGTTCCGGGCAGCTGCTCTCCCGCGCCATGACCGACCTGAACTTCCTGCGCCGCTGGATGGCCTTCGGCGCCATTATGCTCGTGGTGACCACCCTGACAGTGCTGATCGGCGTCGGCGTGATGTTTTCGATGAGCTGGCAGCTGGCGCTCATCTTCACGGCCGCCGCCGTGCCGATCATGATCTACGGCTTCCGTTTCCGCACCCGCTTCAGCAAGGTGGCCCGCCGCAGCCAGGACCAGGCCGGGGACCTCGCCACCACGGTCGAGGAGTCCGTCCACGGTATCCGCGTGCTCAAGGCCTTCGGCCGCAGCCGCGAGGCGCTGGAAAACTTCAATGAACAGGCCGAGGAACTCCGCCAGACCGAGATCGCCAAGGCCAAGCATCTGGCCACCTTCAGCCTCGTCGTCACGCTGCTGCCCGAACTCGCCCTCGGTGCCGGGCTGGTCGTCGGGATCCTGCTGGCCTCCGCCGGCGAACTTTCCATCGGCGCGCTTGTGGCATTCTTCGCCACGGCGGCCGTGATTGCCGCCCCCGTCGAATTCTGCGGCATGCTGCTGGCGATGGCCCTGACCGCCAAGAGTGTGCTGGACCGGCACTTCGAGGTGATGGACTCGGTGAACACCATCACCAGCCCGCAACACCCGCGCCGCCCCGCCCGGCTCACGGGCGCCCTCCGTTTCCACAACGCCACGTTTGCCTACGAGGACGCCCCGGACAAGCCGATCCTCAAGGACATCAGCCTGGACATCAAACCGGGCGAGACCATGGCCCTGGTCGGCATCACGGGCAGCGGGAAAAGTGCCCTGCTCCAGCTGGTCCCCCGCCTCTACGACGTCACGGCGGGCTCCATCACCATCGACGGAGTGGACCTGCGCGAGTTCAGCGTCGAGGAATTGCGGTCCGTCGTCGCCGTCGCGTTCGAGGACACCACCTTATTCTCCAGTTCGGTCCGCGACAACGTGCTGCTCGGCGCCCCCGGCATGTCAGACCCCGGCACGTCTGCGCCCGGCACATCAGCGGAGAGCCGGGAGAAAGCCCTGGAAGAGGCGCTCGACGTCGCCCAGGCCCACTTCGCGTACTCCCTGCCGGAGGGCCCGGACACCCTGATCGGCGAGGAAGGCCTGAGCCTGTCCGGCGGCCAGCGGCAGCGCATCGCCCTGGCCCGCGCGATCGCCGCCCGGCCCAAAGTGCTGGTCCTCGACGACCCGCTCTCCGCCCTGGACGTCAACACCGAGGAACTTGTCGAGGCCCGGCTGCGGGAAGTCCTCTCGGACACCACAACACTGATCGTCGCCCACCGCCCGTCCACCGTGGCCCTGGCGGACCGGGTTGCGCTGCTGGAAGGCGGCCGGATCACCGCCGTCGGCACCCACGCCGAACTGCTCGCCGGGAACAGCCACTACCGCCACGTGATCGCCAGCCTTGACCCGGAACCGCGGGACCTGGACTCCGAACTGTCTGCCTTCGAGGCCGAGGAGATTTCCCGATGAGCAGCGCAACCTTCGGCACCGCCAACGAGGACAACGCGCACCTGTCCACAAGCGAGAGCAAGGCCGTGAGGCGCCGCTCGCTGGCCCTCTTGGGCTCCCTGATCCGCCCGGTCCGCCGCCGGTTCTGGCTCACGATCGCCGCCGTCGTGCTCTCCCAGGCGGCCCGCGTCGCCGGACCTGCCCTGATCGCCTTCGGCATCGACCGGGCCCTGCCGGCCCTGCGCGCCGGCGACAACCTCCCGCTTCTGCTCGCCGGCGCCGCCTACCTCGCCGCCGCCGTCGTGGCGGGAGGCCTCACCGCCCTGTACGTCAACTCGACGGCGAAGCTCAGCCAGTCGATGCTGCTGGACCTCCGCGTCCGGGTCTTCCGGCAGACCCAGCGCCTGAGCCTTGAGTTCCACGAGAAGTACACCTCCGGCCGCATTATCGCCCGGCAGACCTCGGACCTTGAGGCGCTGCGGGAGCTCCTGGACTCCGGTGTGAGCTCGCTCGCCTCCGGGATGGTGTTTATGGTGTTCACGGCCGTCACGGTGTTCGCGCTCGACTGGCGCAGCGGGCTCCTGGTGCTGGCCGCCGGCGTGCCGATGTACCTCCTGGCCCGCTGGTACCAGAAGCACTCGCAGATCGCCTTCCGCGAATCCCGGGTGGTCTCGGCCCGGCTGATCGTCCACTTCGTCGAAACCATGACGGGCATCCGCGCGGTCAAGGCCTTCCGCAAGGAACGCGAGAACTCCGCACGCTACGCCGGTCTCTCCGAGGACTACCGCAAGGTCACCGTCCGATCGATCAACCTCAACGGCGTCTTCCAGCCCGGCCTGGTGCTGATCGGAAACGTCTGCGTCGCCGTCGTACTGCTGCTCGGCGGCTTCCGGGTGCTCGGCGGTGAACTCGCCGTCGGTGTGCTGCTGGCACTGATCCTGTCCACCAAACGTTACTTCCAGCCCGTGGACCAGATGGCGATGTTCTACAACTCGTTCCAGAGCGCCCAGGCGGCGCTCGAGAAGGTGTCCGGGCTGCTCGAGGAGGTGCCCACGGTCCGGCCGCCCAGGAACCCGGTGGCCCTGCACGAGGCCAGGGGCACCATCGACTTCAGGGGCGTCGAGTTCCGCTACGGCGACGGGCCGGTGATCATTCCGCCGATGGACCTGCACATCCCCGCCGGGCAGACCGTTGCCCTGGTGGGGCAGACCGGCGCCGGAAAATCCACCCTCGCCAAGCTGATCGCCCGCTTCTACGACGTCTCTGCCGGTTCGCTCACGCTCGACGGTGTGGATCTGCGGCAGCTCACGACGGCGGATCTGCGGCGGAACGTTGTGATGGTCACCCAGGAGGCCTTCCTGTTCAGCGGCTCTGTGGCGGACAACATTGCCCTGGGCCGGCCGGACGCCTCCCGGGAGGAGATTGAGTCCGCAGCGGCGGCTGTGGGCGCGGACGGGTTCATCCGGGCCCTTCCCGAGGGTTACGACACCGATGTCAACAAGCGCGGCGGCCGCGTCTCGGCCGGTCAGCGCCAGCTGATCAGCTTCGCCCGGGCCTTCCTGGCACGGCCGGCGGTGCTGATCCTGGACGAGGCGACGTCCTCGCTGGATATCCCCTCCGAGCGCCTCGTCCAGGACGGCCTCGCCGGGCTGCTCCAGGGGATCGGCGCCGACGCCGGACGGACCGCGCTCATCATCGCGCACCGCCTGTCCACGGTGGAGAGCGCGGACCGGGTGCTGGTGGTCCACGACGGGTGTGTGGTCGAAGACGGATCGCCGGCGGATCTGATCGGCGGCGGCGGGCGCTTCGCGCAGCTGCACGGGGCGTGGAAAGACTCCCTGGTCTGAGTCTTTCCGGGGCTGTTTCACCGCTTTCGGCAACAAGCCGGCGCCGATTTCGCATCCGGGGCACGAATCGGATACTCTTGTGAAGTTGCTTTTGTAGCAGCGGATCGGGATGTGGCGCAGCTTGGTAGCGCGCGTCGTTCGGGACGACGAGGTCGCAGGTTCAAATCCTGTCATCCCGACCAGTCAAAAAGAGGGTCTTCCAGCCGGAAGGCCCTCTTTTGTGTGTGCCCGGACGTTTTGCGGGTGCCCGCCGGCGGGGGCAAGCGGCAAAAACAGCTCCGGGACATGGTTGGCGCATGTCCCGGAGCTGTCGAAGAGGTGCTTGTTACATCGGGTCCGGCCAGTTGCCGATGTTGGTGGAGTAGGTCATGGGATCCGGCCAGTTACCGATTGCCGAGAGGCGGCCCTGGGTTGAGCTCATGGGATCAGGCCAGTTACCGATCGCCAGGGTGGCGCCCATGGGGTCCGGCCAGTTGCCGATGGCATTGATGGACAGCACTGCGGGGGCAGCGGCGGTGAACGCCAGGGCGCCCGCCAGTAGGGCGCCGGCTGCGATCTTCTTCAACATAGAGTTCCTCAATATGAGTCGGGGATAGAGTCGGGGGCCTTACCAAGTCAGCATTACCCTTGTTGACACACATTGTAAAATTATTTCCACAGAGACTGTCAAGCATTTAGTACAAAGAATGTCCGGAATTAGGAGGTATCCGTGGGGAACGGATTTGGGGAGAAGCTCCGCGCGGAACGGCTCGAACGGGGCCTGACGCAGGCGGAGCTGGGCCGGGACCTGTACTCGCCCAGCTACATCTCGCTGCTCGAAACCGGACGCCGCGAACCGACCGCAGATGTGATTGAGGAGCTTGCCCGGCGGCTTGAGCTCGCGCCCAAGGCGCTGGAGGCCTGGAACCAGCCGGTGTCCGTCAGCGACGCCGAATATGTGCTCGCCGGGCTGTACGCCCGCCAGGCCTGGGATCTGAGGGACTATCCGTTGGCGGCTACCCACGCCGCAGCGGCGGCCCAGATCGCATTGGAGGCCAAGAACACCAGCGCGTGGTGGAACATGACCTACATGCAGGCGGAATGCCTCATGAAGCAGGGCGAGCTCAAGGAATGCCAGAACCTCGTGCAGCGCCTGCTGGACCATCCGATGGCGGCCGAGTCGGCCGGCCTGGGGGTCCGCGCGCAACAGATGCTGGCTGCGGTGTGCCACGGCCAGGGACAGTTGGCAGTCGCCGTCGAGCATGCCCAGGAGGCGGTGCGGCTCTGTGCCGAGCTGCCCAAAGGCTCCACTCTCATCATCGGCGCGCTGAGGGCGCTGATCGGCGCGCTGGCCGAAAGCGGCCGGCTCGACGAGGCTTGGCGGTACTGCCAGGACATGAACGCGCAGATGGACGACCAGTCCATCTCCCAACTGGCCGGCGAGGTCGCCTGGGTCATCGGAAACGTGGCCTTTATGCGCCACGACTACCCCGAGGGGATCAAGTACCACGAGCGGGCCGCTAAGCTGCTCTCCCCCGCCAACGACATCGACCTTTGGGCACGGTTCAACAAGGCGTCCGCCGCCGTCCGCCTGTCCTCCGGAATCGTGGAGCCTGAGACGCTGACCTCCATCGAGCGTGCCGAATTGGCCCTCTCGATCGTGGGCGGCAACAGGACCGACCAACTCGAGGTCGCATTCATCCGGGCCCGCTGGCTCTACCTCACCGGGGACATCGTCGCGGCCGTTCAGAAGCTGCGGGAGATTCACGCCGAAAAGGATTTGCTGGCCCGGCACGTCGCCGGTGAGGTGGCACTCCTGCTCGGCAAGGCGCTGAAGGCCGCCGGAGAATCCGACGAGGCCCTCGTGTACCTTGAGGAAGCCCAGAAGGAATTCAGCGCGGCCGGGGCCGCGGACCGGGTCCAGCAGGCGATGGATGCCGTGCTGGAAATCCGGCTTGCCCGGCGCCGCGCCGAAGCCGCCGCCGCGTCAGGAACCCAGTCGAACGCCTAGCCCAACGCGCCTAGCCCAACGCGACCAGGAGTGCGTGCCTAGCTAAACGCGCGGCCGGTGAGCTTTTCGTAGGCCTCGACGTAACGGCTGCGGGTGTGGTCCACGACGTCGGCCGGCAGCGCCGGCGGCGGCACATCGGACGCCTTGTCCCAGCCGGACTCCGGCGAGGCCAGCCAGTCACGGACATACTGCTTGTCGAAGGAAGGCTGGGCCCTGCCAGGCTCATACATGGCGGCATCCCAGAACCTCGAGGAGTCCGGGGTGAGAACCTCGTCGCCGAGGGTGATGACACCGGTGGTGGCGTCGAAGCCGAACTCCACCTTGGTATCAGCAAGGACGATGCCCCGGCCTCGGGCAATTTCCTCGGCCTTGGTGTAGATCTCGAGGGTGAGTTCGCGCAGCCGGGCCGCGATATCCTCGCCCACGATCTCCACGACGGCGTCGTAGGTGATGTTCTCGTCGTGCTCACCCACCTCTGCCTTCGCGGAGGGGGTAAAGATGGCCTCGGTGAGGCGGGAGCCGTCCACCAGACCTTCGGGAAGCGGAATGCTGCACACGGTACGGGACTCGTTGTACTCTGCCAGGCCCGAGCCGGTGAGGTAGCCGCGGGCAATGCATTCGACCGGGAACATGTCCAGTTTCTTGCAGATCATCGCGCGGCCTTCCACCGCTGCCGGCACGCCTCCCCCGACCGTGGACGCGAGCACGTGGTGCTCCACGCCGAGATGCTCGAACCACCACAGGCTCAGCTGGGTCAGGATGCGGCCCTTATCCGGGATCTCGCTGGCCAGCACGTGGTCGTAGGCGCTGATGCGGTCGCTGGCCACTACCAGGACGCACTCCTGGCTGAAGCGCTCGGTGATGGACCCGTCCACCGGCACGTACAGGTCACGGACCTTGCCGGAGTAAAGGTGCTTCCAGCCCGGCAGATCCAGCGTTGCGGTGTCGAGGCCACCTTTGGGCATTGAGGATTCGGTTTCGCTCATGGTCAGGCCTTCGCTTTCGTGGCGGCCGGAGTCCCGGGGCTCTTCACCAGGATCTCGCCGCGGGCCGCCTTACGGCCGATATCGGTGCGGAACTGGCCGCCGTCCAGCTGGACCAGTTCGACGCCGTCGTACGCCCGTTCCCGGGCCTCCACCAGATCGGTTCCCAGCGCCACGACGGCCAGGACGCGTCCGCCGGCGGACACCACCTTGCCTTCGTCGTCGAGCCTGGTGCCGGCATGGATCACGTGGACGCCCTCGAGGGACTCGGCCTTCTTGAGCCCGCGGATCCGGTCCCCGGTGCGGGGAGCGTCCGGGTAGTTCTCGGCAGCGACGACGACGGCGACGGCCGACTCCTTGGACCAGCGCAGCGGCTGGACCTTGTCCAGTTCGCCCTTGGCAGCGGCCATGAGCAGCCCGCCGAGGGGGGTCTTGAGCCGGGCCAGAACGGCCTGGGTTTCCGGGTCGCCGAAGCGGACGTTGAATTCGATGACGCGGGTGCCGCGGGAGGTCAGGGCGAGGCCGACGAAGAGCACGCCGACGAACGGGGTGCCGCGGAGGGCCATCTGTTTGACCGTGGGCTGGGCCACCCGGTCGATCACTTCCTGGACGAGGCCCTCGGGGGCCCATTCCAGCGGGGTGTAGGCGCCCATGCCGCCGGTGTTGGGGCCCTCGTCGTTGTCGAAGATCCGCTTGAAGTCCTGGGCCGGGGCGAGCGCCACGGTGTTGCGGCCGTCGCAGAGGACGAACAGGGAGACCTCGGGGCCGTCGAGGAATTCTTCGATCACCACGGTACCGCCGGCGTCGAAGCAGCTCTGGGCGTGGGCCAGGGCTTCGTCGCGGTTGTTGGTGACCACCACGCCCTTGCCCGCGGCGAGCCCGTCATCCTTGACGACATAGGGGGCCCCGAAGGTGTCGAGGGCATCGGCGGCTTCCTCTGCGTTGGACGCCACGCGGGCCATCGCGGTGGGAACGTCGGCCTCGGCCATGACTTCCTTGGCGAAGGCTTTGGAGGCTTCAAGCTGGGCCGCGGCCTTGCTGGGGCCGAACACCGCGATGCCCGCGGCGCGGACTGCGTCGGACACGCCGGCGGCGAGCGGGGCCTCCGGGCCGACCACCACGAGGTCCACCGTCAGCCGGGCGGCCAGGGCGGCGACGGCGTCGGGGTCGCTCGCGTCGATCGCATGTGTGGGGACCAGTTTGCTGATGCCCGCGTTGCCCGGGGCCGCATGGACCTCGGAAACGTTCGGGTCGGCAAGCAAGGATCGGACAATGGCGTGTTCGCGGCCGCCGGGGCCGATGACAAGTACCTTCACAGTTTCCAAGGGTACTTTGTGGACCCGGCAGGCTCCTAAGCTGTGACCCGCCGCCGGATATGCCCACTCCTGGCCGCGGCCACCGGACATAACGCCACTATGTCCAGCCCCGGGCGCGAGGGGAGGGCATGTCCCCCGAACAGGACCGGGCGCACCGCCGGACATGCCCAGTCCTGGCCGCGGCCACCGGACATAACGCCACTATGTCCAGCCCCGGGCGCGAGGGGAGGGCATGTCCCCCCGGAGCGGGCGGACAATCCGCGGGGCGGTCGGCTACGAAGACACTGTATGAAGAAGCACAGCACGCAGAAGCCCCAGAAGCGGCTCGCCGGCCCAACCGCTCTGGCCGCCCTGGCCGGCGTGGCCGCGGCCGCCGTCGTACTTTCCGTTGCCGAACTTATCGGCGCCTTCTTCACGGCCCGTGCGACCCCGCTGATCGCCCTCGGCTCGACCTTCATCGACTTCACGCCGCCGTGGATGAAGGACTTCGCCATTGCCACCTTCGGCACCAATGACAAGGCCGCGCTCTTCGCCGGCATGGCGGTGACCATCCTGCTGCTCGCCTGTGTGCTGGGCATTGTGGCCTACCGCAAGTGGGCGCTCGGTGTCGCGGGTGTGCTGCTGATGGGAGCCGTTATCGTTGCCAGCGTCGTGACCCGCGCCAGTGTCAGGCCGCTGGACGCAATTCCCTCGCTGATCGGCACCGTGGCCGGGCTGATCGTGCTGCGGCTCCTGATCTCGCGGCTGTGGCGGATGCGGCAGTGGCCGGACATGGCCTCGGGTCTCGCCGCCAAGGAACCCGAACGCCCCGCCACCAGCCGCCGCGCCTTCTTCGCCGCGACCGGGGTCACCGCCGCGGCATCGGCGATCGCCGCGACCGGCGGGCGCCTGCTCAGCGCAGCCCGCAGCGGCGTGTCCCAGGCGCGGGAATCCCTCCAGCTCCCCGCGCCTGGGACACCGGCCCCCGCGGTGCCCGCCGGCGTCCAGTCCAAGGCGCCCGGGGTCACGCCCTGGCTCACCCCCAACAAGGACTTCTACCGGATCGACACCGCCCTGAGCGTGCCCGAAATCAATGCACAGGAGTGGGAACTGCGCATCCACGGCCTCGTGGAACAGGAAGTCCGGCTCAGCTTCCAGGACCTGCTCGACGCGAAGCTGATCGAATCCCACGTCAGCCTGACCTGCGTGTCCAACCCGGTCGGCGGGAACCTGGCCGGCAATGCCAAATGGCTGGGCATGCCCATCCGCGAGGTGCTCAAGATGGCCCGCCCCAAGGACGGCGCCGACATGGTGCTCTCCACTTCGATCGACGGCTTCAGCGCCTCGACCCCGCTGGAGGTCCTCCAGGACGACCGCGACGCGATGCTGGCCATCGGCATGAACGGTGAGGCCCTGCCGCTCGAGCACGGATACCCCGTCAGGATGGTGGTCCCGGGGCTGTACGGCTTCGTCTCCGCCACCAAATGGGTGGTGGACCTGGAAGTCACACGGTTCGCGGACAGCAAGGCCTACTGGACGCAGCGCGGCTGGTCCGAGCGCGGCCCCATCAAGACCATGGCCCGGGTGGAAGTACCCAAGTCCTTCGCCAAAGTTCCGGCCGGGCGGGTCGCGATCGGCGGCACCGCCTGGGCCCAGACCCGCGGCATCACCAAGGTCGAGGTTCAGATCGACAGCGGCCCCTGGACCGAGGCCACCCTCTCCGACGAGGTCTCCGTCGTCACCTGGCGTCAGTGGTCCTTCGACTGGGAAGCCACCCCCGGCCCGCACTACATCAAGGCCCGCGCCACCGACGGAACCGGCGAGGTACAGACGGACAAGCGGGCGGATCCGGTGCCCGACGGAGCGTCCGGCTGGCAGTCCGTCATGGTGACCGTGGAATAGCCGGGGTATCCCCGCAGCGCACCATAGACTTGCTCAATGCCCCTGAATTCGCATGCCACCTTCACCGTCGAGTCCGCCGTCGAACTGGCAGTGGTTGAACGCAGCGGTTTCGTCGAATCCCGCCACATCGGCTCCGCTGTGGTTCTGGCCGGCGACGGCACTGTGGTCACCGAGCTGGGCGACATCACCACCCCCATCTACGCCCGGTCCACGCTCAAGCCGCTGCAGGCCCTCGCCTCCATGCAGTCCGGCGTCCCCCTGCGCGGCGCCCAGGTGGCGATCGCCTGCGGCAGCCACGTCGGCTCGCTGGACCACATGGACGTTGTCGAGGGCATGCTCAAAGCGGCCGGGGTCAAGGAAGAGCAGTTGCAGTGCCCCGCGGCCTGGCCTGAGGACGAGACCGCCCGGAACTGGCTGGTCCGCTCCGAGCGCGGAAAATCCAAGCTCGCTTTTAACTGCTCCGGCAAGCACGCCGCCTTCCTGTGGGCCTGCACCGAAAACGGCTGGGATACGCACAGCTACCTCGAACCCAACCACCCGCTGCAGCAGCGCATCCGCGCGGTGATCGAAGAGTACTGCGGCGAAAGCATCGCGCACCTTGGCATCGACGGCTGCGGCGCCCCCGTGGCCGCCGTCTCGCTGACAGGGCTGGCCCGGGCCTTCTCCAAGCTGGCCAAGGCCCCCGGGGACAATAATTCCAACGCGCGCGCCGCCACCATCGCCACCTCGATGCTGGACTACCCGTGGGCCGTGCAGGGCCGGGGCGGCTGCAACACGATCGTCATGGACGACCTCGGCGTCCTCGCCAAGATCGGCGCCGAGGGCGTCCTCGTGATGGCGACCCCCACGGGGGCATCGGTCGCCATCAAGATCCTCGACGGCAACATCCGCGCAACGACGCTTGTGGGGCTGACCCTGCTCGCGGCCGCCGGCGCCGTCGAGATCCCCGAGGTGGCCAGCGTGCTGGAAAAGGTCGTCGACCCCGTCCTGGGCGGCGGCCGGCCAGTCGGCAAGATCCGCCTCGGCCGCGCCGTCTCGGCGCTGCTGGACTAGCGGCCCGTCAGCGGCCCGTCAAGTTCCTCAGTTGAGATCCCCGAACCGGCCAGCGCCGGAATCGCGGGCCGGATCAGGCAGCCTGGATAGGTCCGGCCTTGGTCTGGCGTGGCTGGAACCTCCGGACCCGCCCAGCTTTTCCCTGCCGTGGTGACCGGGGTGGCATAGTCTGGCATAGGCCGCGGGCGGCGGCTATTGTTGCCCCGGCCGGGAGGAAGATTAGTGGTTGTTCAGAGACGGCGAATAGATCTTGACGAGGGCCGCGCGGCGCTGGGAGCCTGGCTGGAAGCCAACACCCCGTCGTCGGGCGCCATCGGAACCGGCGCGGTCTCTGAAGCCGCCGCGCCCCTGCCGCGCACCACGCTCGCGACGGCGGTGCGCTACTCGCTGGAGGAGGTCACCGCCCGGGCGCCCGGCAATTCAGTGGAGGTCCGGGTTCCGCCCTTCGGCGTGACGCAGTGTGTGGAGGGCCCACGCCACACCCGCGGCACACCCCCCAACGTCATCGAGTGCGACGCCGCCACCTGGCTGGCGATGGTCAGCGGGCAGCTGGGCTGGGCCGACGCCGTCGGCGCCGGCAGGGTGGCCGCCTCGGGGCTGCGCGCCGACCTATCCGGACTGCTGCCGCTCTAAGCGGCAGCTTCCCGCGCCGGGTTAGCCGCGACCGATGAACGGCATCCCGGAGGCCGTGATCACCACGGATCCCACGCTGGCGGAGGCTGGCATGCCGGCCATCAGCAGCACGGCACGGGCGGCGTCCTCCACCGGGAACGTCGGCTCCACGCGGCGGCCGCCGTCGGCCTGGAGCGCCCCTTCCCCGACCCCGATGGTGTCCATGAGTTCGGTGGCCGTGTTGCCGATGTCGATCTGCCCGCAGGTAATGCCGAAGCCGCGGCCGTCCAACTCGATGCTCTTGGTCAGCCCGGTCATGGCGTGTTTCGTCACCGTGTACGCGACCGTCCGGGGCCGGGGCGCGTGCGCGGCAATCGAGCCGTTATTGATGATCCTCCCGCCCTGCGGCGACTGCGCCTTCATGGCCCGGACCGCTGCCGCGGCACACAGCATGGAGCCGGTCAGGTTCACGGCCACGGTCGCGTCCCAGTCTGCGAGGCTGATCTCGTCCACGGAGGCGGCGGGGCCGAACACACCGGCGTTGTTGAAGAGCACGTCCACCCTGTCCCAGCGTTGGAGCGTGGCGGCAAACAGCCGCTCGACGTCGTCGGGCGCCGTGACGTCGCACGGAACCGCGAGCGCCTGGGCATGACCCGCGGCGGTCGCGAGCAACTGTTCCTCCCGGCGGCCGGCCAGCGCCACCCGGTAGCCTTCGGCGAGCATGAGCCGGGCCACCGCCCGGCCGATCCCGGAGCCGGCCCCGGTGACCACGGCGACTCGGCCGAGCTGGTGCAGTCGTGTCATGGCGGTCTCCTGTGGTGCCGGCGGGTATCTGGTTCGGGACGGTGGGTGCCCTGCCAGCCTATGCCGAGATGACAGCCCACGGCAGCGTTCCGCACAAACTCCCGGCAACATGGCCGCGGGCTGGTGGCTCCATGCGACAGGGCGGCGCTAGGGTGTGGCCATGACGGAGTCCCGGGAGCCAGGCACTACGGCGGTGCTCCTCGCCGCCGGTGCCGGCACGCGGCTGGGGCGCGGGCCCAAGGCGCTGCTGCCGTTTCGCGGCCGGACCCTCGTGGAAGTGATCGCCGACGTCCTGTGCGACGGCGGCTGCCGCGAGGTGGTGATCGTGCTCGGCGCGGAAGCCGAGCGGCTACTGGGCACCACGGACCTGGGCCGGCACTCCGTGGCCTTGAACCCGGGATGGCAGAGCGGGATGGGCGGCTCGTTCCGGCTCGGCGTGGAAGCAGCCCGGCCCGGGGACCACGTGCTGGTGGCGCTCGTGGACCAGCCCGGAGTGACGGCGGCCACGGTACGGATCCTGCTGGCTGCACACAGGCCGGGGCGGGTCACCGCAGCAGGATACCCGGAGCCAGCAGGCGGGCCGAGGCGCGGGCACCCCCTGCTGCTGGACGCCACGCTGCGCACCAAGGCCGCCGAGGCTGCGACGGGCGACGCCGGGGCCCGGCTCTTCCTGCAGGCCCACCCCGATCTGATCGATCTGGTGGAGTTCCACTCCGGCGGCGAGGATCTTGACACTCCGGGACAGCTGCACCTGCTGGGCTGAGCGGTCCGTCGCTCATCGCGATGCCCGTCATTGCCTCGGCGCCGACGATCATGAGGCCCTGGACCTGGAACTCCTGCGGCGACTGCGTCGGCGTTAGGCAAACAAGCCGAAACGGTCCGCACCAACCGGTCAAAAACATCCCCCGTTGTGCCGCCTTCGGCACCCGGGCCGTGGGCCAGGTCAAACCAAAAGTCATTGCTATCGACGGCAGATGCGGAGCTCACTAACCGCTACCACGCGGAATTGCTCCACAAGCATGGATCTTCCTGTTGTTATCTGACGTAACTTCAGTTGAGGACTCCAGCGGTTCGCCAAAGATGGCAGCTTTGGGGGTCCCCGGACTCCGGCACGACGCTCCCGCCCAGTTGCTTCCACGCCCGCCAGCCAGCACCCGCCGGCACCCGCGGAATCCCGCGATTCCCTGGGGCTGAAAGGGGTTCCGGAACCGAGCAACTGGGCTGGAACGTCGTGACCCGGGGAGTGGGAATAGCACGTTGATGTGGCCCCTGGTTAGTCGCTTGTTTTGGCCCCACCCCGGGTAGGGTTTCCGGCTTGGGACATAGTGGCGGATGGAGCGGCCACCAGCGCTCATGAGGCGTTCTGGGCTGCCTCCCGCCGGGTCAACGGCGAAGCCGACGGAACCCGTGAACTTATCGAAGTCCTGTTGCTCCACCGATCCATGGCCGCATCCGATGTCCTGCCATGGATCACCGCGGCACTGGGAGTCGGTGCTGTCAGCGCCGACGTCGTCGCCGTCGAAGCCCGCAGACACGCCTCAAGCATCACGGCGGACGGTTCCGGTCCGGACCGTCATCCCGGTGCTCACAATCCGCCACTCACGCTATCCTGCTGGGTTTGAGTATCTGTCAGCACGTGTGAAAGAACACCTGTGAATGTGCTGGTTGCGCAGCCGGCAACTAGCGCCCCAACGAGTCCTGTTCCGGCTGATATGGACCCGACCAGGGTGCCGTCGACGTCGAAGAGCACGGCGTCGCGGCTCCTGGAAGCGGTCTCAGTGATGTGACCGCGCCCGCTTTCCTGCGGCCAGCGATCCGCCGGCCACCGTGGCACCGTGGCTGGTGCCGTCGGCAGTTCTGCGGGTGAGCCTAGGCGCCGGAACCATGGAGGCAGCGCCCGTGTGATCCCGGATCAGGCCGGTCCCGGCAATCTCTCGGGCCCGGGCAACCCCGGCCGCGGCGGCCCTCTTGGTGGGAAACGTGACTGAGACGGCCATAAGGCTGCCCGCTCCGTCCAGCATTCGGATCCGGTAGCCGCCGTCGGGCGCGTCCACGAGCTCGAAATATCCAGCCATTGCACACTCCTTGCATCCAATACCCCACATTGGGATATTAGTAAGTATACTTATCTAAAGTCCTGACGAAAGACCCAGTCCGGGATGGCTGCCAGAACATCCTTTGTGCGTTGCGGGAAATGCCGGCTCAGCGCCCCATCGGGATGTCGCTGCGGTGGAAACCGTCCTCATGCAGTTCCATGGCGCTCATGACGAGCGCGAAGTGGCTGAACGCCTGCGGCACGTTGCCCAGCTGCCGCCCGTCCTCGACACTCCATTCCTCGCTCAGGAGCCCGACGTCGTTGCGCAACGCCAGAAGCCGTTCGAACAGTTCCCTAGCCTCGTGGTGCCGGCCCACGCCCAGCAGCGCTTCCACCAGCCAAAACGAACAGGCGAGGAAGACTCCCTCCTCGCCGGGCAGCCCGTCGTGGCTTTCGGCCGGCCGGTAGCGCAGCAGGAAGCCGTCGTGGGTGAGCTCGCGCTGGACGGCCTCGATGGTGCCGATCACCCGCGGATCATCCGGCGCAAGGAAGCCCACCCGCGGGATCAGCAGCAGGCTGGCGTCGAGCTCCGGCCTGCCGTAGGACTGCACGAAGGTGTTCCGTTCGGCGTCGAAACCTTTGGCCATGACCTCGGCATGGATGGTGTCACGCAGTTCCTCCCAACGGTCCGCCGGGCCGGTCAGGCCGAAGTCCCTGACACCCTTGACCATGCGGTCGGCCGCCACCCACGCCATTACCTTGGAGTGGGTGAAATGCCGCCGCGGTCCGCGCATCTCCCAGAGCCCGTTGTCCGGCCGGCTCCACACTGTCTCGAGATGCTCCATCAGCGCCACTTGGACGTCCCAGGATTCATCTGTGCTCTTCAGGAGCGAATTCCGGGTCAGCGACAGACAGTCCAGCACTTCACCCCAGACATCCAGTTGAAACTGCCCCGCGGCCCCGTTGCCGGTCCGCACCGGAGCGGACTTCTCATAGCCCTGCAGCCAGGGCAGTTCCAGCTCCGGGAGCCGTCGCTCGCCGTGGAGGCCGTACATGATCTGTAGGTCCGCAGGGTCCCCCGCCACCGCCCGCAGCAGCCAGTCCCGCCAGGACGCGGCCTCTTCGGTGTAGCCCGCGGCCAGCAGCGCCTGGAGCGTCAGCGTGGCGTCACGGAGCCAGCAGAAGCGGTAGTCCCAGTTCCGTGTGCCGCCCAGTTCCTCCGGCAGGGATGTCGTTATGGCCGCCACGATCCCGCCCGTCGGCGCGAAGGTCAGCGCTTTCAACGTGATCAGCGAGCGCTGGACCGCTTCGCGGTAGGGACCGGTGATCTTGCACTTGGCGGACCAGTGCTGCCAGAACTTCTCGGTGGCCGTGAGGACTTCTTCCGGGTCCACCGCACGCGGGCGGTACAGGTGGCTTTGTGTCCAGGTCAGCACGAACGGGACGCGCTCCCCGGCCTTGATGGTGAATTCGCTGATCGTCTGCAGGCGCTCGCCCCGCAAAGGCGCCTTCGTCACGAGGTAGGCGGCGTCCGGCCCTGCGACAGCGTGGATCCCGTACTCGTCGTGCCGTACCCAGGGGACGATGTGGCCGTAGTCGAAGCGCAGGGCCAGCTCGCCCCGCATCCGGACCGAGCCGCGGACCCCCACCACAATCCGCACAAGGTCCGCCACGCCGTCGCGGGGCGGCATGAAGTCGATGATCCTGACCTTTCCGGCGGGCGTCTCCCATTCGGTTTCCAGGATGAGCGTGCCCTTGCGGTAGTGCCGCCGTGTGCATTCTCCGCCGCCTTCCGGCGCCAGCAGCCAGCGGCCGGCCTTGGGCGTATCCAGCAGCGCGTTGAAGCAGGCCGGCGAGTCGAACCGCGGCAGGCACAGCCAGTCGATGGAGCCTTCGGTGCTGATCAGGGCGGCGGTGTGCGTATCGCCAACCATTGCGTAATCCTCGATACAGGCCATGGGACATACAGTGCCACACGTGTTAGCCCCGGACTAGGAAGTGGGTAGGCCGCCGGGCCGCTGTGGGAGAGTTGAGGCATGGAATTGGCCTCGCAACAGTCCCCCCAGCAGCAGCCGGTGTCCGGCAACCGCGCCTTCCGACTGGCCCACCGGGTCTCGGACACAGTCAATGGCCTCCGTCTGAAGGCAGCCCGCCGATGGGACTTCGTCCCGCAGACTATCGCGTACCAGGGGTACGGCGCCACAGACTGGGTCCGGGTGCTCGGCCGCGTGGTCCTCACCACCCGGCTGGACCCCGGGAGCCGGGCGGAACATGCCGCCAGGAACGGCAACCAGAACATCCGCGGCTGGCGTGCCTTCACGAGTGTGCCGATCCAGTTCGCCGAGGTGGAGATCGAGATCGGCGGGGTTACCGCCCGCGTGCACGCGGACCGCGGCGGGATCGTGGACACCGTCGTCCAGGTGCCGCTCACGCCGGGCTGGCACACCGCTGTCCTGCGGGCGGAGGGCACCGAGCCGGTTGAAGCCAGGATCTACGTCATCTCCCCCGAGACCACGCTCGGCATAGTCTCCGACATCGACGACACGATCATGGTGACTGCCGTCCCGCGGCCCTTTCTGGCGCTGTGGAACACCTTCGTCCTGAACGAACGGGCCCGGATGGCGACGCCCGGCATGGCCGTTCTGATGGACCGGCTCACGGTGGAATACCCGGAGGCACCGGTGATCTATGTGTCCACCGGACCCTGGAACGCGGCGCCGACGCTGGCGCGTTTCCTGAGCCGCAACATGTACCCCTCCGGCTCCCTGCTGCTCACAGACTGGGGCCTGACCCAGGACCGCTGGTTCCGCAGCGGGCAGGAGCACAAGCGCCGGAACCTGGAGTTACTGGCGGAGGAGTTTCCGAACATGCGCTGGCTGCTTTTCGGCGACAACGGCCAGCATGATGAGGCCATCTACTCCGACTTCGCCCGGCAGCACGCGGACCGCGTGGCCGCCATCGGCATCCGCCAGCTCTCCGCCGGCGAAGCCGTGCTGGCCGGCGGCCACACGGATTCCGGCGACCACACCGGCTCCGCCGTTCCGTGGATCTACTCCCCCGACGGCGCCGGCCTGGCGAAGGGTCTCCAGGACCTCGAGCTGCTTTAGCGGGCCGCCTCGCCCGCCGTGTGGGGGCGGTCGACGACGGACGCTTCCGCCTGACTTCCAGCGCTTGCCCCGGCGTCGGGAGACGGCACGGCATCCCGGTGCCGTGCCGCGAGCAGCTCCTGGAGCCAGTAGTACGAGGCCTTCGGTGTGCGGTCCAGGGTCCCGCGGTCCACGTGCAGCAGGCCGAACTGCTGCTTGTAGCCCCCGGACCATTCGAAGTTGTCCATCAGGGACCATACGTAGTAGCCGCGCAGATCGATCGCCTCGGCGGGCCCGCCCGGCGACGTCGCTTCGATGGCGGCGCCAATGTGGTCGGCCAGGTAGCGCACCCGCCGCTCGTCCGGGATGATGAGCCGGCCTTCTGTGTCCCGGATCTCGAGGTCCTCAAAGCTCGCCCCGCCCTCGGTGATGAAGACCGGCGGAAGGTCGGGGTAGCGCTCAGCCATTTCCGCGAGGGCGACTGCCATGTATTCCGGTTTGATCGGCCAGCCGTACGCGGTGGTCTCGGTGTCCCGGAACGACGCGATGTGGAACGGGGAGCCGGGGGCGGTGCCGCTCAGGTCATCACCCATCGCCACGGCCATCCCCTCCGGCACTGCGCCCTCGCCGGGGCCTGAGGCCACGCGCGTGGGCATGTAATAGTTCAGTCCATAGAAGTCCAGCGGCTGTGAAATCAGTTTCATGTCCTCGCTGGACGGGCTGAAGGAGGAGAAGAACGTGGCGGCCCGGATGGTATCCGGGTACTTTCCGAGCAGGACGGGGTCCGCGTAGAGCCGGTTCTGGGCCATGTCCATCAGGCCGGCACTGACTCTGTCCAGCGGATTGATCGAGGCGGGCACCATCGGCGAATAGACGTTGGTGATCCCGATTTCTGCCGGCACGTTGGCGGCCCGTAGCGCCTGCAGCGACAGTCCGTGGCCCAGCAACTGGTGGTGCACGCTCGGCAGCGCCTTGAGCATGAGGGATTCGCCCGGAGAATGCATTCCCAGCATGTAGCCATTGGTGCTCACGGTGGCGGGTTCATTGACGGTGACCCAGCGCGTCACGCGGTCACCGTAGGCGGCCGCGGCGATAGCGGCGAATTCACCCAGACGGTAGGCCGTGTCCCGGTTCATCCAGCCGCCGGCCTCATCCAGCTCCAGCGGCGTGTCCCAGTGGTACAGCGTGGCCATCGGCGCGATTCCGTTCGCCAGCAGCAGATCGATTAACCGGTCATAGAAGTCCAGGCCGGCGGGATTGACCGGGCCGCTACCGCCGGGCTGGATGCGGGACCACGACAGCGAGAACCGGTACGAGTCGATCCCGAGTTCCTTCATCAGCGCCACATCTTCGGGCATCCGGTGGTAGTGGTCGCACGCGACGGCGGGGCTGTGGTCGTCCACGATCGAGCCGGGCCTGGCCGCGAAGACGTCCCACCCCGAGGGGCCGCGTCCGTCCTCGTCCGTTGCGCCTTCGATCTGGAAAGCGGCAGTCGCCACCCCCAGGGTGAAGCGGGGCGTAAGCCGCGCGGCCAGGTCCTTGGCGGAGGCATTCATCGGCAGGGTCCCCTACGTAGTTTCGGCCAGTTGACTGATTTTAGGCCTCCGGGGACAGGCGCGCCATGACCGGGCCTGGCGTGCCCGCGTCACGGAAGCCAGCGTGCCTTGGTCAAGGACCGAGCGCCGGAGTTCAGAACACCGAGGTCTCGGGGCCGAAGAGGAAGTCCTTGGCGTGCGCCACGGCCTTCCTGAAGACATCGTTCCGCAGCGCCTGGAGTTGCTCGGTCCCGTCCGCCGAAGGTTCCAGATATCCGGTATGGCCAGGCCTCAGTACCCAGATGTCACCCGCCGGCGGGAGGTAGAACACACCGAATGAGCGGTGTTGGCTGTCATCGGCGGTCCAGATCGGAACCACCGCCAGGGCGGCACCGGTGTCGATGTTGATCCATTGGGCCCGCGGCAGCGGCGCTTCGTGCGCCTCCGGGTCAAGGAACGGTGCCGTCCCCTCACCCCACCGCTCCTCGAATCGCTCGAGGAAGACGGGCATCAGGTGCGAATCGTAACGGCGCCATGCGCTCATGGTCGCCCTCCTTCACTAGTGCTTCCAGGAGGCGTGTTCATGGCTGTCCGGGTCCTTTTCCCAAGGTTCAGCCCGGTCAGTTGGGGAGGAGCCGGGCTGAGATTCCGGGCAGCGGCGGGCAGGAGCGGCCCGCCGTTGCCCGCAGCTACCTGTCGATTTCCAGCAACTTGTCCTGGCCGCGGGTAATTTCAATCTTCCGGGGCATGGCTTGCTCCGCCACCGGAATCCGAAGCGTCAGCACTCCGTCGGCGTAGTGCGCCTGGGCCTTGAAGCTTCGAACGACGGGCTGCGGGTGGAGCTCGGCCGCCTCCGGGCGGACCGCGCCTACCGGCGTCGTCCACGGGCGTCGTCCACGGGCGTCGTCCACGGGCGTCGTCCACGGGTGATTCGGCAGGAGCTTTCCAGTAGTTCCCCGAGTTCCTCAACGTCGATCCGGTCCAGCCGGTCCAGCCGGACCAGCACAAGCTGCGGCGAAGGCTCGCGATGCGGGGTTCGGAAGTGGTTTCCGGTGCCGCCCCGCCGGGGCCTCGCGTTCAGGCTGACCTCTCCACGGCAGATCAGAGAAAGTTTGAAGTATCGGGTTGCGAGGCCGCGACATAAGGCGTCCGGAACCGCCATTCGAGGCTGAAAGTACCGCCGGGCCCAACCAACAGCCACGGTCCCGACTGGCAACTTGCAAGAAAAGCCAGCAAGGTAGGTAGGGGGTATTGAGGGGTGTGAGCGAAACGCACTCCCGCCAGACAGGAAGGCCCCACAATTCCACGACCAAAACGGCAACTCAATCCGGTGATCCGCAAGTACCTCAAGGCCAGCCACCCCGCCCATGAAGACAGCAGAGGCCTCGGCGAGCTTAAGCCGGTCGAGCCGGCCGCTCGGCGGGAGGGGGCTCCACTCCTCGGCGATGACCAGGTCTACGTGATGAAGTACGGGACGGAGTTCCACACGGCGTGGTGCCAGGTTGTCGCCGGCAAATGGAGCCACGCACCCAGAGGACTGCTAGTGACCCTGTTGCCCGACGTCGGGTCGCGGACCCGCTGCCAGGAATGCGACCGGCCCTTGAAGGCCGCCGGAGCGTCGTCTGCGCAGGAGTCCCAGATGCCACCCCAGCCCACCCCGGCGCCCCCGCCGCCTGACGCGGTGATTCCGCTGAGGGTCGTTGGGGTCGCCCATGGAATTCTCTTCCTGATGGCAGGCCCTGAACATCAGGACCGCCTTAAAGAGACCGCGGTGGAGCCCTCGACCCCGCTGCTCGTGGGCGGACGGCGGGACGGCATGGTGGTGAGGGTGGATGCCGCCCGCGACGAACCACTTCTGGTTGTCCAGTTGGACCCCCGCGCCACGTTCCGGAATGGCCCGTACCAGGTGCGCCTGCGGCGTCCACTGCAGCGGTCGGCGACCAAACCCTATGCCGTGGAGTCCGTTGAGCCCGCGCCGTGAGGGCAGGGCTCCGGACGCCCCGGCCCTGTTTCACCGTCCAACGCCGGAACCAATCCGCATCGGTGCGCCCTGGACGTGAATCTGGGTACCGACCCCCCTCAGAGCCCGGAGCGGCCATGACACTGAATTTGCAGCGGGTTCGAAAGCGGCCAACACGTGGAACAGGAACCACACCAGAAACCCCCGCCAGTCGCAATGACCGGCGGGGGTTTCTGTTTAGGCTGGCCCCTCCGTACGTTGGGGGACTACGGAGAGGCCTTGACCAACGTACGCGCATAAGACCGGAGTCTCAAGCGGACGACGGCGCCCTGGCCGGCTGTGGAGGGGCTGCCCTCCGTCCCATCACCATCTGGCTCAAGGATTTGCATGCCCTAGCCCCCGCCCGGGTCTGCCTTCGAGAGCGTGCCGGTGATCCGTTCACCGCGGATCCGGGCGGTCCGCCAGGTGTCCAGCGCGATAACTGCGCCGAGCACCACGAACGAGATGGACAGCGAGGCGAGGGCGTCACTGAGCCAGTGGTACCCCAGATAGAGCCGGCTGACCGCCGCGAAGAAGATCCCGACGCCGGCCAGCACGAATCCTGCGCCGGCGGCCTTGGGGTTGCGCCGGCGGGAGACGATCAGGTACGTGGCCACGAGCAGGAAGTCGCACGCCCCCAGGACATGCCCGGACGGGAAGGAGAAGGTGAAGTCGGCGCCGAACAGCATCAGGTCCACGGGCGGCCGCTCCCGGCCGACGGTGCGCCCGACAATCTGGGCAAGAACCACACCCGTCAGCATGGCGGCGGCCAGCAGGAGGGGACGCCAGGCGTGCCTGGCCAGCACCCCCCATGTCACGGTCACCACCAGGACGATGATCGGCAGGGCAACCGGACCGAACACGATCGCGAGGATGATCATGATGGTGGTGAGGGTCTCGGAGCGCACGGTCAGGAGCCAGGAACGGGCCGGTTCGTCGGCGGAGGTGAGCCCGCCCTGCTGGAGGACACCGGCCAGGACTACGAAGAACAGCACGGTGCCGAGGATCATGAGCCCGACGGCGGTCCGGTACAGGCTCTTCCGGGCAGGCTCGCTCAGAAAGCGTTCCTCCACCACGAACTTGTCGTGGAAAATCCTCCACCGGCCGGGTGGATTCCCGGTTCGTTCTTCGGCCATGCCCGCTACCTGCCTCTGCGCCGCGTGTTGATTACCCGCTGAAGATTACCGTGGATCGGCTGTCTGTCGCTCCCGGTAGCCTGAACCCATGGGCGTCATGAATGAACTGATCAACCCGGCTGTTGTCGGCTCGCTGGGCCGGATCCTTGCCGCGGTGGCACCCGGCACCGGCTGGACCCAGCTGGCCGGGGCCGCCGGACGGCTCGACGGGCTGAGCCTGCGGGAACGGACCGACGTCGTAAGCCGCGCCCTGCTGGCGGATCTTCCCCAGGACTATCCGACGGCGGCCGGCGCCTTCCGCCGCGCGCTGGGCAATCCGGACTTCACCGGCTGGATGATCTGGCCGGTGACGGAAACCGCCGTCACGCTGGCCCTCGCCTCGCCGGCACCCGGCGACTTCGAGGACTGCCTGCGGCTGCTCGCCGAGCTGACGCCGCGGCTCACCGCCGAGTTTGCTGTCCGGCGGCTCCTCGCCGCGGATCTGGACCGGGCCCTGGCGGTCGTCCAGGGCTGGACCTCGCACCCGGACTGGCACGTCCGCCGGCTCGCCAGCGAGGGGACTCGGGCCTATCTGCCCTGGGCCATCCGGGTTCCGGAGATCGTGGCCCGGCCGGCCGCCACGATCCCGGTTCTTGACGCCTTGTACCGGGACCCGGTGGAGGACGTCCGGCGCTCGGTCGCGAACCACCTCAACGACCTCGCCCGCCACGCACCGGACCTGGTGGTGGCCACCGCCGCGGCGTGGATGGCCGCGCCGGATCTCACCACGCCCAGGGTGGTCCGGCACGGGCTGCGCACGCTGCTCAAGAAAGCCCACCCGGGTGCGCTCGAGCTGCTGGGATTCCCTCCGGCGTCGCTTGCCATAACGCCGCCCCGGCTGGACCGCACCGGCGTCGAGCTCCCCGGCGAACTTGGCTTTGAGTTTGAGATCACCAATACCGGCAGCGCGGAGGCCCGCCTCGCCGTCGACTATGCGGTGCACTATGCGAAGGCGAACGGCACCCTGGCCGAGAAGGTTTTCAAGCTGGGAACCCCCATCCTCGCCCCGGGCGAGACCCGGACGTTCTCTAAGCGCCATGCCTTCCGGCAGATGACCACCAGGGTTCACTATTCGGGCCCGCATGTACTGGAACTGCAGGTCAACGGCGTGCGTTACGCCCCGACCGGGTTCCTGGTCCACACCGACGCCTCCACGACACCGCTCGGTGATTTGACGGGCCCATAAATATGACGTTACTGTCGCTTGAATTATTGGGGCCGACTAGAAGTACTCCAAGAAAGACAGTGCAATGACCACTTTTACCGAGTCCATTGAGATCCAGGTCGACAACCGGCACATCCTTGACGAACGCCTGAACGACGCCGTGCACGGGCTGCAGCAGCTCGCCATGGCCACGGGGACGCACGGCATCCTGCTCACCCGCCACAAGCCCGGGCACTACACGGCGGCCCTCTCGGACCAGGTCCCCTTCGGCATGACCCACGAGCTCATTCACTGAGCCGGCGGAACCGGGAGCCGTCGGCGCAAAGCCCGAAAAAGAGGCAGGTCCCGGGCAGCTGAGCATGACCCGCCGCCCGGGACCTTGTGTCGTGTCAGGGCGCTGTTACCAGTCGTGGACCGTTCCGTCGACGAGGCGGTTGTAGGGCAGGTAGGCCTGCTGGTAGGGGTAGGCCGCGGCGGCTTCGGCGTTGAATTCGACGCCGATGCCGGGTGCCTCGCCCGGGTGCAGGTACCCGTCGGTGAAGGTCATGGATTGTTCGAAGACCTCGTTGGTCGCGTCCGAGTGCTGCATGTATTCCTGGATCCCGAAGTTGTGGATCGCCAGGCCCACGTGCAGCTGCGCGGCGAACCCGACCGGGGAAATGTCCGTGGGGCCGTGGAAGCCGGACTTGATCTGGTACTGCGCGGCGAAGTCCATCACCTTCTTCAGCGGCGAGATCCCGCCGAAGTGCGTGGACGCGGCCCGGACGTAATCGATCAGCTGTTCCT